>JAJUGS010000051.1 GCA_029265875.1 Prolixibacteraceae bacterium
AAAAGGCATTTTCAGTTGTTGCTTCACTGGTCAGGATGCACTTGATTAGTTTGCTGGATTTATTCGAACCACTACGAAGGACCCAACGTGAATACTTGAAAAAAACAGCGTTTGCCGTTTCATCGTTGCAAATAAAACTTGCATTTTGATCGAGGCGACTTTTTAAATACCAATAACAACAACTGCTTAGGAGAAAATTAGAAGGCAAAATCTTCAAAATTTTTGATTAGTCGGATAATCGTGGTTACATTTACCTCAAATCAAATTTATATGGAAAAGTGCGGAACAATCATCAGTTATTACGAACATATCTACAACCGGAAACTGACCGATTGGGAGAGAAAACTGATTGAAGATTCGTTTCAAAAAGAAGTTTTCAAAAAAAAGGAAATCATTTTCAGAAGCGGCGATAGTAACACCCGCCATTATTTTGTAGAGAAAGGATTGCTGCGGATGTATGTAATAGACACATCAGGAAAGGAATTTAACATTTTGTTTGCCCGCGAAAACCAGTGGATTGGCGACCTGTCAACACCCGCCACAACCGCTTTTTTTCTCGATGCCATCGAAAAAAGTGTGGTTTATTCCATTTCCGACGAAAACATAAACCTGCTCACCAACAACTTTTCAACTTTTGTACGGTACATCAAAAAGTCGTACATTTTTTTGCAACGAAGATTAGTTTCCATACTGACAAATACTGCTGAAGAAAACTACGAAGAACTCGCGCGGATTCATCCTGAACTGATTCAACGGCTTCCACAATATCATATTTCTTCATATCTGGGTGTGACACCGGTGTTTTTGAGCAAGATTTTATCAAAAAGGGCAAGAAAAAAAGACTAAAAGGTGTTTTTCTTAAACTTGTTTATTTTTTTCGGCGTTAGCAGGCGGTATTTTTGTTGCGTAAATTATTAAACAATGAAAAAAATGAAAAAATCAATTGCAATCGTTTTAGGAGTTCTTGTTACAGTATCAACTGTTTTAGCAGGAACCACAAAGGGAGAAAAACCCGCTTTTGAAATCGATACAAAGGCAAGCAAAGTAAACTGGACCGGGAAAAAAGTTACTGGTGAACATACCGGATACCTCTTATTAGGCAATGGAATTGTTAATGTTGAAAAAAATGCAGTTACCGGCGCCAAAGTAAACATGGATATGAATTCGATTGTTTGTACCGATCTTACCAACGAAGAGTACAACAAGAAATTTGTTGGACACCTGAAATCGGATGATTTCTTTTCGGTGGAAAAACATCCTGTTTCAACTTTTGAAATCACTTCGGTAAAACCTGCTGCAAACGGACAATACACCGTAAAAGGCAATCTTTCGATCAAAGGGATCACCCATGAAATCAGTTTTCCGGCAAAAATCAATGTTGACAAAAACCTTGTGAAAGCCAGCGGAACTGCAAAAATCGACCGCACAAAATGGGATATCCGTTATGGTTCGGGAAAATTCTTTGCAAGTCTCGGCGACAACATGATTTATGACGAATTTGAAATCAGTTTCGATATTGTTGCAAAAGCAAATGAATCATTGACTTTGAAATAATTCAGTAAATTATACACCATGATACAAAAAGACCTGTCAATCGGGTCTTTTTTTTGCTTTATACTTACCCTTTTAACACAATCTGTTTTGCTTTCAACCATTTATTTTGTTGTTTTGCAACCTTACATAACAACAATGCATGAACCTGATAAAACGAATTTTGCCGGCTTTTTTACTCTTGTTTCTATTCTCAGGAGTTTATTCACAGAATTTAAAAATCAACGAATTGATGTCGTCAAACCGGAATGTGGTTTACGATGAGGATGGCGATACTCCTGATTGGATTGAAATTATCAATACCGGAAGTACAACCGTAAATCTGGCTGATTATTACCTGAGTGAAAGCAAATCGGATTTGCTGAAATGGCAATTTCCTGAATTTATGCTTGAGCCCGGGAAACCATTTTTAGTGTATGCTTCCGGAAAGGATAAAAAACAGGTTCCAATCAGATGGAACACGATCATTGACATGGGGTACAATTGGAAATACCTGGTTCCCACATCAGAGCCAGCTTCATCCTGGAAAACATCCGGTTTTAACGATACATCCTGGAAATCGGGGCCATCAGGGTTTGGTTTTGGCGATAACGATGATAACACCATACTTCCGAATGGTACAGTTTCTGTTTTTATCCGAACCACTTTCAACCTTGCCGATGTGGATAAAATTGGAGCATTATGGCTGCACATGGATTACGATGATGGTTTTGTTGCCTATCTGAATGGAACTGAGATTGCCAGGGCCGGTTTAGGAGATCCCGGAACGCCGGTTACCTATAAAACTTCGCCATATTCGCACGAAGCAACCATTTACCAGGGCTTAGGGCCGGAGGCTTTTGATATATCAGACAAAATCAATCTGTTAAAACCCACCGGGAATGTACTGGCGATACAAATCCACAATTCGGGTTCTGGGTCCACTGATATGTCGGGAACACCATTTTTTACGGTTGGTTATATCAGTAATACCTCAACCCCGCTGGCCTCGTCGCAATACTTTAAAATGCCGGTATTGTACCCGCACACCAATTTTAAACTGTCATCCGAAGGTGAAACTGTCAGCATCACCCATAAAAATGGTACCATTTCTGATTCAATTTCCTATGGCATAATACCGGCAGGATTCTCTTGTGGCCGGAATTTAAGCGATTTCAGTAAATGGGGATATTATTATGAACCCACTCCCGGAAAACTGAATACAACCACCATGGTTAATGAAGTTGTGAAAAGCAACATTGTTTTTTCCATTAACGAAATGTTTCTTTCATCTCCCCAAAAGTTAAGTTTTTCGGGTATTGCCGATGGAGAAACTATCAGATTTACCCTTGATGCATCTGACCCGAATGAAAACAGCACGGAGTTCAGGGGCCCGATCGATATCCATAAAAACATGGTGGTACGGGCGCGGGCGTTTAAACCGGGAGCGGCCCCCGGAAAAATAGTCTCGCGCACTTTTATTTTTGATGCAAAGCCTACCCTGCCGGTAATTGCCATTACCACCGATTCAATGAATCTGTGGGATAAAGAAACCGGTATTTATGTTCTGGGCGATTCTTATGAGAATCAGGATCCGTATTTCGGTGCCAATTTCTGGGAAGACTGGGAAAAACCGGCAGGAATTGAGATGGCTGGAAAGGATGGCAACCGGATTTTTTCGTTGAATTGTGGTATTAAAATTTTTGGTGCCTGGAGCAGGGCACGGCCACAAAAGTCACTCGCTGTGTTTTTCAGAAATGAATATGGTGATCCATCGCTCGAAGGGGTTCAGTTATTTCATTCAAAAGCAATTACGTCATTTAAATCGCTTGTACTCCGAAACGCCGGCAATGATTACGATTACACGCGTTTCAGGGATGGATTTATGACTGATTTGGTAAAAGATATGGATAATGACATCCAGGCTTTTGAACCCGTTATTTTATATCTGAACGGTAAATATTGGGGACACATCAATCTGAGAGAAAAGGTTAATGAAAACTTCCTTCATAGTAATCATGGGGTTGATCCGGAAAAAGTTGATATTCTTGATAATAATAGTAATGTGGTTGAGGGCAGCAACGAAGATTATCTTGAACTTATTAGCTTTCTGAATGCCAATAGTCTCGTTTCGGATGCCAATTATGAAGTAATAGCCGGGCAGATCGACATCAGTAATTATATTGATTATATGCTTTCGCAAATTTATTTTGATAACCGCGACTGGCCCGGAAATAACATCAAATACTGGAAAGTGCAGGAAGAAGGCTCGAAATGGCGCTGGATAATGTATGATACTGATTTTGGTTTCGGGTTATATAATGGAAATGCTTATACCTTAAATACCATTCAGTTTGCCCTTGAACCTAATGGGCCAGGCTGGCCGAATCCTCCCTGGTCAACTTTACTTTTCAGAAAACTGACTGAAAATACAAAGTTTAAAAATGCCTTTATTAACCGGTTTGCTGATATGATGAACACCACTTTTAAGGCTGATCTGGTGGTTGCAAAAATCGACAGTTTTGCCAATCTTATTCAGCCCGAAATTTACCGTCATTATCAGAGGTGGGGTGTTCCATCTGAAGGAGGTTGGAATTCGGCAGTTCAAAATATGCGGACTTTTGCCAACAACCGTGCGGTTTATGTACGCAATCATATTACCCAACAGTTTACCCGGGCCGGTATTTTTGATGTAAATACGGTAATCTCGCCGGCTGCAGCCGGTGGTATTTATCTGAATTCAATTAATATTCAGGCAGATAGCTGGACAGGGAAATACTTTCAGAATGTACCCATAAAACTGACGGCTGTTCCAAAGCAGGGGTATAAATTCAGCCATTGGGAAATAAACGGCACGAAAAACCTGAATAATTCCATTGAGATGGCTCTTACAAAAGTCACAACTTTTAAAGCCGTATTCGAAGAAACTGTAAACGATGGAAATTCAGTGGTTATTAATGAAATAAATTACAAATCGGCCGACAATGCTGATGCCGGCGATTGGATTGAACTTTTTAACTGGGGCAGGGCCGACCTCGATATTTCGGGCTGGGTGATAAAAGACAGTGAAAACGACCATATTTTTACAATTCCCGGTAATACAGTACTGAAAAGCAATGCATATTTGGTTGTTTGCGCTTCCACCAGAAATTTCAGTACTATTCATCCAACGGTTGCAAACAAAACCGGAGATTTTAACTTTGGGCTGGGAGCATCCGGAGATCTTGTCAGACTGTTTACCAATAATGGAATACTGGTCGATTCTGTTGCATATGGTAGTACTGCTCCATGGGCAACTGAACCCAATGGTACCGGAAGAACACTTGAGCTAAGACATTATACTTTTGATAACGCGGTGGCTGAGAATTGGAAACCTTCGGTGGCAGATTTCGGAACACCAGGACGCGCCAACAGTATTTATGTTGGAAATGAAACCGAATTATTGGTCAAAGAAGAAAAACAGCTTTTGGTTTATCCGAATCCTTTTAGTACAGAAACTACAATCAGGTTCGACAATCCCTGTTTTGAGCAGACAAAGGTTTCCATTTTTTCTGTTGATGGAAGAATGATTCGTTCGGTTACAACATCGGAAAATGAAATTACCTGGAATGGTGAAAATCAATTCGGGCAAAGAGTTCAGCCCGGGATTTATATTTGCCGTGTAATTTCAGGAAATAGGGAATATTCGGCCAAAATAATACTGAGAAACTGACGGTTTCAGTAAAATATAGAATTCCGGAATGGTTACAGAAATGTAATGATCCCGGAATTCTTTTATTTGCATTTTAGCTGATTGTGAGCGTATTGCCATTTACTTTCACACTGTAAACTTTTAATGGGCTGGCAGCAGGCCCGTTTATTACCGCCCCGGTGGTGGCAAATTTTGATCCGTGGCATGGACACGGAATATCTTTGGTGGTGGAGTTGTAGGTTACTGTACAGTTTGAGTGGGTGCAAACTTTTGACAATGCCAGATAAACCGTGTCTGTTGACCGGATGATAATAATATCATCTTTATAAGCAAAACCACCTACCGTTTTCAAGGCTGAATAATCCGAACTGTTCAAATCCACTGTAATTCCGCCGGTGTTGTTGTTATTGTTGTTATTGTTATCACCCCCGCTTTCGTCGCCTGAACAGGAATTGAACAACATTGGAGCGGTTAAAAGCAAACTGCCGCCAACCGCAAAATTTCTGAAAAATTTCCTTCTTTCCATTATTCATATTGTTTAAAGTTAAATTCTCTTACAAGGTTAAATCCCAGGAATAAATGTCCTTCGGTCCAGTCGCCGGCAGGGTTTGTGATAATTGCCTGGTCGTACATTTGCTGGCAGTTCGATATCAAAATCTGGAAAAGATGCCCGCCCGTGTCAATATCAATGCTCGCCGAAAGCGGGTTTGTATAATCAATTTTGTCTTCAAATCGGTGGAGGTACTCCAGATTCACAGATACTTTTTTTGACAGTTTTGCCGAACCACAGGCAGCCAGTGTAAAAAATGAGTATTTATTGTTTTCAACCGGAATATAACCGGTGGCAATATAACCGGGAGTAACCTGGAATCCAAGTTTTTTAAAACTGCGGGCAAAGTGTACCTGTAAATTTCCCGATGCTTTGTCAGAGAAATTTCTGTATTCATCTGGAATCAAATCTTTTATGGTGGGTACAGAACCCGCGGCAGTGGCGGTTATTGTCAACGGAACAGTTGTGGATTGCGTCAGAATCCGGTATTTCAGAAAGCCATCGAAAGTTTTCATGTAGGAACTTCTGCCCAGCCCAACATTAAAATTGTTAAAAAGCCCGTATTCAAGGCCAATTCTCGAGGATGATTCATCCAATCCAAAAAAATCATAAAAACCCCCGCTGATATCACCAAACCGGTGCTGGATGAATAACTGCAATTCGTTTTTATCGGCAACATTGGCTGAATGGAGGTTGATAAAACGGGTTCCCTGAAAAACGTTTTTTATCGGTTCACTTTCCTGATTCAAACCCTGTGCCCATAAATTTCGGGGTGCTGCGAAAATGAAGAACAGAAATAATAATACACCTGAAATAATAGCTTTCATAATGCCCGATTTTTGACTTTTATTTTTCAGAATAATTTCTGAATCAATAACAACCGAACATTAAAAGAGTTTTAGGTTTTTTATGTTTTGTTTGACAGAAAATTGAAATACCCAATAAATCAGAATAAAAATCCAACTCTCACACCACCTGACATGATAAACGAAACATCGCTGCTTGTGCCAATAAACGCGAAATAATGCAGGTCAGGGTCGGGTTTTCCGATAGCATAACCTGCTCCTGCAAAGAAGTCGATTGAAAATGCATTGGTATAAATAACCTGCTTCCCCACATTCACCATTAATGCTAACTTTGTTGTTGAACCCGACTTTTTTGTTTCGGCATAACTATCATAATAATATTCAGGTTTATCGTATGAAAAAGTGGTAATAGCGATTTCAGGTTTTACATACGAACCTTTCAGAATGTGGGCATATTTCATACCCCGCATATAATAATCAGGCGAGCGCATCATTTTGTATCCGGCCTTTATAAACAAACCGTGTGCTTCCGGCATATCCATCTGGTTGTTTTCACCTTTGGCAATTAACCCAATTTCAGTTTCAAAGCTGCGTGATGGTTTTAAACTTCGTTCGTAAGTAATGGCATAACCACCTGAAATAGGGGAGAACAGGTTAAATTTCAGGTTGTTTTTTCGCTGGGTGCTCAAATCTTCATAAACACCCATAAAATTGTCGATTTTGTATTCATTCCCATCAGCAAAAACAATCTTTTCAACTTTCGCTTTGTCGATCCCGATGAGGATATCGCTTCTCAGTCCCTGCTCGTTGTATTTAATTTCGTCGTCGCCAATTTCGATAATACGGCAGATAATAATTTTTCCGTCACGTCTCACCAACTGGTCTTTGAATTCGGTTTGGGCAAAAACAACTATCAATGAGATGATTAGCAAGATGAAAGTTGTTGTTAATTTTTTCACGGCAAATAATTTTGTTTTCAGGATAAAGTTATGCAATAATCTTCCGGTATTTGTATTTTTAAAACATGCATTTTAATTGGAAATGCTGCGGTTTTCCTAAACATTAGAAATGGATTTTTGTTTTTTTAAATCGATGAATATAAAATTGAAAATCAACAATGGATAAGTTTTCTTCAGCAGGAAATCAGGAATTGGCGGCAATTGAGGAATTGTACCAGTCGTGGCGCAATCATCCCGAATCGGTTGACAAAAGCTGGCAACAATTTTTTCTGGGCTTTGAATTAGCCCGGACCAATTATTCACCTTCGCGTTCCACGTTTAAATCAGATTTGATCGACAAGGAATTTGCCATTCTGAACCTGATTCATGGTTACCGTCAGCGGGGGCATTTGTTCACCAAAACAAACCCGGTTCGTTCGCGCCGGAAGTATGAACCAACCCTGGCCATCGAGAATTTCGGGCTCGAACAAAAAGACCTTGAAACGGTTTTTCAGGCCGGAAATGAAATCGGAATCGGGCCCGCCAAACTGAAAGATATTATTGCCCATCTCGAGGCAACTTATTGCCGGTCGGTGGGTGTTGAGTTTATGTACATGCGCCATCCTGAAGTGGTGAGCTGGCTGAAGAAAAAAATGGAGAGTACCCGGAATTCAGAAGAATACACAAACGAAAAACGGAGACACTTCTTTTATCATCTGAAACTGGCGGTTGGCTTCGAAAACTTTATCCACAAAAAATTTGTAGGCCAGAAACGTTTTTCACTCGAAGGGGCTGAAACACTGATTCCTTCGTTGGATGCTGTTATTGAAAAAGGAGCAGAACTGGGCATCGAAGAATTTGTGATCGGGATGGCACACCGCGGACGTTTGAACGTGCTGGCCAATATTCTCGAAAAGCCCTACGAAAACATTTTTAAGGAATACACAGGCAAGGAATATACGGAAGAAATTTCGCAGGGTGATGTGAAATATCACCTGGGTTATGAAAACGAAGTGACCACCGACCACGGGAAAAAAGTAAAACTGAAACTGGTGCCCAATCCGTCGCATCTCGAAACGGTGGCACCAATCGTTCAGGGAATTGTGCGGTCGCAGATTGAAAAGGTTTATAATAAGAATTTTGATAAAGCCGCAGCCATTGTTATTCATGGCGATGCAGCCATTGCCACACAGGGAGTGGTTTACGAAACCATTCAAATGTCGCAACTGGAAGGCTACAAAACCGGTGGCACCATTCATCTGGTGATCAACAACCAGGTGGGTTTTACCACCAATTATCTCGAAGCGCGTTCGAGCACTTATTGTACCGACGTGGCCAAAGTTACCCGTTCACCTGTGTTTCATGTCAACGGCGATGACGTGGAAGCATTGATTTACACGGTAAAACTGGCGATGGAATTCCGTCAGAAATTTCAGTCCGATGTTTTTATCGATATTCTGTGTTACCGCCGTTATGGGCACAATGAGGGTGATGAACCGCGATTCACACAGCCTCTCTTGTACAAAATCATCGAAAAACATCCGAATCCGCGTGATATTTACGCCGAAAAACTCAATGCACTGGGGGTGATGACGCTGGAAGAATCAAAAAAAGAAGTGAAGGAATTCGACCAGTTCCTGGAAGGAAAATACAGCGAATCGGAAAAAATTGATAAAGTGAATATCCGGCATTTTCTGGTGAATGAATACAAAAACTACGAGATGCCGCAAAAAGACGAGTTCAATCCAAATGTGAAAACTTCGGTTCCGGCGGGAAAATTGCAGGAAATTGCGGATAAGATCAACAACCTGCCGGAAAACCTGACTTTTTTTAAAAAGGTTGACCGCATTGTGGCCGACCGCCGGATGATGATGAGCGATGGCCGACTCGACTGGGCAATGGCCGAATTGCTGGCTTATGGTACTCTCGTTTCGGAAGGACACCCGGTGCGTTTGAGCGGGCAGGACAGTGTGCGCGGTACGTTTGCACACCGCCACGCCGCTTTTGTGGTGGAAGGGACTGACGAAAAATATACGCCGCTTAAAAATGTGGATGAAAACCAGGCTCCATTTGATGTTTTTAATTCGCCGCTTTCGGAATACGCCGTGCTGGGTTTTGAATATGGTTATTCGCTGGTACAACCAAACGGACTGGTATTGTGGGAAGCCCAATTCGGCGATTTTCACAACGTAGCCCAGGTGATGATAGACCAGTATATTTCATCGGCTTTTGAAAAATGGGGGATGATGAACGGGCTTGTTTTGCTTTTGCCCCACGGTTATGAAGGCCAGGGGCCGGAACATTCGAGCGCCCGAATTGAGCGTTTTCTCCAGTTGGCTGCCGGGAACAATATGCAAATCGTTCAGCCTACAACCCCGGCAAACATGTTTCATTTGTTGCGCCGGCAGGTAAAAATGAAAACCCGTATCCCGCTGGTGGTTTTTACACCTAAGAGTTTGCTTCGCCACCCGATGGTTCTTTCAAAAACCGAAGAATTTGAAAAGGGTAGTTTTAATGAAATTATTGATGATCAGCTTGTTTCTGAAAATTTGGTTGAAAGAGTCGTTTTTACTTCCGGACGTCTGTATTACGATCTCGAAAAACACAAGATTGAAAACGGTTTAACAAACATTGCGATTGTTAGAGTGGAGCAGTTGTACCCGGTTCCGGTCGAAAAAATCAATAAAATACTCAAGAAATACAAAAAAGCCACGAGTCTTGTGTGGGCACAGGACGAGCCTGAAAACATGGGAGCCTGGCCATTTATCCAGCGAAAACTCGGACATTTGGGCTTTGTTCCCGCAACACGCAGGGAAAGCGCAAGTCCGGCAGTTGGCCTGATGGAAAAACACAAACAGGGATTGAATGAAATTCTGGAAATGGCTTTTAAAATAAAGGTATCCGTTGAATCGTAATAAAATACACCATGATTATTGAAATTAAAGTTCCCAGTCCGGGAGAATCGATAACCGAAGTTGAAATTGGTCACTGGCTGGTTGCCGATGGGGCAGTGGTTGCCAAAAACCAGGAAATTGCTGAGGTTGAATCGGATAAAGCAACGCTTACCGTGATTGCTGATGAAGGAGGAAAAATAAAACTGTTGGCCGGCGAAGGCGACAAAGTGGCCGTGGGTTCGGTGGTTTGTACCATTGACACAAGCGTGGCTGCAGTTAAGGCAGAGACGAAGGCTGAGGCAGAGGAAAAGGAAGAGAAGAAGGCAGAGGCAAAAATTGAGACAAAGGCAAAGGCAGAGATCAGTGCAGAAGCTGATTCGAAAGTGAAAGTGACCGATGTGGCCCGGGAGATGATGAAGGAACATGGCTTTTCGGTTGAAGATATCATCAGTGGTTTGAAGCGGATTGGTAAAAAAGAAGTGGAAGCCGTTTTACAATTGCCAAAAACAGAGGTTGCGCCGGTGATTGCACCCAAAATGGCTTCGCGTGAGCTGGAACGTGAAAAAATGTCAAGCCTGCGGAGAAAGTTAAGCGAAAGACTGGTGGCGGTTAAAAACGAAACGGCTATGCTCACCACCTTCAACGAAATTGACATGAGTTACGTGATGGATTTGCGTGCAAAATACCAGCAGAAATTCACCGAAACGCATGGACTGAAGCTCGGTTTCATGGCTTTCTTCACAAAAGCGGTTGCCACAGCCATGGATTTTCACCCGATGGTGAATGCGCAAATTGATGGCGATGAAATTGTAATGCCACAGTTTGTGGATGTGGGAATTGCCGTTTCAACACCCAAAGGTTTAATGGTGCCGATTGTGCGAAATGCCGAAAGCAAGTCGATTGCACAGATTGAGGTTGAAATCAAGGAACTGGCGGAAAAGGCGCGCAACAAAAAAATATCGGTGGAAGAACTCAGCGGCGGAACTTTTACCATTACCAATGGCGGTGTTTTTGGGTCGCTTTTATCAACTCCGATTATCAATCCGCCGCAGTCGGCCATTTTGGGGATGCACAATATTGTCGATCGCCCGGTGGCCGTGAATGGCCAGGTGGTGATCAGACCTATGATGTATGTGGCTTTGTCTTATGATCACCGGATTATTGACGGAAAAGACTCGGTTGGGTTCCTGGTGAAAGTGAAAGAATTGATTGAAAACCCGGAAAGGATGTTTACCGGTGGTCATGACGCCGGAAAATTATTGCTGGGATTATAACAGAATTATAGGCAGAAAAAATGCCATCCGGTAGAAAGAACCAGGATGACATTTTGTTTTTATACCGTTTGTGTCCGTTTCAGGGTACAACCTGAAACGGAACATTCGCAGTGGAAATAAATCCGGTATTATCTGAAATATAAACGTATAATCTGTAGTTACCGGGTTCGCTGACCGACGAAGTGCAGACTTCTTTTTTCGTGGTGATCACGCTGCCCACTCTTTCCGGACGGGGTTCGAATGAGCCACCACTTCCCAGAACAGTGGCTTCTTTCAGAATTTCCCAGTGGTAAGTTAACAAATCGTTTTCCTTATCAGTTACCTTTACTTTTCCTTCAAACCATTTGCCTGCTTTTACAGTCACACTTTCAACGCCGGTTTTTCCGTCAATTGTCATTTTTTCAACTACCGGCGCTGTTTGTTGCAGTTCAGTGCCTTTCCAGGCACGTTCCATGGCTTCCACCATGGGTGTTTTTTCACCTTTCAATGGCAATCCGGCCACATCATTTTCCACAAACATGCTGAACCAGGTGGGTGTGCGTTCTTCTTTTTGTCCCCACAAAAAAACAAACGACCCCAGGCACCGTTTCGAAGCCAGAATGTAGTTGTTGTATCGGTTTTCGTAAACCTGTCGTTTCTCTTCGCTGGTTTGCTCAATCGGGGCGCCCCAGCTTGTTTTGGCAGTTTCCCACCATCCTGTCGGCCCCCACTCGGTAACCAGGTAAGCGCCTTTGTAATCCGATTTGTTCACTATTTGCTCCAGCTCGCCGATTGCGCCATAACTGTTTATCCCTACTAAATCGAGGTTTTTTGTGTAAGCGGCAATTGAGTCGAGTGCTTTTTGATTGTGTGTGATCACCGTGGCAACAAGATGGCGTTTATCGATGGACTTGATAATTTGCGCGAGTTCGTCCACAAATTTCCAGGCTGCTGCTGTGTTGGCCTGTTCTTCATGGTCGATTTCGTTACCCAGCCCCCAGATCAGAATATTCGGATCGTCTTTAAAAGTTTCGGCCAAAAGACGGATTTCTGCGCGCATTTTGTTTTTGTAGGTTTCATCGAGGTACGATTTCCGATCTTTTGTGAGCCAGATTCCCTGCATAATATACATTTTATTGGCGGCTGCCAGCGCAACATCTTTTTTTACCGATTCCACATTGCCACCCCAGGTGCGAAAAGCATTGGCCCCGTTCTGGGCTGCCAGGTCAATCCGGTTGGTGCCACCCACACCTTTTATATAGGTTTTTACACCATCAATATAAAGCTCGAAAGCGCCGTTCTTTTTAACGATTTTTGCACCCTTTTCGGCTTTTGCATAACAAAACGGGAGAAAAAAAATTACCAGCACAAAGCTGATTTTTTTGAGATTGTAATAGGTTCTCATGACTGGTTTAGTTTAAAATCCGGCCCTAAAATATGGCTTTTATGGTGAAAATCTAATCTCAGACGCCTATTTTATTCGTCACGGTGCACCGTGTCGGGCGAAAAAGCAGGCAGACAAACTGCAATGTACTCAGCCCCGCCTTCAAATGGCGTACTGTATTGTATCCATTCATTTTTTGGGGTGATAATTGCCTGACCTTCGCTGACAATGATTTCACCTGTTTTTGTGGTCACTTTCAGCGTTCCTTTTAAAACCAGGGTGTATTCATCAAATTCGGGGCACTGGCCCGGTTCAAACCATCCCTGCGGACTTTTCATCCGGGCAATACTGACTTCCGAAGTTCCCGAATTTACACGCCCGATAAGTTCTTCAATTTGTTTTTCGCCAACACCGGCTGCCTTAATTATTGTGGGTTTTTCAATTAGTTTAACCATTTTGATCGTGATTTTATGATTGAAAACAAGAATAAATTCAGCTTAATTTTTTCCAGTTAAACGCGTATCCGGCTATAAAAACCAAAGTAAAAATAATTCCCGGGGCTGAAGCTGTTTCGATGCCCAGCCAGAACCAGGGCAAAACAAGCATCACGATTTGTGCGGTGGTATAAATAAAAAATCCGTCGCGGTGGAGTTTCCACATTCTGATGGCACCCACCAGCGAAATGGCCGAGAACAACATAAACAGCGTAAAATAAAGCGGTGAAAGCGCGTCGGTTGAATGCATCGACGAAAACCGGATAATGACTTCGGATGCCTTTTCAAAAAACACCGAGGCTAAGAAATAAATAATAAAACCAGCGCCGCTTCCGGCAAACGTAAGCAGGCAAAGTGCTGTGAGCGAGCCGGGTCTTTGTGGGTGATGGATTTCGGAATCTGCCATTTCTTTTTATTACTGAAACAAAAATAAGCGAAAACACAAATGTTTACAGTTTTTCAGGTTGAAAGTTGTAATCTGCATTTCCGGTTTCAACCCAAAAACTAATAATCGTTATATTTGTCACCAATTCAAAAAAAATATGTCAGACAAACCTTTGATATTAGTTACCAACGACGACGGCATCCATGCAAAAGGGCTGCGCGAGTTGGTGGAAGTGATGCAGTTTTTTGGCGATATTATTGTGATTTCTTCCGAGGTTTCGATGTCGGGAAAATCATGCGCCATCACGGTTGACCAGCCGCTCAGGGCTGTTCCGGTTGACAAGATTCATGGGGCGCCGACTTACAAAAGTAACGGTACCCCGGTTGACAGTGTAAAACTCAGTTTTAACAGTTTGCTCGACCGGAAACCCGATTTTGTGGTTTCGGGGATCAATCACGGCACCAATTCTTCCATCAGTGTAATTTACAGCGGAACAATGGGAGCCGCCATCGAAGGAAGTTTACACGGTGTTCCGTCGATTGGTTTTTCGCTGGATGATTACGACAGTGATGCCGACTTTTCGAAAGCCAAAATTATGGTGGCCCGCGTTTTTCAGAGTGTGCTTGAAAATGGAATTCCGCCGTTTACCTGTCTGAATGTGAATATTCCGCAGGGTAAACCTAAAGGGATAAAAGTTTGCCGGCAGGCACACGGAAAATGGATGGAAGAGTTTGAAAAACGTACCGATCCGCACGGTCGCGATTATCACTGGCTGACCGGCTACTTCAAAAACTTCGAGGAAGAATCGACTGAGACAGATATCTATGCCATGAAAAACGGCTTTGTTTCGGTTGTTCCGGTTACGGTTGACATGACTTGCTACAAAACGCTTTCTGAAATTCAAGACTGGAAATTCTGATGCAGCATCGCCGAAACAACAGGTTTGACAAGATAGGGCTGGGATTTTTGATCGGATTTATCCTTCCGGTTCTCGTGTTTTTAATTGTGTACCTCGCCGGAAATAATGATGTTTCCTTTTTGAATTATGTGAAAGGGCTCTGGTATTTGCAGGCACTGGTAAAACTGGGTAGTTTGTGTGTTTTTCTGAACAGCGCGGTTTTTATGCTTTTTATAAAACTGAAATACGAAAAAACAGCCCGCGGAATTTTGGGCGCAACCATATTGTATGCTTTGATTGTACTGATTTCAAGAGCATTTTCGTGAATACTACGACTCAATGCAACAACGAAAAATCTGATTTTCTGAAAATATTTTAGAGTAATGAAATATTATCTGGTGGCAGGCGAGGCATCGGGCGACCTTCATGGTTCGAACCTGATGAAACAGTTAAAGCTGAAAGACAGCCAGGCTGATTTCCGCTTTTTTGGCGGCGACCTGATGCAGCAGGTGGGCGGAACGCTGGTAAAACATTACCGCGAAATGGCATTCATGGGTATTGTGAATGTTGTTCTGAATCTGCGTACCATCAGCAAAAACATGAAAATATGCGAGCAGGATATTTTTCGGTACAAACCCGATGTTTTGATTTTGATTGACTATCCCGGTTTTAATCTGCGGATGGCAGAGTTTGCGCACAAACACGGAATAAAAGTGTTTTATTACATTGCCCCGAAAGTTTGGGCGTGGAAAGAATACCGGGTAAAAAAAATCAGGGAATTTGTGGATGAACTTTTTTCGATTTTACCTTTCGAAACCGAATGGTTTGGCAAACGGGGTGTGAAAGTTCATTATGTGGGAAACCCGTTGCTGGATGCCATTGCTGAATTCAGAAAAAATAACGACAGTAAAGATTTCAGAATAAAAAACGGGTTATCTGAAAAGCCAATTGTAGCGCTGCTTTCAGGAAGCCGGGTGCAGGAGATAAAACATACTTTGCCGGTTATGGTGGAGGCGGCAAAAAATAAAACCGAATTTCAGTTTGTGGTGGCTGGCGTGAATACGGTGGATAAAAAACTGTATGAAAATATGCTGGCAGGCACCGGTATTCAGATTGTATTTAACCAGACTTATCAACTGCTCGAAAATGCCTATGCAGCACTGGTGGCTTCGGGAACGGCAACGCTCGAAACCGCTTTGTTTAAAGTGCCGCAGGCTGTGCTTTACCGGGTGGAAGGCGGCTGGCCGGTACATTTTGTAATGAAGAAATTTGTGCTGAAAATTGAGTGGGCTTCGTTGCCCAACCTCATTTTAAATAAAACCGCCATTAAAGAATATTTGCAGGTTGAAATGACAGTAAACAATGTTAATGCCGAATTAAAACGATTACTGTTCGACCTGGAATACCGGAACAAAATGCTCGATGATTATAACCGGCTGGCCGAAATCATGGGGAATCCGGGAACGTCGGAAATGGCGGCGGCCAAAATGCTTGACTTGCTGAAACAGAATAAATAACGGATTGTCACGTTCTGAAACAGACTTAAGTAATTTCAGTTGAGAATGGGAAGTATATTCAGAAAAGAAATAAAAACATTTTTAGGTTCGCTCACGGGCTACCTGGTGATCCTGGTTTTTTTGCTGGTTGCCGGGTTGTTTTTGTGGGTAATTCCGGGTATGTACAATATTCCGGATAATGGCTATGCCACGCTCGAGGGACTTTTTACACTGGCGCCCTGGCTCTATCTTTTCCTGATACCGGCCATCACCATGCGTTTTTTTGCCGACGAAAAACGCACCGGAACGATTGAAACTTTACTGGCAAAACCGGTTTCTGACCTGCAGATTGTTGCGGCCAAGTATTTTGCCGGACTTGTTTTGGTGGTCATCTCCCTGTTGCCTGCGTTGCTGTGGTTTTTGTCGGTTTACCTGCTTGGGAACCCGGTGGGCAGTATCGACACAGGTGCCACCTGGGGCGCGTTTATCGGGTTGTTTTTCCTCGCTTCCATTTATATTGCCATTGGTATTTTTGCCTCGTCGCTGACTGATAACCAGATTATTTCGTTTATTCTGGCAATGGTGCTTTCGTTTCTGTTTTACATGGGATTTGATTTTGCTGCCTCGGCCGGTGTGCCATTTTTGGTTGAAAAACTGCTCGGCTGGTTCAGCATCAATACGCACTATTTGTCGGTTTCGCGGGGTGTTGCCGACATGCGCGATTTGCTCTATTTTATCGGGATGACACTGTTTTTTCTCGTGCTCACCGCCACGCTTATGCGTTCTGGTAAATGGAAACTGCGGAAAACGCGTGTCAGGTTTTCGGTATTTACAGTTTTGCTGCTGGCTCTGTTTTTTGTTTCCACCAACTTTTTATTCCGGTTCGATTTAACATCCGACAAAAGATTTTCGGTAGCCGAAGTCAGTAAAAAGGTTGTTTCGGAAATAACCCAGCCGGTTGAAATTGAGTTTTTTCTGGAAGGTGAGCTCGAACCGGGTTTGCAAAAATTGCAACAGGAAGTTTTTGAAAAAATTGCCGTGCTGAACGTTTATGCCAACACGCCAATCAGGCTGAAAATCACCGATCCTTACAATTTCAGAAACACAGAAAAACGCGATGAGTTTCAGCAATCGCTTGTTGATAAAGGAATAAAACCCATCAGTTTTAATAAGAAAACCAACCAGGGAGTTTCTACAAAATATATTTTTCCCGGGGCGCTGATCAGATTAAACGGAAAAGAAACTGCCGTAAATTTTCTGAAGAATAATCCTGATTTTTCGTATGAAGTGAATTTTAACCACTCGGTGGAATCGGTTGAATATGAACTTGTAAATGCATTTTCAAAGTTGATGCGGGAAAAAAGGAGCACAGTTGGTTTTTTGCAGGGACACGGAGAGTTTAATCGTTACGAAGTACTTGATTTTGCCAATTCACTTTCCGGAGAGTTTAAAGTTGTTCAAACTTCAGTTGAAAACCTGGCTGAGGAAGCAAACACACCTGATATTCTTGTAATTGCCGGGCCCACTCAACCTTTTTCCGAAAAAGACAAATACCAGGTTGACCAGTTTTTGATGAACGGCGGGAAGATTCTCTGGTTGGTTGACCCCGTGAATGTCAGTGTCGACAGCCTTTCGCGCGGATATATTACTTACGCTTTCCCACGCGACCTGAACCTGGGCGACCAGCTTTTCAAATACGGTGTCCGCTTGAATTATGAACTGCTGCAGGACGTTGATTGTGCCAAACTGATGGTGAATATCGCCCCGCAGGGAAGCGACCCACAATGGACTTTGCATCCGTGGTATTATTCGCCACTGCTCACGCCTGCCGACAATCATCCGCTCAGCCGCAACCTGAACCGGGTTTTCAGCGAATTTGTTTCATCGGTTGATACCGTTTCATCCGGCAAAAATCTTGGTAAAACCATTATTCTTACCACTTCGCCCTACGCACGGCGCGTAAAATCTCCCTCTTCCGTAAGCCTCGAAAATATTAACAATCCGCCGGCACGTGAACTGTTTAACCAATCGTTTATCCCGGTGGGTGTTTTGGTGGAAGGTGAGTTTTCATCGGTTTTTGAAAACAGGATGATCGAAAATCTCGGGGTAAACACAACCGATTTTAAATCGAAAGGTAAACCTTCGAAAATCATTGTGATTGCCGATGCCGGAATGGTTACCAACAAAGTTGATTACACCCGGCAACCTCCGCGGATCAGCGAAGAAATGGGGTACGACCGGGTAAGCCGCCAGACTTTCGGGAACCGGGAGTTTTTGCTGAATGCGGTTTATTATCTGGATAATCGTAATGAAATTATGCAATTACGCAGCCGGACTATTCAACTCAGATTACTTGACAAAGTAAAACTCCGCGAGGAAAAAGCATTGTGGCAATGGATAAACGTGGGAGTCCCGCTTGTATTGGTTTTAATTGGTGGTGTGGGGTATAATTTTTTAAGACGTTCACGGTACAAACGTTTGATAAAAAGCTGAAAAAAATCCAACTTTTGCGGCACAGGTTATATTGCGAAAGTTTGTATATTCGTGAGCTTGGTTAATAAACCAAACGTTTGTCGGAAAATATCAAAAATCGAAAAAATTATAAAATAAATAAAAATGAAATTTGTTGTTTCAAGTACCGAATTATTGAGTCACCTGACTTCATTGAGCCGTGTTATCAGCAGTAAAAGCACCATGCCGATTCTGGATAATTTTCTGTTTCAGATTACCGAACCGGAAATTACCATAACCGCCAGCGACCTGGAATCGACACTGATTACCAGGCTGAAACTCGAAAATATCGATGGTGAAGGTTCTGTTGCCATACCGGCCAAACTTTTTATCGACACGCTGAAAGAATTCCCGGAACAACCGCTTACTTTCCAGATTGATGATAAAACGTCAATGGTTGAGATTTTCTCCGATAACGGAAAGTACAGCATTATGGGGCAAAATGCCGATGATTTCCCGGTTTTACCAAAATTGAACGAAGAAGCGGCTTCATCGGTGAATGTGAGTCATGTGGCTTTGAGAAAAGGTATTGAAAAAACATTGTTTGCCACCGCCGACGATGAATTGCGCCCGGTAATGAATGGTATTTTTATTGAACTTTCGCCCAGTTATATGAGTTTTGTGGCTTCCGATGCACACAAACTCGTCCGCTATCGCAGGACCGACGCCAAATCTGATTTCGATTCTTCATTTATCCTTCCGAAAAAGCCTGCCGGTTTGCTGAAAAACCTGCTTCCGAAAGAAGAATTTGATGTAAAAATAGAATTCGATGACAAAAACGCCTTTTTTACATTAAGTAATTATAAACTCATCTGCCGTTTGGTGGAAGGAAACTACCCCAGTTACAATTCAGTAATACCAACCAAAAACCCGAATGTGATGGTCATCGACCGGTTGAATTTCTTCAACACGGTAAAAAGGGTTTCGGTGTTTTCTAACCAGGCCAGCAACCTCATTAAACTGAATATTGCCGACAACCAGCTTGTTGTTTCAGCACAGGATATCGATTTCTCGATTTCGGCAGTTGAGCGTCTTGCCTGTGAATATGAAGGCGATGAAATGGAAATCGGGTTCAAATCGACATTCCTGCAGGAAATTCTGACCAACATCTCAGCTTCGGATGTAAAAGTGGAACTCAGCGACCCGACCCGTGCAGGTTTGCTTTTGCCCGCCGAGTCGGCTGATGAAAATGAAGACACGCTGATGTTGCTGATG
>JAJUGS010000323.1 GCA_029265875.1 Prolixibacteraceae bacterium
ATTCCGGTAGGCTCGGCCAGCCAGGTTTTCCAGATTACCGCCGAAAGTGTACCGGTTATCAGACTGGCAAAAACACCGGCACGCGATAATTTTTTCCAGAAAAGCAGCAAAACCACTGCCGGACCAAATGATGCCCCAATACCACTCCAGGCATACGAGACAAGGCCGTAAACCGTGTCTTTCATCGTGATGGCCAGCACAAAACCAACAACACCCACTCCCAGCGTTAAAATTTTGTTGAGCCTAAGCAACCGTTTTTCTTCCATTTTCTTTTTAACCAGTTGCAGGTACAAATCTTCGGTCATCGATGAAGAAACCACCATGAGCTGCGATGAAGCTGTTGACATCATTGCCGAAACAGCGCCCGATAATAATATTCCTGCAAGAATAGGATGAACAAGTGTTACAACCATCAACGGCATAATCTTTTCGGCATCGGCAGCAACAATGGCGGCCGATTCGCCCAATGCACCCGCCTGTACCAGTTTGTAGCCAATAATGCCAATCATAAAAGCGCCGGTGTAGGCAAGCAGAGTCCATAATATTGCCACGCCGCGGCTTTGGCGGGTTTCCTCATTACTTCGCATTGCCATCATCCGCACCAGTAATTGGGGTTGCCCCGTATAACCAAAGGCCCAGCTCAGACCATTTAGTATCATTAATCCACCAGTTGCCTGGCTTACTGTTTTTGCATTCAGCTGAACCGTGTAGCTGGCTTCGGCTATGGTTTGTGCAATGTCGATGTTGTACGATGCTGCAATAATCAGTGCAATTATCGGTAGCACAACGCAGGTAAAAACCATCAGGATTGCCTGAAAAACATCGGTTGCCACAACGGTGATAAACCCGCCCAAAACAGTATAAATGGTTACAAGCCCCGAGCCGACAACCATTCCCCAAAAAGGGTCGATGTGAAACGTGTCGTTAAAAATTTTGCCTGCGCCACTGAATTGCGCAGCGATGTACAGAATAAAAAAGAAAATGATGATGACCGAAGAAAGCAGGCCAAAGCTCCGGCTGGTGCCTGGAAATTGCCCCGAAAAAAGGGCAGGTACTGTTAATGCATTTGTTTTCGCAGTGAGTTTTTGTAAGGGTTCGGCCAGGAATATCCACAAAATCAGAATGCCCGAAACACACCCGATGGCTACCCAGATGGCCGCCATCCCTTCAGCATAGGCCAAACCTGTTAAACCCAGCAGTAACCAGGCCGATTCGCCTGTCGCCCTTTCCGATAAAGCCAGTGAAAGTCCTGAAATCTTTTTTCCGCCAAGGACAAAGTCGTTATTGGTTTTTGAACGGCGTGCCGAATACACTACAATCCCGATAAGAACCACAATGTAAGCGATAAATGCAGCAATCATGTTTAATTTTTTCCTTTTATTTCCTCAATTTTTCCTTTTATCCTGATTTCCAGTTTTGCAGCCGGTTCTTTTTCTTTTGCTGAGAAACCACAATCAAAGACAACGGTGTGGTTTCCTTTTGAAATAGTAAACAACTCAGGATTTACCTTAAAACCCCCTGTTTTTACAAGCTGTTTGTTAAAAGTTTCAATCCATTCGCCACCTGAATAACGGGCTGATTCGCCATTTTGCAAAGTAACCGGCAATTCAATCGTCCGGCTGTTGTCGAGTTCAATTTTTATTTTCGAAATACTGGCATCCTGTGCGGCAAGAATAAAATTCATGACCGTGTTTTCTTCCGGATTATCAAATTTGAAAGTCGAGAATTGGGGTTCGCCCGGCTGCTTTGCCTTTTCTTCGTGTTTGAATTTGCAGGAATAAACCTGGCTGAGTTTCCAACTTTTTGCTCCGGTTGTCTCGAGATGAAATTCATTGTTGATGTCTTTCATCCGCTCTTTTTGTTCATCAGTAAAAGCACTGCTCATCCGGGCTTTTTCCCATTCGCCGATCAGTTTCAGAATTTCGGCAGCCTGACCGTTTGTTTCGAGCTGGCGGTCGCCGGTAACAAAAGCATACCCGGCATCAAAAGCTGCCGAGCGTGCCAGCATCCATTCAATGTCTTCAACCGGTGTGTTTTCGCGCATACTGAACCAGCCCAGCATTCCGGGCATCAGGTTGCGTTGAAAGTAAGCCTGGTTTTTCAGCCTGTATTCGGTCTGGCTTTCACGGAAACCGGCGTACCACGGCTCGCCCCAGTTCATGCGGCTGTAAATGTGCCAGAAATAATGGGTGGTGCGGCTTGCATCGATGATGGTGTGTTTTTTTACGTCTTCAGAAAGATGGTTCCACCAGGTGGAAGTAAAAAGAATTTCGCCATAATTTCCCATTCCTGTTGAGCGGTTGCCCTCAAGCCCGTCGAACGAAATCTGGCGCAGGCCACAGTAATTGTAAAGTTCAGCCAGTTTTTCAGCGATTTCGATGCTGAGTTCCGGGTTCGAAAGAAAAACTTTGTACCCGTGGTCGGCTAAAAGGCTGATTGCAGCGCCATTTTCGTGGGCTGATTTTTGTGTGCCCCAGGCGCCCCGCTCACAATTCTTCAACACCCACGGAGCCGATTCTGAAACCGTTTCGTAACGGATTAATTCGCTGCCAATCATCACTGTGTGCAGGTTGTTGTTTTCGTATTGACGGAAGAAAACCGGCGATTCTATTTCAATTTCGGTTTGTGTGGCATCGATGTTTTTTGTGATAACCGAACTGCCAACTTTTGCCAGTCGTGGGTCGGGCACCGGCGTTACATACGGGTCGTTGAGGGTGATAAAGTTGGAAAGTGTGTGCACGCCAACATGGATTCCCTCTTTTTCAGCCTTTTCGACACACATTTTCATTCCGTCCCAGCCATGAGGAAATGCCGCAGGATTCAGTTCGAAATGCCCCCAGTTTTTGAATGGCCCCGAATGGTACAAATACCGCAGCCCGGCTTTTTTTGTGTATTCTATGGCTTTGTTGATGGTTGCTTCACTGAAATCGTAAATGAGATAAGCCGCCGAAGCCGATTTGGCTGTTTTTCCCCATTCTCCGTCGATGGTTGGGTGAGGAAGATTTTCAGCAATTTCAATCTTACCGATGGTTTCAAGAGTTTTTTCAACCGGGCAGCCAAACAGCGCAATCTTCGACCCGAAAATTCCGCCATCGTTAAAAACCGGCGAAACATAGTTTTTATGACTCAGGTTTTCGATGATTCTTTCTTTGTTGCGATTGCGGCAATAGGCTTGTAACGTGCTCCCGAATTTTTCGGGTTTGGCGGCTTCAACCCGGTACAAAGTTTCTCGTTTGTTGGCTTCGCTTAAATCGGAATAATCTTCCTGTTCAAAAATATCGAACTGCGGGGTACAGTCGTTGTCGGTCCAGGGATAGCCACCCAGTGTTTTCGGATTGAGCGCCTGTAACCCAATAGCAAAAGATGAATCACGCACCACGCCAACCGTTTCGCCAATAATCTTTTTAATTTTTGTTGGAAAAGGTCCCCAAACCACGAGTTCAACTTTTTCAATGGGTGAAAATTCAATCAGTTCAAAAGTAACGTAACCGGGTTTTTCCTCCACTTTTATTTTTGCTTCCCTATTTTCTGGAAACTGAACCGTGACGATTCCGTTTTCAAAAGCTGCAGCAACCGGGTAATTCATTACAGAATCAATCCGGCAGGAAAGTAACGGGGCAATTGTATCAGATGCCAGGTATTCTGTTCCGGTTTTGATATCTTTCAGGCCCGAAATGTTTCCTTCATCTGAAATCCCGATGATAAAACTGTCTGTTTTGAACTCAGTAATATTTCCCGTTTTTGTGCAGGAAGAAAGCAGGAAAGCGGATAAAACAATCAATACAAAAAGGTTTTTCATAAGTGATAGTTTATAAACAGGTTTCTGTTTCAAACATAAAAAAATTAACGGCGACTTCTGAAAAAACGGACTCAATTATCCTGCCCTTCATTATGTATTTCTTAGATTTGCTCAAATC
>JAJUGS010000043.1 GCA_029265875.1 Prolixibacteraceae bacterium
CGACCAGGCAAAACCCATCATGATCATCGCACGCGAAAACCTGTATTCTTCGCTCACGAGCGAATAAACCAGCAAAATAGCGATAGTCCCCCAGAAAAGCCCGCGAATAAGCCTGTAAATACTGACCGGTTTTTTGTAGCCGCCCGAAAGCAGAATTCCCGCGAGCCAGAAAACGATATAAACGGGCACGGCAACCTGTAAAAAATGCGGCGGAAAATGCCCGGGTTCAAACCGCATTTCTTCCCAAACCGGTGTAAAAAACAGGTAGCCGAGGTAAATAATGGCTGCATCGATAACCGGAAGAAATATTTTGGCAACAACACGGTTCAGAATTGTGAGAAAAGCCCTGAACCAGATGGCAAACTGAAGGATAAAGGTAAAAATGCCTGCTTTTCCGCCTGTAAAATGTTTACGGGCAAAAATAATCATGGCATTGTAAAATACTTTTACATAGTTGAGCGAACCCTTTTTGGTACTTTCGCCTTTGTAATGAATAATGGTGGTGCCGGGGAAATAATAGTTTTTGTAACCAGCCTGTGTAATCCGGTACGAAAGATCGATGTCTTCGCCATACATAAAAAAAGTTTCATCGAGCAAACCAATTTTATCGAGCGTTTCCTTGCGGAGCAACATAAATGCACCGGCCAGCACATCAACGCTGTGTGTTTCGTTTTCATCGAGATAGGAAAGATGATAGCGGCCAAACCGATGCGAGCGCGGGAACAGTTTTGAAATACCGAACATTTTATAAAAGGCCACTTCGGGCGTTGGCAAGCCGCGCTTTGATTCGGGCAGGAAATTGCCTTTCCCGTCAATCATTTTCACACCCAGCCCACCGGCATCGGGATGTGTTTCCATAAATTCCAACACTTTTCTGAAAGTATTTTCCTCCACCACCGTATCGGGGTTCAGCAAAAGGATAAACTCGCCTTTTGCCAGCCTGATTGCCTGGTTATTGGCTTTTGAAAATCCCACATTTTCGGTATTCCCGATAAAAGTGAGGTTGGGAAATTTCTCACGTATCAACCTTGCTGAACCATCCACTGAATTATTATCAACCACGAAAATTTCGGTTTCAATGTCTTTCGCGGCTTTGTAAACCGAGTGCAGGCATTGTTCGAGAAAGTGCTTTACATTGTAATTGACAATAACGACTGAAAGTTTCATAGTTTAATTGAGCAGGAAGACCAGAGACCGGAGTCTGAAGTCAGGAAACTGTAAAAATTTATTATTCAAGCCAAATGTAGTTATTCCTTTTGTTAAACAAAATAATTGCGGATTTCTGCTTTCATCCGGCTATTTTCCGAGCGAACTTTCGTACGGGATCCGGTTGGTAAGCGAACGGCCCAGCGTGATTTCGTCGGTGTATTCCAGTTCGTCGCCCACCGAAACCCCGCGTGCCAGCGTAGTGATTTTTACCGGGAAATCCTTTAGTTTGCGGAAAATATAAAAGTTGGTGGTGTCGCCTTCCATGGTGGTGGACAAAGCGAGAATGATTTCCACAATTGTCCCCTCTTCCACCCTTTTTACAAGCGATTCGATTTCGAGTTCTGCCGGCCCGATTCCGTCCATCGGCGAAATAATTCCACCCAAAACATGATACAGACCGTTGTATTGCTGGGTATTTTCAACCGACATCACATCGCGGATATTTTCAACCACACAAATCACACTCTGGTTTCGGGCGTGATTGCCGCAGATGTTACAGATTTCGGTATCGGAGATATTGTGACAAACCTTGCAATGTTTGATTTCGTTGCGCAACTGAATGATGCTGTTTCCAAAAAAGTTAACAGCTTCGGCGTCCTGCCGCAACAGGTGTAACACAAGCCTGAGCGCACTTTTCCGGCCTATTCCGGGCAGTTTGGTAAACTCATTCACCGCTGTTTCAAGCAGCTTTGACGGGTATTTTTCGATATTCATATTTATTTTTTTGCCCCGTAAAAATAATGCTTTCGGGATAAAAATATTTGTGGCAGAACTGAAAACCAGTCATCCTGTATTTTCAGAAAAACTGAAAAAAAACGGACCTTTCCGGTTACTTTTCGTCTGATTGTGCATCAATTACCGCAATTGCCACCATATTTACAATCTCCCGCACCGAACTGTCGCGTTGTAGAATATGCACCGGTTTTTTCATACCCATCAGAATGGGGCCGATAGATTCGATAATGCCAACGGATTGCAACACTTTGTAAGTAATATTTCCTGAACTGAGATTCGGGAAAATCAGCGTGTTGGCATCCGCATCACCCAACTTGTTGAACGGGTAACGTTTCATTCTGAGCTTGACGTCAAGGGCATAATTGGCCTGCATTTCGCCATCCACCATCAAATCGGGATATTTTTCGTGCAGAATGCGCACTGCTTCTTTAACAATTCCTGGACTTCCCTGCCCTTTGTGAGCGCCAAAGTTAGAATAAGAAAGCAAGGCAATTTTGGGCTCCACGTTAAAACGGTGCACTTCTGCGGCTGTCAAAAGCGTAGTGTCAACCAAAACCTGCGAAGTAGGATTCATATTAACGGTTGTATCGGCCAGAAACAATGGCCCTTTTTTGGTAATCATCACATACATTCCGGCAATGTGGTTAAAGTCTTCCTTTACACCCACCACCTGCAAAGTTGGCCGGATGGTATCGGCATAACGACGGGTAAACCCCGAAATAAACGCATCGGCCTCCCCTGTTTCCACCATCATGGCGCCATAATAGTCGGCATTGAACATTTTTTCAACGGCTTCGTTATAAGTCATTCCCTTTCTTTTGCGTTTTTCATAAAGAATTCCGGCAAATTTTTCCCGTTTTTCGTTAGTTACCGATTTTTGTAAATCTATTATCGGCACATCATCCAGTTCAAGCTTATTTTCAAGAATAATTTCCCTGATACGTTCTTCCTGACCAATTAAAATGGGTTTTGCGATTTTTTCGTGATGCACAAATTGCGCAGCTTTGAGGATTTTAAAGTCGCAACCTTCGGCAAAAACCACGCGTTTTGGTTGCTGACGTGCTTTCTGCCTGATGTTCATCACCAGTTTATTGTCGAACCCTAAACGTTCAGAAAGCTCCTGTTTATAAGCATCCCAGTCATTTATGGGTTTTCTGGCCACACCCGAATCAACCGCGGCTTTTGCCACTGCCACCGAAACCGTTGTAATCAGCCGCGGGTCGAGTGGTTTCGGAATGATGTAATCTTTCCCGAAAACAATATTCTGCTGATTATAGGCACGCGCCACGGTTTCGGGAACATATTCGCGGGCAAGCTTTGCCAGGGCATTGGCTGCCGCAATTTTCATTTCCTCGTTGATGGTGGTTGCGCGCACATCGAGTGCGCCACGGAAAATAAACGGGAAACCCAACACGTTGTTAATTTGATTCGGGTAGTCGCTGCGACCGGTTGCCATAATAATATCGTCGCGCACCGAAGTGGCATCTTCATAACTGATTTCGGGATTTGGGTTTGCCATCGCAAAAACGATGGGTTTTTTTGCCATCGATCGGATCATCGCTTTGGAAACCACATTTCCCACCGACAAACCCAGAAAAACATCCGCATCCACAAAAGCTTCCTCCAAAGTTGAAATATTCCGCGAGGTAACAAACTGTTTTTTGGCGCTGTTTAAATCGGTCCGACTGCTGTTCAACACGCCTTTGCTGTCGAGCATCACCACATTTTCAGGCTTTACACCCAAACTGATGTATAATTTTATGCACGAAATGGCCGCCGCACCAGCTCCATTGACCACTACTTTTATTTCGTCGATTTTTTTTCCGGTAATATCAAGTGCATTCAGTAATCCAGCTGCTGAAATGATGGCCGTTCCATGCTGGTCGTCGTGAAAAACCGGGATGTTCAGCTCTTTTTTCAGGGTCTCTTCAACCTCAAAACATTCCGGCGCTTTGATGTCTTCCAGGTTGATTCCGCCAAAAGTGGGCGCAATGGCTTTTACCACCTCAATCAGTTTTTTCGGGTCTCTTTCGTTTACCTCGATATCAAAAACATCCACATCGGCAAAAATCTTAAACAGTAAACCTTTGCCTTCCATCACCGGTTTTCCGGCTTCGGGCCCGATGTCGCCCAAACCCAAAACCGCCGTTCCGTTGGAAATTACTGCCACGAGGTTTCCCTTTGAGGTGTATTTGTAAACATCATCGGGATTGCCATGAATTTCGAGACAGGGTTGCGCCACGCCGGGAGTGTAGGCAAGCGAGAGGTCGTGTTGGGTACTGTGTGGTTTTGTGGGAACCACTTCAATTTTTCCGGGCCGCCCGTTTTTGTGGTAATCCAGGGCTTCGGTTTTGCTGATTAGTGCCATGACGCCTTATTTTTGGTTTTCTTTAAATTTAAGAAAACAAGGCGTTGGTTTTTAAGACTTTAATCAGGGTTTTCAACGAATATTCGGGCTGAAAGCCCGGCATAACATCAGCCCAACGGCAACGCCTTGGGCGATGAATGAAACCAACCCTGCCCCGCGCCCTGAAAGGGCATTATAATTATGTCCACAAATAATCCTTGTTGTATTCCACGCCATTCTCTTCCAGAAACCTGATATATTCCGCCTCAAACGATTGTGTTTGATGATGAATTTTCTGGTTTTCAATGTATTTTCTGACAATGTCAACTTTTGATTGACTTACCGAATATCCGGCATAACCACCTTGCCACGCAAAATTTCTATAATGTGGCCCACAGGTTTTTATCCAACGACTGCTATTTGTTTTTATGGCTTCGAGTAAATCGGCAAGCGAAATATTCTTCGACATGATACACAATACATGAATATGGTTATCAGTTCCGTTAATGGCAATCGGGACTGATTTTGAAAGATGCAATACACCGCCTAAGTACGCGTATAATTCTTTCTCATCCTCAGGTTTTATAAGGCATTCGTTGTTTTTAACATGAAAGATGGTATGAACATACAATTTGGATAATGATTGTGACATAATGGTTTGTTTTTAAAGGTTCGTTTCTTTTGATTTTATACCGCCCCTTCAGGGCTATGTTTTTATTGTTTCATTCATCCCGGGGCGGCGGCCTTTCAGGCCTTTACCCCGGGTTGAGTTATACCGGGTTTTCAACCCTGTTTTTTACATTCAAGTTTTCTTGTTTTCCAACCGGTCTTTTAACGACAAGCAATTTAATAAATCCACTATTGATTTTTATAATCCATTTCAATTCAGGGCTGAAAGCCCTACATAACATCATACCAACTGATTTGTGATATAACACCTGATTTTTAGTTTCTTTAAATTTAAGGCAATAACACGTTGTTTTTTAGAACCTTAACCAAGGCTTTCCTGCATGCACATTTTGCCGATGATTATCCTGTCGAAAATAAAAAGGCTGAACAGGAAAATTGTATCGCCTGCTCAGCCCTTTTTTTATGTGATGAGAAATATAAAATGTCATATTTCAATTTCTTCACTCACCCCAAGTTCACCCGATTACATCGGGCGAACTCTGCCCCACTCTTTACAAAGAGAGGGGAGAAGACACCTTTAGGTGGCTTGCCCGCCTGACCAGCTTTGTCGGGCAGGGGATGAGTAAATTAAAATACGACAATAAATAAATTTCATTACTTATGATACAGAATGATTTCTATTTCACCTTCACCCCAAACAGCGAAGTGAGCGTTGTAACAAACAGTGTGTTTCCGTCTTTTCCACCAAAAGTGAGTGAAATCGGGCGTTCCGGCAGGTTGATGCGATTGATTTCCTTCAGGTTTTTATCGTACACAAAAATTTGTCCGTCGGCTACATACAAATTGCCATCGTTGTCAACCGCCACGCCTGTTTCGCCGCGGGGCAAAATTTCTTTCAAACCGGAAAGTTGGCCATTCGTACCCACCTCCATTTTTACGGTTCGTTTCGAAATCTCATCAAAAGCGTAAATTGGGTTCCCGGGCACAGCTGCTGAAAGCTCGGCACAACGTCCAATATCGTAGGTTTCCTGGATAAAAGTCACACCATCGGGGGCAGCAAAAGCCGAATCGGGAAAATATTCCGCAGCTTTGTCGAAAGTGTAATGCCAGCGGCTTGTGGGGTAAAAAGTTTTTTGCAAATTATTGATTGATGAATTTGCCACTCTTTTCATCGGCGCAAAAGTGGCTTCCGGGTATATCGGGTCGATGGAATAGCACAAAGCAGCCCAGCCGCCGTTGCCGTAACTGCTGTAAGCCGGGTTGTCGTCGGGCAGCCGTTTTACAGTCTCCTGTTTCCCGCTTACCAAAAATCCGGGTTGCGGGTCGTAGCGGCAAACCACCAGCAGGTTGTCTTTCGTGTCGGTTGCCAGCACAAACGGTTGCAACGGGATATCGGACAGAATTTTGGCACTTTGCGTTTCAGCCGACCATTGGTAAATCCGCTTTTTGCGTGTTTCGCAGAAATACACGTTTCCTTTGCTGTCGGCAGTGATTCCCTGGGCAAAATCAAAACCCGAAACCAGCCGCTCAGGTTTGCCCACCTGGCTTTCCGGTTTCAAATTACCCGTTTCATTGCCAGTGATTGTAAGTTTGGCAATTTCCCACGGATACACCGGCAATTCCTTGTTCGCATCCCAAAAAGTAAACTCATTCACCCACAGTTTTTGGGTGTAGTTATGCAGGTTTCGCACCTGAATATTTTCGCAATTCCACAACCGCGCACCAAAACGCTTGGGTGTTGTAACCCTGATTACGCGGTACATCCAGAGGTTTCCAAACAGGATGTTTTTACAACCGGCCATTTCAATTCCCTGGCACTCTTTCCCTTCAACGCCTTCTTCTTCCAACTGAAAGGCATAAATTCTCCAGTTCGAAACGTTGTCGAAACGGGCTTCGTTGCGCACGTGGTGTTCGAGCGACATGGCATAAATCCGCGAAGGCGTGGCAGTGTGGTTAACAAAAAGGCCGCTGGTGGCGTAGGTATTGGCAGTCCAGATGTCTTTAAAAGTTCCGCCGCCGTTTTGGGTTACCCACAAACTCCAGTATTGGTTGTCCCAGGCTTTGTCCATTCCTTCCTCGTGTACCGGGTTTTCGGGCGAGCTGATTTGGCCTCGGTTGCCCCTGTTTCTGAAATTTTCGTTTGCAGCTCCCGGCTTTCGCATGGTTCCATGACCGCCGGCAAATTTCACATCGTTCATGTACGATTTTTCGCCAGCCATCCATTTACAACCCACTGCGCGATAATTGTAACCGCCGGTAGAAATTCCGATACCATTCAACTGGTCGTCGCCACCTTCCGATGATTCAATCATCGGTCGCGGACCACCAAAGCCGCTGAAAAATAGCTCGCTTTCTTTCAGCACAAATTGTGTTGCCCACGGGTGCAAACCAATCAGCTTGGTGCCGGGCCTTATTTTCAGCGTTTCGGTAATGCGGTACCAGCCCTGTGGAACATAAATGGTTTCATATTTTGCTATGGCATCCCGGAATACCTTTGTGTCATCGGTTTCGCCATCGCCTTTTGCCCCGAGGTTTTTAATGTTTACCCATTTCTCCATCGGCGGCAAAGCTGGTATAACGTTTTTCAAATTTGCGGAAATCTTTTCCAAAGTCACAAAATCGGCAATGGTTTCAAAACCCGAATCATCTGTCATATTTTTCATCACAAGACCGTGGGTAAATTCGCTCACCCGATAAATTTTTCCTTTGCCCTGAATTTCTTTTTTGCTTTGTCGGAATAAGGCAAAAACAGGCACTTCACGACATTCGGTATTCAAAATATTGATTTGGTTCAGCGTACTTTCTTTGTCATTGATGATAATTCCGGCCTGTTTGATGTTTTCGAAAAAACAGTTTTCCAGAAAAAGCCGGTCGGTTGCGTCTTCTTCAATTTCAATGGCAACCGGTACATTTTTGATGTGCATATTCACAATTGCCATTCCCGAATTGTGGCATTGTATTGCGGCTTTCCGCTGACCTTCAAAATACGTGTCAACCAGCATCATCGGCCAGCTTGGCGAGGTAGGGCCCGTGATAATGCCATAATCGCCACCCAAAAACTGAATGTTTTCAAGTTCGTTGCCCACTTCCGAAATTCCGGCTTTGCCATTGCCGATATGCAAAACTGAATGGCTCACAAATCCGTGTTGCGCGAAATGTGTGCGAAAAACCACGGCGTTGGGATTTCCGTCTTCAATGGTAAAATCGATATTCGAAATCGCGCTGTAGAATGTTCCCGGGTTGGCATCGCGCACCTGCGATTCGTCGGTTACAATACCGCCGGTAAACCAAACCATGTATTTTTCTGAATTGTTTTCTTTTGAATTGGCAAACTGAAATCCGGGTGAATTCTTCATCAGAATAATTTCGGGCCGGGTTTTCCCGTAACCGATTAACCGCACTGCCGGCGGGATGTAAATGGTTTTGCTGATATTATATTTTCCTTCGGGAATAAACAAAATCCCGAAATTCTTCTCGGTTTTTACCTGGTTGATGGCCTTTTGCAACGCCTCCGAAACATCGGTTTTGCCATCGTTTTTGAACCCATAATTTTCGGGGGTGAAATAAAATGCCTCGGCATCTTCGGGTTTTTGGGTGTAAACCGATGCCGGATTTGTGGTTGCTGCGCTGATTTGCATTGAAATTCCTGCAAACAGGAATGCAAAAATCATTGTTAAAAATTTTGGTTTCATTGGTTTTGGTTAATAAAAATTATCATTCCGCCAATTTACAGGATTATTGATAATGTAACCCGAAATCCGTTGAAATGATTCGTGATTACGGATAATGTGGTCGTGAAAACGGGATTGCCAGGAAAACGGAATATTGTTATTCCGTGCAAATTTGGTTACCCCGATTTTATAACCGCGAATGATTGATGCCAGGTTTTGTGATTGCGGACCAAAAATATTGCCGCGGGTTGGTGGCGGGATTGATGGGGTTGACGGTGCGGTTGTTTGTGGTGGTGGCGTGGTTGTTTGTTGGGGTTGTAGAGACGCAAAATTTTGCGTCTCTACGTTCGCATCGTCGCGGGCGTCAATCATTGCGCCATCACCGGCGTCGCCACCCATTTCAACAAAATCATGATTGCCCAAATGGTTTGATTTATCAATGATAATTATCCCATGAACATGATTCGGCATCACAACAAATTCGCCCAATTGAACAAACGGAAAATGGTTGGGAATTTCAAACCTAAACCGGTACGCCATTTTGCCGGTTTCGGATAATTGCATTTTTCCACCAGCAATTTCGCCAAAATAATGTTCGCGGTATTGTGTGCAAATGGTGACAAAATACAAGGCATCCGAACCATAATCCCAATGCTGCAACCGGGTGGATGAAATGCGGTATTTATTCCGGAATTTATCGGGCATTTCAATATCAAAACGAAAACGCCTTAAACGAATGCGGTTTGATGGTGATTTCCACAACTGCGGCATCTTTTCCGAATTTCCGGTTGCGGAACGACATGGCCGGACGGGCCACGGTGTTCAGCATTTCGCCGGTTTCGAGGTTTTTTACCTGTTTTACATCCAACCCCAAAAGTACTTTTACGGTTACTTCTTTATCGAGAAACGACTCCACCACAAACGAATTGTTGTCGTATGCGAACAGGCTTACTTCGCCGGGACCTTCCAGCGTTACAGGCAAATTGCCGGCAACGGTTTCACGAATGCGGTTCAGCACATTTTCGGGCAAGATATAGAGGTCGATAAAATTATCGGGGATGGTGAGCACATAAAATTTGCCTTTTGAAAAATCGGCAGCATGCAAAATGGGCCAGCCATTGGTATCGTCGCGTGCCGAGATAATTTCCCACGAATCGTTGGTGAGGTAGGTAACCTGCGGAATGATGATTTCCTTTTCAAATTTGGTGGTTGGCCCCCAGCCGGCTGCAAATTCCTTCACACTGGCTTTTCTGTCGGTTACCTTCAGTTCGACAATATTTTCAATTCCTTTGCCCTGCATGGCTTTGTAAAAACCGGAAGTAACCACCACATTTTTGCCATTTTGCAATTGTTTTTTGATTTTGGCCACAATATCCTTGTCGAAACTGGCGGTTTCGGTTAAGAGAACCACAGGTTCGTTTTCGGGGAACAGCGGTACAATATCCACCGGAATTCCAATCATTCCGAAATAAGTTTGCAAAAAATCCTCACCTGTCGAATGAAACGGTTTGTAACATTTTACACCCACCGGGTTGCCAAGTCCGCCCAGAACTTTATCGACCACAGCCAGCGAATAACCGGCAACACCGGAAAATTTGCGCGGCACAAACTCGCTTCCATCGGCTTGTTTCAGTGGCTTTTTCATTTCATCAAAATCGAAACTGGTGCCCGTTCCTTTCCACGAAGTCCGGTAATTCGGGTTGTAATTGTTGTTCATCTGGCGGATATCAAACAGCGTAATTTCGGGCGCTTTGGCAAACATCGTAATCCAGAGTTGTTCGGCGTACCTGTCAAGCGGATTGCCGCCGCCTGTATCCACCCAGCCACCAAAATTTCTGCCGGGTTTCAGGTTTTCGAAATACCTGAAAATGGCGTACCCAAGATATTGCTGCAGGTGCTGGTTTCCGCTCCGGTCGCGGGTTTCAGTGCCGGTGTAAACACCATCGAACTGAACCGGCCCGGCTTCGAGATTAAATCCGAGTCCCTGAAAATGCTCGTACCAATTGGGATATTTAATAATTACCTGCACTTTCGGGTTTACCTTTTTGGCGGGGTTAATCACCAAATCGTTGGCGGCATTTTTCATCAGGTCGAGACGGAAATCGGTCCAGCTTTTTTCGCCTTTTGCTGCCACACACAAATCGCATTTGCAACTGGTAAAAAAGAAATCGTCGAGAATAAAGAAATCGAAATGCTTCGCGGTGTGTTCGGCAATCTCTTTTACTTTCTGCCGGTTTTCGGGATTGGTGTAACAAAACGTCTGGAAATTGTTGCTTTCGTCGATGGTGTAAGTGATTCCGCCAGCCACCTCAACACCTTTCGACTGAAAGAATTTTTTAGCGGCTTCGAGCGTTGCATCGGGAACAATCAGCAAATCGCGGTGGGTTTCGAGGTAAATTCTGTCAACGTGCAATTGGCGCGAGAGTGTGTCCCAAACAGAAGTGAGCCATTTCGGGTCGGCCATTTTTTCCACTTCGTAGGCGCGGCAATAAACGGCCACTTTAAAGTTTTTGTAGGCTTGTGCACTCATTTGCAAAGAGATGATGGTGAATAAAATAACGGTAAAAAGTTTCAGGTTTTTCATGTTGGTTTAGTTTTAGTTGGTTAAAATAAAAACACAAAGACACAAAGGCACGAAGTTTTAAAATTGTGTCTTCGTGCCTTTGTGTTAAATAATTACAGTTTTTTAAACCGAACAGCCATTCCGCCACCGGCACCCAGAGTAATGGGCAACGTTGATGTTTTGTCAACAACAACGGTTGAAATAGCCACTTTTTCGGGTTCATTCTGCCAGGTGGTTCCCGGAGCGTCGGCATAAATCTGTGCTTCGTAATTGCCATCACCCAGAAAATCGAGCGACACGGTAAATTCACGACCTTCTTCGTTGGTCATGCTACCCAGGTACCAGTCATCACTTTTGCGGTCTTTGCGCACGGTGGTCACATATTCGCCAATTTCGCCATTCAGCACTTTTGTGTCGTCCCAATCCACCGGAACATCTTTCAAAAACTGGAATGCCGGGTGTCCGTCGTAATTATCGGGCAGGTCGGCCAGCATCTGGATGGGCGAATACAGTGTGACATAATAAGCCAGTTGTTTTGCCAGCGTGGTGTGCACCGAACGATTGTTAAAACCCTGTTCTTCATTCAAATCGAAAATACCAGGTGTAAAATCCATCGGGCCAGCCAACATGCGGGTAAACACCAGATTGAGCGTGTGGTTCGGCGGATTGCCGTCACTCCAGGCATCGTATTCCATACCGCGGGCACCTTCGCGCGACATCATATTCGGATAAGTGCGGCGTTCGCCAGTGTCTTTAATCGGTTCATGGAAATTAACTGCCAACTGGTATTCAGCCGCTTTTTTCAATACATAACGATAATAATTCACACCAAACTGACCGTGGTGCCACTCTTTCATATTTAAACGCGAGCCCACCTGACCGATTTTAATATCGTGAATACCCATTTTCTGGTACAAGGCCATTCCCGAATCAATCTGTGCCAGATAATTAATGAGGTTCGAGCCGGTTTCGTGGTAACCAATCAGTTTCACGCCTTTGCTGTCGCCATATTTTACCACTTCTTCGAGGTTGAAATCGTCGGTGCTTTTGGTGAAACTGAACATGTGCATCGCGTTTTCGTACCAGGCCGGTGTCCAGCCTTTGTTCCAGCCTTCAATCAAAAGCCTGTCGATGCCAAGTTTCTGGCAATAATCGATGTACCATTTGGCGTTTTTGGTGGAAGCGCCATGTTTTTCGCTCTCCCAGAAAGTGTATTTGCTGATGTGCATTCCCCACCAGATCCCGAGGTATTTTCGTGGCTGAACCCACGACGAAACATCGCCCATTGCATTGGGTTCGTTCAGGTTCAGAATGAGGTACGAAGTAATCAGGTCGCCGGCTTTTTCGCCAATCTGAACCGTGCGCCACGGTGATTTAAACGGCGCCTTTGTTTTTACCTTCACGCCATCCGACCACGGAACGAGGTTACATTTCAGGTTGTTGCCGGCAGTTTGTTCCACCGTCATCGACGCAAAATCAACCAAATTGGCTTCGTGAATCGAAAGATACAACCCGTCGTCGCATTTGAAAGTAACCGGTGTGTGTACCGTGTCCATTTCCGAAATCAGCGTTTTTGTATAGAGATATTCATAGCGGTTGTCGCGGTATGCCGGAATCCACCAGGCATTTCCGCCGCTGGCGAGGTTAAATTCCGAAACCTCGTCCATGATAAAAATGCTGTCGCCGCTACCTTGTTCGGGATAAATGTAACGGAAAGCAATCCCGTCGTTGTAAGCGCGCAACTGGATTTCGAGTTTTCGCTGAGCGCCTTTTTTCTCCTGCAAGGTCACGCTCAGTTCGTTGCAATTGTTTTGAATCATCCGTTTTTCGCCCCAAACCTGTTCCCAGGTTTCGTCGATGGGGGTTGTTTTTGATTCGAGCACTTTAAAACCGGCGTCAAAATTATCGCCATCTTTAAAAACAAATCCCAGTTTCGACGGGTTGATAACCGCCTTTTCGCCATGGTTTACCGCGTATTTCGGCACACCTTTTTCGAGGACGAAATCGATTTTGTTCACGCCGTCGGGCGAGGAAACCGAGAGTTTTTCGTTGGATTCGACCGCACAACTGACAAACAAAACAGTCAGGGCGGCAAGAAAGAAGAATTGTAGCTTTTTCATATTTTGAATTTTAGTTTATTTGTTTTTTTTACCACATAGGCACATAGGGCACATAGAAATCTATTGTGTTCTATGTGCCTATGTGGTTCAAGTCATTTATTTTACCAGCTCCACTTTAACCAATTTCACAGCATAACCTGGAACTTCAATTACTTTTTTGCTGAAATCAAGTGGTTGCTCTTCAATCACCACTTTGGGTTCTTCGCCGGGTGTGTTGTAAGCCTCCGGGTCGGAGTTCTGAATAACCCAGGCTTGTCCTTCTTTGCCGGCTTTTATTTCGCCCAAGTCGATTAAAACATTCTGCGGCCTGGCATCCATATTTACAACGGCAACTGTCAAAGCGGTTTTGTCTTCGGTTAATGCTGCCGAAATATCGAGATTTGGGTTGGCGAGAGCTCCGATTTTAACCGGAACCGAACCAAACCGGTTACGGTAGAGTTTTAAAACCAATCCGGTAGTTTCGAAAGCCGACGCGGTTTGTGTGGTTTTTATCGCACCGATAACATTCACGGTTTGCGCATAGTTGGCCATGTAAAAAATATCGCTGTTGCGGAAATATTCGTGCAAACCCATGGCAATTCCCAATCCGTCTTTCTGGTGGTAACGCACACCCAGTTCGCCATAAATGTAGTCGCCGTACCAGAAATTCCATTCATCCATGGCAATGCGGATGTCTTTTTCTTTCAGCCCTCCAATTTTTTCGCGGTAATTGCGGTGTGCATCGGCTACCCTTTTTATGTCGTTCTTAATTTGAACCACATGTTCCTGCAGCGAGTCTTTTTCTTTGCAGTAAATGTGTTCACTCAATAGGTTCATATAATCAGCACATTGCGAAAGCATGGTTTCGCTCCATTCGCCAACAGCGCCCACGCCAATCAGTTTCGCGGTTGAATCAACCGCCCAGATTGCCTTAGCCATGTCGTTGTGTTTCAATACATAATCGCTCAACGGCATGTGACCCAACTGCCAGTTTCCGTACATTTCGTTACCAACGGCCCAATAACGGATATTGAATGGAGCCGCACTTCCGTTTTCTGCCCTGAGTTTGCCCAGCGGCGTATCCTGACTGCCACGGCAGTATTCAATCTGCGCAGCCACTTCCTGAACCGTTCCAAGACCTGTATTTACTGCAACAAAAGGTTCTGCATCAATCATTTCCATTAACTGCATATACTCATGAACACCTACATCGTTGGGTTCAACGCCTTTCCAGGCCGGGTTTTTGCGTGGCGGACGTTTATCCATTTCACCTATCCCGTCGCGCCAGTTGTAACCACTAACAAAGTTTCCGCCAGGCCAGCGGTAAATGGGCGAGTTGAGTTCTTTCAAAAGCGCCACCACATCGGGCCTCCAGCCATTGATATTATCGGCAGGCATCAGCGAAACAGTTCCGATTTTGAAGCTTCCTTTACCGGCACTTATAATTTCGAATGAGCAGTTTTTACCGGCAAACGGAGTGGTAAAACTCAGCGGGTAGCTTTTGAATTCGTTGCTGATTTCAGCAATTTCAACTTTTACGGTCTCATTGTTTTCTGAAGTTATTTGAACAGTAACAGGGGCAGCGGAGGCATCACCGGCCAATATGATTCTTCCTGTATATTCTTTTCCGGCTAAAAACTCAATTCCGGATTGTTTGATTCCGGCTGCAGAACCATCGCCTTTCAGTCTGACGACAGGTGTTTGTTCGCCTACAAACGGTGACTTTTTATCCATCGAAACCGTATTTTCGTCGCCAATCACCTGCCAGGGCGAGGCGTTCAGAAATTTGTATTCGCCGGTGTTCCATTGTGGGTCGCTTGCTGTCCCCCAGGGATTAAATTCAAAAGTTACGGGGTAGTAAAATTTGCGGTCTTCGAGCATTTCGGCCCAGATTCCACCATAAATACATTTGCCGAGATGTTCGATAAACTGCCCGTAAATATAGGGACTGATGGGTTCGCCCACTGCGTTGATATCAATTTTCACTGTTTCATCTGCTTTCGGAGCTTGCTGACATCCTGAAAACATGAATGCCAGAATGATTGACAAAACAAAAACCGGTTTTGCCAATACCGATAAATAGTTCTTCTTCATAACCGCTTAAAATTTAGGTTGTTCTTTAATGATTGGCGAAAGTAAAAAAAGATTCAGGCAGAACAAAACGAAACAGAACAAGAGGCTGAAAAAATCACTCAATATTCAACTTTATTAGACTATGAAAAATGAAATCAAAATGACTAACTCCGGCATTCCTGCCCGACGGCAGGCGGGTATGCCGGGGATTATGGAAAAAGACACACGAAGGACTTTAGCCCTAGTCAATAATATTAAGGGCTAAAGCCCAACTATTTGATTATTACTTTTCCCTGGCATAATTGCCAGGGTTAGTCAAAAAACAATTTCGCCAACCAACCCATTATTTCAGAAGTAAATGGTTTTATAGCAATATTCAGAACTATTTACATTTCGAAGCTCTTGAGCCGCCTCCAAACAAAATTCCGGCGCCGAGTACAAAACCGAAATCGTACCAGCCACCGTTGTTGTTTACTGCATACATGGCTACATCATCCATAAAAAGGCTGCCAAAAAAACTGACAGGAGCAATAATTCCGTGCCACAAACCACCCAGAAAACCATACGGTTCGGTGGTTTTACAGGCATCAATGTTGGTTACATCGGCACAGGCTGTAAAAAGCAGCGTAAAAACGGCAAGTATCAGGATTGCCGGGAGAAAAGGTTTTTGTTTAAACAGATTTTTCATCTCTAAAAGTGTTATTAAGTTTAATATTCGATAGTATTATTGCGAATCATGATAAATCCGATTTTGTTAATTTTTAATTTGTTCTGCCTTACAGGCAGTTGATTTTTTGGATGGTGTTTACCACAGGTCGATGACCATGTGGTTATGAAAATCTGACTTTTCAAGTCGGTGTGGTAAATCGTCCTGAAAGGACTAATTTTCATAACCACAGGTTTGTAACCTGTGGCTTCATCGCAAAGAACGAAACTGCCTGAAAGGCAGCACTTTTCAAAATAATTAAAAAATTACCCCGTTAATGGTTACTTTTTTCGACTCATATTTAAGTAATTAGTCAATTCACAAACCAACTAATTACAACGAATTTTCAGCGAGGTTAAAAACCTCGCCACCTTCGTAAATGGTTTTACCGCCAGTATTCCGGAGTGCGGCATTTATCATGGCTTTTGCAACAGTTTCGCCACTGATGGGCCGATAATTTTTCATCATAAACCGGGTTAAAAAGTTGAGAACAGGTACTGAGAATTCTTCCGCCAACCGCCGGTTTTCACGCGGACCGGTTAAAGAAGCAGGACGCAGAATTACCAGATTATTAAACCCGATTTTTGATACAGCCTCATCCAACTCGCCTTTCATTTTTGTATAAAAGATGGCTGATTTTGCGTTGGCGCCAATTGATGAAACCAGCACATAGATTTCAATTCCGTTTTCTTTTGCTTTTTGGGCAAAATTCAGGTTGAACATAAAATCGATTTCCCATTGTTTTTCCTTGCTGCCAGCTTGTTTTAAAGTGGTTCCAAGAGCCGAAAACAAAACATCGCCGGTGAGTTGTTTTTCCCAGGTTTCAGTATTGCCAAAATCAACAATGAATTGTTCAAGCTTCGGATGTTTCAACCCGGTGTCGCGACGAACAAATATCCTGACCTTTTCAAACCGTTCGTCATTCAGTAACTGCTGAATGAGTGCTTTTCCCACCAGGCCGGTGGCACCGATTACATTTGCACTTAATTTCATATTCTATTTTTCCATTGTCATTCTCGAAACTTTCAATACCCAACGACGCGGCAACAATGGCACCATCCAGTTCAGCAAAAACTTCAGCAATCCGTTGTCAAATGATAAAAGCCGGCCTTTCATCATATCGCGGTAACCAATTGCAGCGGTTTTGGCGGGGGTCATCGCCTTTTGAGTTTTCAGCATTTTAACGCCGTTCATATTGGCTGTATCGAAAAATCCGGTGGCAACCGGGCCCGGACAAAGGGCAGTTACTGTGATTCCGGTTTCTTTCAGTTCTTCGGCCAGCGCCTGGCTGAACGAAGTTACAAAAGCTTTGCTGGCATAGTAAACCGCCTGCAACGGACCAGGCAAAAATGATGCAGTTGATGAAACATTCAGAATCTTTCCCTTTTTTCGCTCAACCATTCCCGGCAGGTACAATCGGGTGAGCAGCATCAATGAAGTGATATTTACATTCACCATCGCCCGGTCTTTTTCGATTTCTCTTTCATGAAAAAATCCATGCCCGCCAAAACCTGCATTATTTATCAGAAATTCAACCTGAATGCCTTGTTTTTCGGTTTCAGCAAATATTTCTGCAGGCGTGTTGATGTCTGATAAATCTCTGGGAATGATCAAGATTTGGACTTTATATTCCGATTCGAGGCTGTATTTCAGTTCGGTGAGTTCTTTTTCGCGCCGGGCAACCAAAACAAGGTCGCCACCGTTTGCTGCGTGTATTTTTGCCAGTTCTTTTCCAATTCCGGAGGAAGCCCCGGTGATTAACGCTACGTTTTTCATGCTGTTCCTGAATTATTGTTTCCTGAAAAAACAAGCATATTACCTGTTTGTTCTAACTTGATGCTCAGACTTCACCTAACGGAAGAGTGAAATAAAATACAGTACCCTGTGGATCATTTTTGCTAACCCATATTTTACCGGCGTTCTTTTCAATAAATTCCTTACAAATTATTAAACCAAGGCCCGTACCCCGCTCCCCTTGCGTACCGTTTTTGCTTGTTCCACCCAATTCAAACAGGCTATTCATCTCATCAGCCGACATTCCAACACCCGTATCAGCAATACTTACAATGGCTTCTCCTGCTGAAATTCGGGCTGAGACAACAATTTCCCCCCCACTGCCGGTAAATTTCAACGCATTGCCCAAAATATTCCTTACTACTGTGTGAATCATATCGTTGTCATAAAATGCCTCAAGTTTTGATGGGACTTTGTTGATAAGGGTAATGTCTTTACTTTTTGAAGAAAGCAGTTTCAGTTCCATGTTGTTTTTCAGCAAGGCGGCAAGATCATTTATGGCAGGGTTAAATACAATTTGGTTCATCTGCGAACGGGCCCAGGTAAGCAGGGTTTCTAATAAATCAAATGTGTTTTTTGCTGATGCGAACGCATAACCGATCAGTTCCTTTTTCTTCGTATCATCAATCCCGTTTCCGGGCTCATTCAGCAAATCGAGCATGCCGATTACTGAAGAAAACGGGCTTCGCAAATCATGTGAAATGATTGAAAAGAATTTGGCTTTTGCCTTGTTGGCCGATTCAAGTTCCTCATTCTTTTTTACCAGTTCAACGGTTCTTTTTTCTATTTCAAGTTCAAGTTCTTTCTGACGCCTGAAATACTGTTTTGACTGGAAACGATGGAACCAATAAAGGGAAACAACAATTATAACAATGGTAACAATAAAGAATGGTACTGTTTTCCAGAATGGTGGTTTAACGATTAGTACCAGGGGGTATTTAAGGCCAAACCACTCGCCGTTGTTTCCTTTTACTTCAAATAAAAACCTGTACTTCCCTGGTTTCAGATTGGTAAAAGTTGCAATTTGTTCGTTCTGCGGATAAATCCATTCATCATTGAAGTGCTCAAGTTTATATCTTGTGGTATTTGATTTTTGCTCGTTAAACCGGAGCGAAGTAAAACGCAGGCTGATCATCCTGTTATTGTGTTTTAATTCAACAACCGGATTATCTTCGATATTTTTGAGTCTTCTGGTCACTGCTCTCTTCCCATCAATCATCACATCTGTTATCTGCGGTTTTGGTTCCGGTTCTGCCCATTTTCCAACGGCCACCGGATTAAAATAATCTACACTTTCATTGCCGCCAAAATAAAGCTGGCCAATATTGTTTACAGCTACCGACCGCGGGAAAAAAATAGTGGAATACAAACCATCGGACCTGTCGAATATGGTATAAGAAGTATTGAATACAGAATCAGAGGAAGCAGAATAATTAAATCTCACAATACCGGCATTGGAACTAAACCAGATTTCACCAGGCCTTACAGATGTTATTGCCAATACATTTAAAAATGGTATGTCATTGTCTGTTAATATCGGTATGAAACAATCTTTGGCCGGAAGATAAATATTTAATCCATTATTCGTTCCTGCCCAGATTTTGTTATCGTTACTTTTGTGTATCGTATTAATTGTATTACTGCTCAGCGAATTAACATTTTCGTTCTCATGAAAATAAGAATGGAATAAACGTTTTGAAAGGTTGAACCGGGTTACACCATGAGCAGTAGCCACCCAGAGATTGTTGTCGTTATCGGTACAAAGATCAAAAGTATAATCGTTGGAAAGCGATGATGGCGGATCTTTTTTATTGAAGTGATAAAATCTAATGTTTGCTGTCTCAGGATTATAACACCCGATGCCTTTCCCGTGGAGGCTGATCCAGATATTACCCGTTTTATCTTCAGTAATGCCCCTGATGTCGGCATATTTCATAACCTCCGCAATAGAATCGTTATTCATTGGGGCATATTCAAATGCATTACCAACATTGTTCAGCCTGCACAGGCCGGTTCGCCAGCCACCCTTCCAGATACGGTTTTTGCTGTCTTCAAACAAAGCCATAACCGAGCCTGTTAATTGCTTTTGTTCCGGTGGATTTTTTATTAGCCTTTTATAGGTCCTGTCCTGATTGATCATTTCTACAAAACCGGCTTCATACCCCACCCACATATTCCCACTGTGATCGAACAGCATCGATGTCACTTCTTTGTGGGTAAGGCTGTTCCCCTGTGCTCCTGAAATTTCCAGATAGCTGAAGGGCGTATTATTTAAACCGTAATTTATTCCTTTAATACCGTTCGATACCCAAACGTTTTTATCCATATCCACAAAAACATAAACCACCGCAGTACGCGCCATACTTAATGGATTCATGGGCTCATTGAAATAAAACCTGAATTTTTCGTTCTCAAGATTATATTTAACAAGTCCGTTGTTCGTGGCCAACCATAAAACCGAATCTCCCGAATTGTGGAAAGAATGGATATTTGAACCCGATGAATTAAATGTATTATTAATCAGGTTTTTATTATCCTGATCATAAATAAATAAACCTTGGGTTAATGTGCCGATAAATAAACGATTTTTATTCACCCACAATTTTGAGATTGTATATCCTGAAAAATTCTTCCCTCCAATTATATTACTTTCAAGAACTTTTCGTTTTTCAGGATCAAAAAGACAAAGCCCAACCATATTCCCACCAATCCAGATTTTACCATCGGGCTGGCAAACAAGCCGTGTTATCGCACTAAACGGAAGTATATCATTCCCCTTTACTTTTATAGTATCAGTGCCTGTAAACCACGTTGTATTTTTTGTCTCAGGATTATAACATGCCAGCCCTTCGTCAGTTCCAGCCCAGATTCTTCCCAAATTATCTTCATCAATTGCAGAAACATACACTCTTTCCCACCCCGGTTCCGGCCCGGTGAATTTATCAAGCAGAATATCATATTGCAGAATTCCCGACTCAGTTCCCACCCTGAGAATACCTTTTGAATCGACAAAGAGTGTATTGATCTTACCTTTCAGTACCTGTTCGGTTCCGCGGTTCAGGTAATTTTTAAACTGGCTGCCATCAAACCTGAAAAGCGTGTTTTGCCCGGCCAGCCAGATAAAACCTGATGAATCCTGGGTTATACAGAAGATCTGGGTTTCGGGTAATCCGTTTTCAAGACCATAATAATAAAAAGCCAC
>JAJUGS010000041.1 GCA_029265875.1 Prolixibacteraceae bacterium
GGACTGGCAAAGGAAAAAAACAAAACCGGCTGGGTTTTCACCCTCGATATGCCCAGCTACCTCCCTTTTATGAAATATGCCGACAACCGCGACCTTCGGAAAGAAATGTACATTGCTTACGGTTCGCGGGCATTTAAAAACAATGAGTTCGACAACCAGCAAAATGTGGAAAAAATAGCCGCTCTTCGTCTTGAGATGGCGAAACTGCTCGGTTATAAAAACTATGCTGAATACGCACTTGAGCGCCGCATGGCTGCAAAACCCGCCAATGTTTACAAATTGTTAGACGACCTATACGAAGCATCTTATAAAACTGCTTTGGCTGAAAAAGCCGAAGTACAGGCTTTTGCCGAAAAAAGTGGTTTTACCGGAGAAATCATGCCCTGGGACTGGGCTTATTACAGTGAAAAACTGAAGGTGGAAAAATTCGATCTGAATGACGAAATGATGAAACCTTATTTCGAACTGAACAAAGTGATCGGCGGTGTTTTCGGACTTGCCACCGAATTGTACGGAATCACTTTCAAACCAAATACTGAAATTCAGGTTTACAACAAAGAGGTGATTCCTTACGAAGTGTTTGATGCCGACGGCAAATTCCTTTCTGTTTTGTATGCCGATTTCCATCCGCGTGCCGGAAAACAGGGCGGCGCCTGGATGAACGATTTCAAGGGACAGTGGAAAGAAAACGGGGTGGATTCGCGGCCACACATCACCATTGTGATGAATTTCACCCGCCCGACTTCAACCAAACCTGCACTTTTAACTTTTGATGAAGTAAATATTTTTATGCACGAATTTGGCCACGCACTGCACGGAATGCTGGCCAACTCAACTTACGCCACACTTTCGGGAACCAATGTTTACCGCGATTTTGTGGAACTGCCCTCGCAGATTATGGAAAACTGGGCTGTGGAAAAAGAGTTTTTAGACAGGTTTGCCGTGCATTACCAGACCGGCGCCAAAATTCCGGCTGAACTGGTCAAGAAAATTGTGGATGCTCAAAACTACCAGGCCGGTTATCTTTCCATTCGCCAGTTGAGTTTTGGGTACATGGACATGGCCTGGCACACACTCGAACAACCTTTCACCGGGAGCGTAAAAACCTTTGAAGAAAACGCCTGGTCGAAAACCCGCATTTTCCCGGTTATTCCGGAGGTTTGCATGAGCGTCCAGTTCGGGCACCTTTTTGCCGGTGGTTACGCTGCTGGCTATTACAGTTACAAATGGGCCGAAGTGCTGGATGCCGATGCTTTCAGTGTTTTTAAAGAAAAAGGCTTGTTTAATAAAGCAGTGGCCAAATCGTTCCGCGAAAATATCCTTGAAAAAGGTGGCACCGAAGACCCGATGGTACTTTACAAACGTTTCCGCGGACAGGAACCCACCGTGGATGCACTGCTGAAAAGAAGCGGGTTGAAATAACCGGCATTTCACAATATTTCGAAATCAGCGATCAAAAAAAGCTGGCATCTTTTAACTGAGATTCCAGCTTTTTCTATTTCAGATTATACCACTTTTCTGCGTTCAGCCGGTAAACTTTGTCAATCACTTCTTTGGGCAGTTGCAAACCCTTGAATTCGCCTTTAATCAGCGGGCTTGTCATGGTGTGGTCGGTTACAAGGTATTCCCAGTCGCGGAGCCAGGTTTGGTGAATTTGTTGCTGAAACTGCTCCTTTTCCTGCCCGCTGTCAATAATGTCGGTTCCGTATAAAATCCGGTCCTGGTATTGAATAAAGAAGTTGCGCACTTTTTCCCTTTCATCGCGGGTTTGAAAATACAGTTGCCCCATCCGGGCAGCGAGGTCAACCGCTGTGTTTGGGTATTTGTCGAGCCAGACAGCCAGCGTGTCCACATTCCATTCGATACTGGCCAGGTGGCACCCGATAAAAACAAGCCCGGGATTTTTGTCCAGCATCCTGTCGCGCGCTGCCATTTGTTCTTCGTACGAAGGAAATCCGGGATGCAGATACATGTGATATTCCGGGTGCCGCGCAAAATAGCTGCTGTCGTTTCGGGTGGTCATTTCATTCAACGGGAGCCAGCAGTTTCTGGGCTCGCCCAAATGCCCCACCAGCGGGACTTTCTTTTCATTCAAAAACCGGAAAACCGGGTTGAACTTCGGATCGTCAATCATAATCAGCGTACTGTCTTTGTCGCGGAACTCCATCCCAATATTTTTCCACACTTTTACCGCCACAGCGCCACCGGCAAGGCAACTGTCGAGCCAGGCAACCGTGTTTTCAACCCACAGCGAATCGTCCCAGCCATCGAGACAAAAAGTGGCCGCGAAATCAAAATTCTGCGGATATTGTTTTTCCAGGTTTTCCGAAATCTGCTGCACCTTGTAAACATGCTCACAGCCTTCAGAAAAAGTATTGATCGCCAACAAGCTGAAATTGTCTTTCTGCGCCTGTTCCAATGAACCATTTCCATCCGAATAAACATGATAATGTGCATCGGTTTTGGGGACTTTTGCAAAGTCATCCATCGTGTAAAACTGGTTGTTTGTGCAAGAGAAACTATAAAATACGACAAAGACTAAAAGGACGCGGATGGTTTTCATTGGTATCAGATTAAATTTTTTGTCTGAAATTAGAAAAACTTTGCAATCAAAAATGCACAGACTATTTTTACCCACCAAAAACCGAAAATCATGATTGAATTTTTACGCACCCGCCGCAGCGTTAGAAAATACACCGAACAGCCTGTTGAAGCCGACAAAATTGAAATTCTGAAAGAGGCAGTTTTGCGCTCGCCCTCGTCGAAAGGCATCAATCCGTGGCAGTTTATTTTTATTGATGAAAAAGAAACGATCCAAAAACTGAAGGTGGCTAAAAACTCGGGAACCGGTCCGCTGGAAACAGCGCCGCTGGCAGTGGTTTTCTGTGCCGACGAAACAGTGAATGATGCCTGGGTGGAAGATTGCTCGATCGCCGCCATCATTTTGCAACTCACGGCGCACTCGCTGGGATTGGGCAGTTGCTGGATTCATTTTCATTACCGGATGTATAGCGAAACGGTTACTTCGGAACAATATGTCCGCGAATTGCTGGGTATTCCTGAAAACTACCGGGTTTTGTGCACGGTAACAGTGGGTTATCCGGCGAAAGAATCAAAAGGCCGCCCGTTTGAAAGCCTTCAGTTTGAAAAAATAAAGAAGAACAGGTTTTAAAAAATCTGGATTTACTGCTAATAATAGAATTAGTTTTGTCATTTCGACGAAGGAGAAATCTGACAGTTCGAAGAGATTTCTCCTCGCGTACTCGTCGAAATGACATCCTTGATGTGGTTTTCTATCATTCTCTCATTATGCCCAATAAAATTGGGTAAACACTCGAAATGACAGCTTTGATTTAACAATATTTGCCTTAATTAAATTTGAGGATATTTCGAACTAAAAGAAATCGTCAGCCTCTTTGTTCGATTTTTTCAGATCCTCATCTTCGCAATTCAGATTGATATTGAAATATTGTGGTTTTTTGAATTGCATTTCTTCGGTGATTCCCAGTGTTGAGTCGGCCAATACTTTTTTAAAGAACCAGCCCCAGATGGGCAAAGCAAGGTTTGCACCTTGCCCCGACTGGAGTGAGCGGAAATGGATACTTCTGAGTTCAGCACCTGTCCAAACACCGGCTGTTAAAACCGGGGTTGTCCCAATAAACCAGCCGTCGGAGTGATTTTGGGTAGTCCCTGTTTTACCGGCAATCGGCATTTTGAATCGCCCGTATTCACGCGGCCCGCGCAAGCGGCCGCCGGTCCCTTCGTTGATCACGGCCTGCAGCATATTCAGCATCAGGTAGGCAGTTTGCTCATCAATCGCCTCTCTTCTTTCAGGGGTAAACGAGGCAATCACGTTACCATAACGGTCTTCGATGCGGGTCACAAAATACGGTTTTACAAAAACGCCAAGATTATTGTATGCATTAAATGCACCCACCATTTCGTACAATGTAACATCGGAAGTTCCCAAAAACATGGAGTTTACGGGGTCGATGGGGCTGAAAATTCCCAGTCGCTTCATCACTTCCACCACTGCCTGCGGACTAAACTGTTTCATCACCCAGGCCGAAATACGGTTTTTCGAGTTGGCAAGCCCCCATTTCAGGGTAACCAGTTTACCTTCCATTTCGTCGCCACCGCCTTCCGAGTCCTTGGGTTCATAAATCGAACCATCGGGTTGCTGAAACTGCTGGTTTACAAACGGTACTTTTGTGCAGGGCGTGTAACCATTCTGCATGGCCAGCGTGTACAAGAATGGTTTCACGGTGGAGCCCACCTGGCGTTTCCCCGTTTTCACCATGTCGTACATAAAATAGGTATAATCGGGTCCTCCCACGTACGCTTTCACCTTGCCGCTCTCAGGTTCCATGGCCATAAACGACGAACGGAAAAAGCGGAGATACCATTTGATTGAGTCCATCGGCGACATTAAAGTGTCGATTTCACCATTCCACGAGAAAACAGTCATTTCAACAGGCTGGTTAAAAATCTCCCTGATTTCTTCCTTTGATTTGCCGGCATTTTTTAATACCCTGTATCTTTCGGTTTGCCGCATGGTACGGTCAAGCAGCGATTCGGTTTCCTCTTTGGTCATATTATTGGCGAAAGGCGGATTTTTCAGGTCTTTCATACTTCCGTCAAACATGGGCTGAATATCGTAACGCAAATGTTGTTCAACCGCTTCAACGGCATATTTCTGCATCCTTGAGTCGATTGTGGTGTAAATTTTCAAACCATCGGTATAAATATCATAAGGTTCGCCATTGGCTTTCAGGTTTTTATTACACCAGCCATACAACGGGTTGGTTTCCCACTCGTTCAAATCCTCGATATAATTCTGTTGTTGCCAGGAAGCATAATTGGCCGGATCGGGTTTTTTGGCGGTAAGCGCCAGCCTGAGATATTCGCGCAAATAAGGAGCCGGCCCGGTTTTAAAATCCACCTTGTTGTATTTCAAATCGAGCGGAAGCTTTTTCAATGAATCGCGCTGCTCTTTTGTAATGTAGCCATATTTTTCCATCTGGTTAATCACCACGTTGCGGCGTTCGAGCACCATCTCAGGGCGACGGACCGGGTTGTAAAGCGATGAGTTTTTGGCCATTCCCACCAACATGGCGGCCTGGTGCATTTGCAGCGAATCGGGCGGAATGCTGAAATAAACCTGTGCTGCCGATTTAATCCCCACCGCGTTGTTCAGGTAGTCGTATTTATTGAGATACATTAAAATGATCTCGTCCTTGGTATAGCTCCGTTCAAGTTTTACAGCAATGATCCATTCTTTAAACTTTCGCAAAACCAATTCAGGCTTACTGAGCCGTTCTCCTCTCGGAAAAAGCATTTTGGCAAGCTGCTGACTGATGGTACTGCCACCGCCAGCGCTTGAATCCAGAAAAATAATCCCTTTAAATACCCTCATCAACCCCCGGATGTCAATTCCTGAATGTTTATAAAAACGGGCATCTTCGGCTGCAACCAGTGCATCAATCAAATGTTGCGGAATCTGGTTGTGGGCAACATACGAACGGTTTTCGCGGATAAAATAATTGTCAAGGATTTTACCATCGGCTGAAATCATTTCCGAAGCCAGGATATTTCTCGGGTTTTCAAGTTCCTCGAAACTTGGCATAAAACCAATGAAGCCTTTGGATAACAAAAAGAAAAACAGGAACATAAATACAATGAAACCTGTTACCAAACCCCAAAACCACCTGATATATTTCCTGAAATTACTGTCTGAATTTTGCATGAACCTGCCCCTTAAAATGCTGAGGCAAAGATATACGATTCTCCCGTGAGAACAACGATTTATGTTACTATGATTGAAGGAGATTTTACTTTCGGAAAAAATAAAATCATCATTTTCAATTATATAGAAATCAAAAAATAGTGAGATATATTTTGAACTTAGCATTTGATTTGCTTTAATTTGCAAAAATTTTCAAAAAAACATGTTAGAAAACCTGGTAATAGTTGAGTCGCCTGCCAAGGCGAAGACCATCGAAAAATTTTTAGGGAAAGATTTTACTGTAACTTCCAGCATGGGGCACATCCGCGATCTGGAAAAGAAAGATTTTGGTATTGATATAAAAAAGAACTACTTACCCAAATACGTGGTTTCGGCTGATAAAAAGAAGATTGTGGCCGATCTGAAAAAAATGGCAGCCGAAGCAAAAATGGTTTGGCTGGCTTCCGATGAAGACCGCGAGGGAGAAGCCATTGCCTGGCATTTAAAAGAAGTGCTGAAACTGAATTCCGCCAACACAAAACGCATCGTTTTTCACGAAATTACCAAAGATGCTATTATTAAAGCTGTTGAAAATCCCCGTGATATTGATATAAACCTTGTTAATGCACAGCAGGCACGCCGCGTTCTCGACCGCATTGTGGGGTTTGAGGTTTCGCCGGTTCTCTGGAAAAAAGTAAAACCATCACTTTCTGCGGGCCGGGTTCAATCGGTGGCAGTACGGTTGATTGTGGAACGCGAAAGAGAAATCACCAATTTTAAAACCGAATCGTTTTACAGGGTTGTGGGAATTTTTTCGGTAACCGAAAAAGATGGCAAAACCACCGAACTGAAAGCAGAACTTTCCACCCGGTTTTTGACCCGTGAAGAGGCGGAAAAGTTTCTCGAAAGGTGCAAAACCGCCGAATTTACCGTTGAAGATGTGGTAAAAAAACCGGGAAAAAGAACACCCGCAAAACCATTCACCACTTCCACCCTGCAACAGGAAGCAAGCCGTAAACTGGGATTTTCGGTTTCGCAAACCATGAGTGTTGCCCAGCGTTTGTACGAAAGCGGGAAAATAACCTACATGCGTACCGACTCGGTGAATCTTTCGTCGCTTGCCATTAACACGGCCAAACAAAAAATTGAGGAACTGCACGGCCCGGATTACGTTCAGATCAGAAAATACAAAACTACCAGCAAAGGTGCGCAGGAAGCACACGAAGCCATCCGCCCCACTTATATGGCGCAGGAAACCATTGACGGAACCAGCCAGGAACAACGTTTATACGAACTGATCTGGAAACGCACGATTGCCTCGCAAATGGCTGATGCCATCCTTGAAAAAACACAGGTAACAATCGGAATATCGAACGACCAGGAAAAGTTTATTGCCACCGGGGAAGTATTGATTTTCGATGGGTTTCTGAAAGTTTACATGGAATCGACCGATGACGAAAAGGGTGAAAACGGAAGCGATGAAATTATTCCGCCACTGAAAGCAAACGACAAACTGCAGATGAATTTGATAACTGCCACACGACGGTTTACACAAAAACCACCCCGTTATACAGAAGCTTCACTGGTGAAAAGGCTCGAAGAACTGGGCATTGGCAGGCCATCAACTTATGCACCAACCATCACTACCATTCAAAACCGGAATTACGTGGTGAAGGAAGACCGGCCAGGTATTGAACGTTCTTTTGATATTCTGACCTTAAAAAATGGCAAAATCACCGAAAAGAACAACATTGAAATAACCGGCGTTGAAAAAGGAAAACTCTTCCCCACCGACATTGGCATGGTTGTAACCGATTATCTTTCGGAAAACTTCGAGCAGATTATGGATTACAATTTCACCGCCAAAGTAGAGGAAGAATTTGATGAAATAGCCGAAGGGAAAAGAGTTTGGAATGAAGTAATCGACGAGTTTTATCAGCCTTTTCACCTGAAAGTTGAAAATGCATTGCAAAATTCGGAGCGGTCGAAAGGTGAAAGAATCCTGGGAATTGACCCGGCAACCGGCAAACAGGTATCGGTAAAAATCGGCCGGTTTGGCCCGATTGCCCAATTGGGTGAAGCTTCAGCCGACGGCGAGGGAGAAAAACCACAGTTCTCAAGTCTGAAATCAGGCCAACTCCTCGAAAGTATTACCCTGGAAGAAGCACTCGAACTTTTTAAACTCCCCCGCGAACTGGGCGAATTTGAAAACAAAAAAGTGGTGGTGGGTACCGGCCGGTTTGGCCCTTACATCAGGCACGATAATAAGTTTATTTCACTCGGGAAAACCGACGATCCATATACCGTTGACCTGGCAAGGGCTGTTGAACTCATTCACGCCAAACGTGATAAAGACGAAAAAGCAGTAATCAGAATCTTCGACGAAAACCCGGAGGTGAAAATTCTGAATGGCCGATGGGGACCGTATATTTCGTATAAAAAACAGAATTACAAAATTCCGAAGAAAACGGAAGCCGAAAAACTGACGCTGGAAGATTGCATGAAAATCATTGGTCAGGCACCGGAAACAAAAACAAAAAAGACAAAAAAATAAAACATGAAAGAGGCAGGTGAAACATCATTTGCCTCTTATTTTGCAACCAAAACTTTGAAAAATGGACATTCGTTTTTATTTCGAGCCGGTTGATTTCAATAAATACCAGAACCAGGGACCGTTAAACTGGAAACATACGCTGGGTGCAACCATCGAAAAAAGTACAGTTTCACTGAATCCGGTTAATATCCGTAATTTGCAGGTTGCCATTATCGGTGCTCCGTTTAACAGTTCAGCAAAAACTTCCGAAATTTCAGATATTCCCGACAAAATAAGAGCAGAACTTTACCAGCTTGCCAATACCGGTGCAAAAATCAATATTGCTGATTTCGGTAACCTGAAACCGGCGGTGAGTTTAAAAGGTAATTACCAGGCAATCAGGGATATTATCGACTACTTTAACGAATTAAAGGTTGTTACCCTTGTTTTGGGGGGAAGCCAGGATTTAACACTGGGTATTTGTGAAGCATTTCTGAACGAAAAGTTCTTCTCACTCACTGTAGTTGATTCAGTTCTTGACATAAAAAAGGGACGTGAAACCATTGGTGCCAGCAATTATCTTTCTTCCGTTTTCAATTCAAACCCTGCAATCTTTCAGTTTAACCTGGTTGGATACCAAAGCCATTTCGTGCCGCAGGTTCATTTTGCCAAAACACAGGGAATTAATCAACATATCAGGCTGGGCAATATCCGCGATAATGTTAATAACTCGGAACCCGTTTTCAGGAATTCCGATGTTGTATCGTTTGACATGGGTGCACTGAAATTATCGGAAGCTCCCGGAACGGTTTCCGGAACCGTAAATGGCCTTAGAAGCGAGGAAGCCTGCCAGCTTTCGAAATTTGCGGGGCTGAGTAACCGGGTAAAATCATTCGGTTTATTCGGGATTGATCCTCAGAAAGAACAGAAACCTGAAACACTGCAACTTGCAGCACAAATAGCCTGGTATTTCATTGAAGGTTTTCAGAACCGTGATGCGGGTCCTGACAAAACAGAGGAACTTCTCTCATACCAGGTACACATGAAAGGCGTTGAATATCCGGTGGTTTTTCTGAAAAATCCGGTAACCGGGCAGTGGTGGATGGAATTTGAAACTTATGATAAGAAAAAGCTGCATTTTGCCTGCACCAATGACGATTATATAAAGGCGACAGACAATGAAATACCGGAAATATGGATGAAATTCATTCAGAAAATTGACGAAATTGTAAAATAATCGAATCAAACCAGCGTTCTAAGCAAACAAATAAACAGAAGTTTGTATCGGACAACAATTTTTTATTTCTTTGAGCGATTTGAATATACCGGTAAAGCTGCATCGTTAAAGGCATATGAAAAAAATATTTTCCTTTTTATATTTGTTATTAATCGTTAATTTAGCAGCCTTTAGCCAGCAGGATCCGCAGTTTACAAACAACATGCACTACAAGTTGGGCGTAAACCCCGGGTATGCAGGTACTGAAGGTACCATAAACGGTATTATTTTGAATCGTTACCAATGGTCCGGAGGAGAAGGAGCACCTGTTACAATGGTATTCAGCGCCGATGCAGCAATTGACGCTTTTGGTGCCCCCGGAGGAATTGGGTTAAATATTGTGAGTGATAATCTGGGGTTTGCAAAAAATACACAGGTAAACTTAAATTATGCTTACCATAAAACTGTGGGCCTTGGAAAACTTGGAATCGGAGCATCGTTTGGTGTTTACAGTCAGAGTATTAACGGCGAATGGGAAGTTCCGGAAGACGATCTCGGGATTTACACCCAGCCAGGTTCAGACCCCGCCATTCCACAGGGAGAAGCAAGCCAGGTAGCACTCGACATGGGAATTGGGTTATATTTGTCGTCGAATAAGTATTTTGCGGGAGCATCGGTTACGCACATTAACCAGGCAAACTTAAAATACAGCGATTTGGCAACAGCATATCTTGCAAGGCATTACTATTTAACAGGCGGATACAATATAAAAATGTCCGATCCGTTATTTGAGTTACGGCCTTCGTTCTTGTTTAAAACCGATCTGGCTGAATGGCAGATGGAATTAAACACAAATATTGTTTATAACGATCGTTTCTGGGGTGGTTTAACATACAGGGTACAGGATGCAGTTGCCCTGCTTATGGGTATGGAAATGGTAAACGGATTGCGATTTGGTTACTCATTCGACCTGACTATCTCTAAACTTGCCTCATACGGATATGGGTCGCATGAGATTTTTGTAAGTTACTCGTTAAACCTGGAAAAAAACCGGAACCAGAAATATAAAAGTATAAGGTTCTTATAAATTTTGATGAAAACAACCTGGTTCAGGATTTCTGAAATCAGGTTTGAATAAGATATAAAGACTAACAAAAAGATGAAAAAACTAATTTTATTGGGTTTAGTACTTTGGAGTTTGTTCCTGGTAACCGGATGCAGCAAATCGGGCAACGGTGAATTGGTCGGGGTTCAGGACAGGCCAAAATGGAGAGAATCCCAGCCCTATGGGATGGTTTATGTCAGAAAAGGTAGTTTCAATATTGGCCCCAGCGATCAGGATGCAAGTATGTCCGGAATACCGACAAAAACCGTGACCCAGGAAGCCTTCTGGATGGACGATACCGAAATTACCAACAATGAATACCGTCAGTTTGTAAACTGGGTGCGCGATTCGATAGCCAGAAAAATGTTAGGAGAACAATTCCCTGAATATTTAATTACGGAAGACCGTGAGGGAAATCCTATTGACCCACCAACCATTAACTGGCGTGAAAAAATTGACTGGCGTGACCCTGATATCCAAATGGCCATTCAGGATTTGTATGTCCCCGAGAACGAAAGATTTTTCGGCAAAAAGGAAATTGATTCCAGAAAACTCGTTTATGTTTACTGGTGGATTGATTTGCACCAGGCAGCCAAAAGAAGCAACAGTTACAATTTCAAAACACAGCAATACGAAGGAAATGTATATAATGCCGAAGGTGAATTGGTCCCGATAACAAACCGCTCATCATTCATAATGCAGGATCAGGTTCATGTTTATCCCGATACACTTACCTGGATCAGGGATTTTACTTATTCCTATAACGAACCGCTTGCCACCCGTTATTTCTGGCACCCGGGCTTTGACGACTATCCAGTGGTGGGTGTTACCTGGAAACAGGCCTTGGCATTTTGCAACTGGCGTACAAAAATCCAGAACGATTATCTTACTTCTAAAAGAGAAGCCACCCTTCATTCCTACCGGCTCCCGACGGAAGCAGAATGGGAATATGCAGCCAGAGGTGGAAAAGATTTCTCGATGTACCCATGGGGAGGATATTATTCAAGAGACAAAAAAGGTGTGTTTCTTGCTAATTTTAAACCATTGCGTGGAAATTACGTGGAAGACGGTGGAATTGCAACCATGAAAGTGGGAAGTTACGATCCGAATGAATACGGAATCTATGATATGGCCGGGAACGTAGCTGAATGGACTGAAACCGCTTATGATGAAGCTGGTTATAACTATTTCAGCGATTTAAACCCGACTTTTACCTACAATGCCCGCGAAGATGAGCCACAGGTTATGAAACGTAAAGTAATCAGAGGAGGCTCCTGGAAAGATATCGCTTCATTCATCCAGGTATCAACACGCAACTATGAATACCAGGATACAACAAAATCCTACATTGGATTTCGTTGTGTACGTTCAACTTTCGGACAAGAATTTTAACAAGAGAACTTAACTTACTGAAAATACCATGAATATCGGAGAACTCATCAAAACAAAAAGGTGGAAGACCTTTATGGGATATGTTTACGGCTGGGGTGCAGCTATTGTTATGGTTGGTGCTCTGTTTAAACTCGAACACCTGAAAGGATCCAGCGTTCTGCTCTCGATAGGGTTAATTACAGAAGCATTTATATTCTTTCTTTCTGCTTTTGAACCACCAATTGAAATTCCCGATTGGTCAAAAGTATATCCTGAATTAAGTGAAGATTACGAGTTGACCAACTATGAAAAAATTGGAAAGAATAGAAAGTCGGGTTTTACTGAACTTTTCGACAACAATGAATTGACACCTGAATTGCTGGATAAAGTAGGAAAAGGCCTTAACAACCTGAGTAATACTGCCAAAGGAATCAGCGATATATCCGCAGCAACACTTGCTACCGATATGTATGTTAAAAATCTGAGTTCCGCTTCTGAGGCAATGGAAACCTTTGCCGAGATGAACAATAAGGCAAATGCAACCATTCACAAATCGGTCGGGACGTTAATTGAGTCGTATTCAAATACAGCACAGAAATTATCGCAGTCGGGCGTGGAAGCTATTGAAAACATACAAAAATCAGGAGAAAAATTCTCCGCTGTTATTGCCGAAACCAGCAAGAAACTAGCCGAAACTTACCAAAATGCAGGTATTTCCGTAACTTCGGAGATTGAAAATATCAAAGACGCTTCGAAACAATATTCTGCGAACCTTCATATGCTGAATACAAACCTTGCCACCTTAAATACAAATTTCGAAAACCAGTTAAAAGGTACAGAAGAACAATTAAAGGCCAGTCAGAATTTCAGTAAAGACCTGATTGCAATGAACAGCATACTGGCATCATCGGTTGAGGAGCTGAAAAAATACAAGGAGAACGCTGAACAACTTAATAAAAACCTGGAATCGCTGAATACCATTTACAGCAATATGCTGGGTGCAATGAGTTACAAAAAATAAGCAGGAATAGCTATGGGTGCAAAAAATTGCCCGGAAACCCCGAGGCAAAAAATGATTAACATGATGTACATTGTGCTGACAGCAATGCTGGCGCTCAATGTTGCAGCCGAAGTTCTTCAGGCTTTCCGGTTAATTGACGCCAGTCTTATCCACACACTGGAAGCGGTTAACAACAAAAACCAGCAGATGTACTCTTCTTTTGAACAGGCTTACCTCGAAAATCCGGCAAAGGTTCAGGAGTGGAAACAAAAAGCAGATATCGTACAGAAAAATTCCAAAGAAATTCAGGACTATATTCTGCAGCTAAAAGAAGACCTTGTTAAATACTCGGGCAGCGAACCTGTTGGTACAGAAAACCCTTATGACCCGGAACGTTACAACTTGATAACCTTAAATGGTGACACACTTGAAATTAAAAAGGAAGATGACCTGAATGGCACATCGGAATTTATGATCAAACAAAAGAAAGCTTATGAGCTGAAAGAAAAAATTATTGCATACAAAAACTCACTTGTTGATCTTTTGGGAGAAGATGAGCCTGATTTAAAGCAGACTATATTAACCACTTTGGAAACCGAAGATCCAAAAGTTTCAGGAAATCCCAACAGGGAAAGAAGCACCTGGGAATCAATGCATTTTGAGAATACACCGCTGGCAGCCATTTTGACGGTATTGTCGAAAACACAAATCGACATTAAAAATGCCGAATCAACCATTCTGTCTTATTTATATTCTCAGATTGATGCCGGCTCTTTCAAGTTCAACAAACTTGGGGCAAGGGTGATTGCCAATTCAAATGTTGTTTTTCAGGGAGAACCTTATGAAGCAGAAGTTTTTCTGGCTGCTGAAGATACAACGCAACAACCTGAGATTTATATTAACGGTCGTCAGGTTGAAGTGGCCGATGGTAAAGCAGTTTACAAAGTTGGCACCAACGAACCTGGCATTTTCAAATGGAGTGGTTTGATTAAATACAAAACCCCGGACGGGATTTTTAAAGATTATAAATTTGAACAAACCTACCAGGTTACCAAACCCAGTGTAACCATGTCGGCTACACGCATGAATGTTTTCTATAAAGGTCTCGATAACCCGTTTGATATTTCGGGAGGAATACCAAAAGAAAACCTTGAAGTGGAAATGACAAATGGCAAAATAATAAAAACAGGAGACGCTTTTGTAGTTAAACCGACCGATTTGGATGAACAGGGAAAACGCACCACAGTTACAGTTTATGCCAACATGAATGGTGTGAGAAAACTGGTGGGTACCACCAACTGGCGTGTAAAAAAAGTACCGGACCCTGTTGCGCAAGTTGCCGGCATGTCGGGTGGAGAAATCCGTAAGGAACGGTTGCAGGTGGAAGATGGGGTAATGGCCATTCTTGAAGATTTTGATTTCGATTTTAAATACAAAGTGACCCAGTTTGAAATACAAACCACCATTCAGGGTGGATATGTTGACCGAAAATTATCAAAATCGAACCGGTTCACACCCGAACAAAAAGAACAGTTAAAAAGGGTTCAGCCCGGAAGTATAGTATATATTGGTAATATAAAAGCAGTTGGCGATGATGGGAGCACACGCGACCTCGACCCGATTTCATTCAATGTAAAATAATTATGAAACAGTTAGTAGCATATTTAGGAATCGCGGCATTTTTGCTGGTTTTGAATGCGAAACCCGCAAGTGCCCAGATAATTAATGGCGCGTACAAACGCACCGATATTGTCCAGAAAAAACCGATGCCGCTTCCCTCGGTTCGCGAAGCCGATGTGTTCTGGTCAAGAAAAGTATGGCGGATTATTGACTTGCGTGAAAAAATGAACCTGCCGCTTTATTATCCCACTACCGAAATCGATGGCAGGGTAAATTTGATAGCTTTGATTCTGAAAGGAATTGAAAACAACCAGATAACGCCTTATGACGCCAGCAGTGATGACGATTTTAAAGTGCCGATGACTTTTGAACAGGTGAAACAGAGGTTTGGAGCAGAAGCCAGAACGGAAGAAAAAATCGATTTTGATACCGGCGAACGTACCCAGGTTACGGTTCAGGGTGAAATCAGGCCCAATGACATTAAACAATACCTGATTAAGGAAGAATGGTATTTCGACAAAAATAATTCAACGCTGAATGTACGGATTATCGGTATTTGCCCGATCCGCGAATTTGTGCGCGAAGGCGACACCTCGGGCCAGGTTCAGCGCGAGAAATTATTCTGGATTTATTATCCCGAAGCAAGACCATTGCTTTCAACGAACCTTGTGTTAAACCAGTACAACCCGGCACAGCAAACTTCATTCGATGACCTGTTTATTAAACGTGTTTTTAACAGCTACATTGTAATTGCTGAAAACGTTTACAACAACCGCGATATCAGCTCTTACCTCACAGGTAAGGAAGCAATGCTGGAATCGAAAAGAATTGAAGATGAGATTTTCAATTTTGAACAGGATCTTTGGGAATATTAATAATTTCAGGAAATCAGAAAACCTTATGATTTCATAAGGTTTTTTTTTCGAAATAAACAAACAGTTAATAAGAAAATGTTCAGCGCAAAAAAAGCAATCATTTTAACCGTGGTTCTCCCCGGATTGCTTTTTAGTGCCTGTCAGAAAGCCGATAATTATATGCTGGGCCGTGAAGATAACCGCGACCAGTACTTTGAACCCACTCCTTATGGTATGGCCTACATCCAGCGGGCTGCTTTTACAATTGGGGCTAATGACAATGAATTGAACGAAACAAACAGGGCAAAAACTGTTTCGGTGGAAGCATTCTGGATGGATGATACCGAAATTACCAATAATGAATACCGCCAGTTTGTATATTGGGTAAGAGACTCGATTGCCCGCAAATTACTGGGTGAAACAATGCCCGAATACCTGATAACTGTTGATGAAAATGAAGTGCCGCTCGATGTGCCGGTTATCAACTGGTATGAAAAAATAAACTGGCGTGACCCCGATGTGCAACGTGCTTTGGAAGATTTATACATTCCTGAAAACGAAAGATTTGCATTTGTTAAAGAAGTCGATTCAAGAAAACTGATTTATGACTATTACTGGGTCGATTACTCGCAGGCTGCCAGAAGAAGTAACAGCTACAACACTGAAACCGGAAAATACGAAGGCACAGTTACCACTGTTGAAGGCGAAATAATTCCTATAGAAAACAGAAGTTCTTTCCTCATGCACGAATCGGTACCGGTTTATCCCGATACGCTTTGTTGGATCAGGGATTTTACCTATTCGTATAATGAACCGCTGACAATCAAATACTTCTCGCATTTTGCCTTTGACGACTATCCGGTTGTTGGTGTTTCGTGGAAACAGGCCAATGCATTTTGCAACTGGCGGACGAACCTGAAAACATTAACCAACAAAAGGGCAAAAGAAACACCCGCGCACGATTTCAGGTTACCAACCGAAACCGAATGGGAAATGGCTGCCAGAGGGGGGCTCAACAATACAATTTATCCGTGGGGAAGCTATTACACAAGAAGCGATAACGGTTGTTTTATTGCCAATTTCAAACCTTTACGCGGAAATTATGTATCCGACAGTCCTTCAACTGCAACAACTATGAAAGCCGGTGAATTTGATCCGAATCCCTTCGGCTTGTACGATATGGCCGGAAATGTAGCCGAGTGGACAAGCACTGCCTTTTTTGAAGCAGGTTATGAAACAGTCAATGACCTGAACCCGGAAATACAGTATGACGCAAAACCCGATGATCCGGAAGTGTTGAAACGAAAAGTAATAAGAGGGGGATCGTGGAAAGACATGGCGTATTTTATCAGAACCTCAACCCGCAGTTTTGAATACCAGGACACTACCAAATCTTACATCGGGTTTCGCTGTGTGCGTACATCATTCAGAAATGAACTTAAAAAGAGATAATACCAAAAAAGACGGTCGCCCGTCTTTTTCAATTATTGAATGTGTCGATATTATTTTGCCGGGCTTTTAAAAATCGCATCATCAAAATTTTGATTCATTTTTACTTCCTCCATAATAATTGAAACAGAACCCATCGGTGTTTTCTGATCAATTTTCATGGCCATAGTAATGCCGTCGGTAGTTTTATAATCACCCATTATCTGCTCAATTTCAACCGTTTGTCCCTGGGCACTCACTTTTGCTTTAACCCGGTCAATCAGATAAGTTTTTGCATCAATAAAATAATCTTTTACATTACCGTCTTTGCCAGTGTATTTGATTCTGAACAGTTCTTTTCCTTCTATGGTAACTTTACCAGCGAGTTCAGCAGAACCTCCTTTCGCTTCAAAATTATAAAGCTCTCCTTCCATATCAGCCTGACTTTGAGCCTGCGCCAGCTGGTCACCAGTTAAATCCTGCGGTTCGGCCCCCATCATCGGATTGATCATCCAGCCCTTTTCGCCATCAAATGCCGTGATAATTTTCTGCCCCTGAAAATCGATTGTCGTTACAAACTTGCCGGGCTTTTTAATTTTCATTTCCATCGGTAAATCCATTCCCATCTGGCTGACTTTTGCTTTCACATAAAATGAATTGGCAGCTATCAGTTGCTCCTGACCTATTGCTTTAAAATGTTTTTCTAGCACTTCCTGCAATGTTTGGGCAGAAGTTACATTCATCAACGCAGCCATGAAAATGGCCAATGAGGTAATCACTAATTTTTTCATTTTAATTGTTTTTGGTTGTAGTAATATGTTTATTTCAGAAATAAATTTCAGACAGAATATTTTCAAATTTCACTCCTTTACTGATCAGTAAATCGCGCATATCCACCACCATGTGGGCTTGTCCGCACAAATAATATTTTACATCAGGAAGATTTTCTTGTTGCACAATGTAATCAGTAACGCGACCCGGAAAAATATTACACGATTTTTCACGCGAACAGCATCTGATGTAGTTTTCTCCCAGCCATTCATCCAATTCATCTTCAAAATAAAACTGGTTCAGAAATTTTACCCCGTGAACCAAAGTTTTATCCTTTGCCAATCCCGACTTTAACATGCTGTAAAACGGCGCGATTCCGGTACCTGTGGCAATCAGCCAGGCTTTTTCTTTCGACCCGGTAAAACTTCCGTAAGGTTTTGAAACAAGGATTTTGTCGCCGGGGATCATTCCGGCCATTTTCGGTGTTAAAAATCCATCTTCTTTAATATTGAAAAGTATGGAAACTTCATCTTCTGAATTCCCGCTGCAAATACTATAAATCCTGGGCGGATGGGTATTATCGGCAGCAATTTTCACCACCTGTCCGGGAACAAAATCAAAATCACGCTGAAACGAGATTAAATGTACCCCCGGCGAAATCTCCAGGTTATTTGTCAGGCTGTATTCAGCAAATTCCGCCGTGTTTTTTTGTGTTTTCCGCAGTACCATCGTTGGTTAGCCAATCAATTATTCCTGAAATTGAAAGTTACATTGAACACCTGGTTCCCCGCCACAAAAACATTGTTCACCTTATATGTAATGGTCAATTCTTTAAGGTCGTTCACATTTTGAGTTTTCCCGGTTAAAATAACCGGAGTAACCTCGTTGGCCTTTAAAATAAGCTTTTCGGGAGCTTTATAATCCGGGTTTGGTTTTTCAAGTTCCAGTTCATAAGTTATATCCGAATTGTTCTGAATATAAACCACTGCCCTGCCTTTCATCACCAACTTCAAAGGCGCATGATCAAATTTCAGGGAAGCAAAGAAAAATTTGGTCAGCAAACCGGCATCGCCGGCTAACCTGTTTTCGCTGTAAGCGATTGTCCTCCGGTTGTTCAGCGCTTCCCTGATTCCTTCGGCAGTCTTGTCTTTTGCAAATACAAGCGTCATTGTGCGGAGTTTTCGGCCGTCGATCGGGTCGTGCGAATCGGTGTTTCCGAAAAGCGTCAGATTTTTTTCTTTTGCCCAGCCCAGCGCTTCCGGGTAAAATTCATCGCCATTAAAAACCTCAATTCCGTTGAGCATTTTGTTGTTGTAGAGTTTTGTATGTTCTTCCCACCAAAGTGTTGTGTCGGGTTGTTGTGCTTTCCAGCCCGGATGGTTCCAAAGCAGAAAAGCACCCTGCTTCTGGGCTTCGCCAATGGCATCGAAAACATCTTTTGTGTCAATCGGGTTTGCATCGCTGATAAACAGGGCGTTAAAGTGTCCGGGTGGCATACTGCGGGTAATTTCAGTACCTTTAATCAGGATCATTTTTAATTCATCGGCCAGCGGTTTCGCGATCTGGTACGACCGGTTGTGGTCCGAAACAACATCATCAGCGTGTGGCCTGTACTCAATATGGTCGGTAATTGCAATGGCATCCAATCCTTCTTTCCAGGCTTCTGTTACCCTGACGGTTGGCCAGACATCGCCGTCAGAAAAAACCGTGTGCATGTGAAAATCACATTTCAGCGTTTGGTATCCGTCAATGTCGGGAATATGAATAATCTTCCGGTTTTGGGCAACCGAAACAGAAAACACGAGGACCAGAAAAAAGGTCAGATTTTTTTGAAAGAATCTCATGATGTTTTGATTTTAAGTTTAGCCTGAGAACTTATGTTATGAGAACTATTTATTGTTGTTTTTTCACCCCAAACCCCTAAAGGGGCTTTGGCTGTGACCTTCACAACTGTTTATCAATGAGCTAAGTCCCCTTTAGTGTCCCGAAATTTCGGGATAGGGGTAAACAAAAAGACGAATACGACATTATCTCATTCATATTACTTAATCACTACTGTCCGGTAAACTTTGATGAAATTCCTCGCTTTGCTCGGAATGAAATGAAGCCCCGCCTGACCGCCCGCCTGGACGAACAGTTCGGACAGGGACGGGCAGGGAAAGAATCTCATTATTAAAAATACTTTTACCGGACAACAATGTTACTTAATATTTACTGAAAACGAATATACAAGTATTTATCAAAAGGTAATTCAAATTAAAACTTCAATATCAATTAAAAAAACATTAAAACAAATCCATCTTTTTAATTTTTTTAATATGTTCATTGCATGTTATTTATTTTTTATCGATCTTCGCATGACAGAAATGGAAAAACTATTCAGGAATCCGGGCAATCAGAGTGTTACTGTTGAATCAAAAAAAACATGGCACAAAAAACAGATTCTGAAGGCTTTGTACTTCGGAAATGCCATGCCGAATTCCAATCTTTCCAAAATACTGGACCTCAGCACACCCAAAATCAACAGTCTTTTACAGGAACTGATTGAAGAAGGATTGGTGGAAGACCTGGGCCGTGGCGATTCGAGCGGTGGCCGTCGCCCGAATTTGTACGGGCTGGTGGCCGATGGTTTTTATGTAACCGGAATCAGTATCAGTGTGAACCAGACCGTTATTTCGGTTTTTAACAGCAAAAACGAAGAAGTCAGTGGCCCTCATTATTTTCCCATCAAAATTCAGCCTGATATTTCTGTCTTCCAAAAGGTGAAAACGGAACTGGAAAAAGTGATTGCTGAAAGCAAAATCCCGGAAGACAAAATACTGGTTACCGGAATTGAATTGCCAGGCCTGATTAATCTTAAAAAAGGAACCAACAAAACCTATTTCCCCGAAGAAGAAAACCTGTTTGAAAAATTACAGGAAATTTTTGGTACCCGGGTTTTCTTTAACCACGACGCCAAAATCCGCACATTTGCCGAACAACATTTCGGACTTGCGCAGGGAAGGAAGCACGTTTTGATGTTACAGGCTGATTGGGGACTGGGGCTCGGGATTATTTCGAACGGAAAACCGTATTCAGGCAAATCGGGTTATTCAGGCGAATTTGGGCACCTGCCCATTGTTGATAACGGAGTTCTCTGTAACTGCGGCAAAAACGGGTGTCTCGAAACCGCTGTTTCGGCCATTGGAATTGCCCGCATGGCCAAAGAAGGTATTGCAAAAGGCAGCCCCTCGCTGATTACCGATCTTGTGAACGGCGACCTCAACAAAATTGACATATCAATCATTACAAAAGCCGCCAACCTTGGTGACCAGTTCGCCATTTCGCTGTTTGCCTCAGCGGGGCAGTGGCTGGGACGGGGTATTGCTTTCCTGATCCAGATTTTTAATCCGGAGCTTGTGATTATTGGCGGAAGCGTGGCACAGGCAAACCAGTTTATTCTGAATCCGGTTCTTCAGTCGGTGCACACTTTCTGCAACCCGGAAATCAGCAAAGACACCGAAATTAGATTTTCGGAACTGGGAGACAAAGCCGCTACTTTAGGAATTGCCGCGTATGCACTTGAAAAATTATCGATGATAAAATAAAAAAACTGAGTTATGAACTTGAATTTCACCAACGTTGAAAAGGCATTTTTTGAAAAATCTTCCATTCAGAATATTACCACAAAAATACCATTTGTAACAGTTGCCAGTTTCCCACAGCTTGGATTACTCTCGGCAATGAGTTTTTTAGAATGGGCCATTGAAAACCCAAAAGGAGTTGTGAGTCTTTCGGCCAGTAAAACCATGCAGTATTTTATTCATTACCTGCATTTTATTCTCGACAACTGGAACAACAAAC
>JAJUGS010000157.1 GCA_029265875.1 Prolixibacteraceae bacterium
AGCTGGCGTTGCATGGCGCGGTAATTGAAAGCAGCGCCCAGCGCACCCAAATCGTGGTGCAGGTTTACCCCTCTCAGTTGAACGCGTTTGTCGTTTACATACAAACCATGGTCGGGTGTCATCCTGATGTCGCGCACACCAAAAGTTGTTTCGTAGGAATCAACCAGTTGGTTGTTATCAAAAACTTCGGTTTTTACCGAATACAAAACCGGGTTTCCGGGTTCCCAGCGTTCGGGATTTAACAGCGTGATGACCGAAGTTTCCTTTTTATTTGAGGAGGCGGCAACAGCAACCGTTTTGCTTGTCTCACCCACTATATTTCCTTTTTTATTGAAAACAATTTGCTTAACCACAACCTGTTTTTCAATGTTGTTCTTGTTTTTTATGGCGGTTTCAACCTGAACAGTAGCCATGTGTGGTTTAATAACCGGTGTGGTAATGTATATTCCCCAAATATCGACATGAACCGGGTTAACAGCTATCAATTGTACTTTCCGGTAAATTCCGGCACCAGGGTACCAGCGACTGTCGTGATTGCGGGTATCGGCATGAACTGCCAGCACATTTTTCCCGCCTGGCTTAACCAGTTTTGTGATATCGAGATAAAAAGAGTTGTAACCATAATCCCACTTTCCGGCCAGTTGACCGTTTACATATATTTTGGGAAATGCCATCACACCGTCGAAAAGCAGGTAAATGGTTTTGCCCGAAAAATCAACAGGAATATCAAGATTTTTCCGGTACCACCCCTCGCCTTTCCAGGGTAGTTTCCCGGTACTTCCATTCCCGGTAAGATCGAATGGACCTTCGATTGCCCAGTCGTGCGGAACTTCAACGGTTTGCCAGCCTGCATCATTAAAATCAGGTAAAAATGCCTTTTCGTTACTGCCTTTACTGAATTTCCAGCCTGAATCAAGAAATAAAACTGTTCGTTGCGCAAATGAAAATTCCACAAAAAGCAAAAAGGTGACAAGAAAAGTGAATTGATATTTTAGTTTCATTGTGTTGTATTTTAACGATTTAGCTCTCCAAAAGGAGTAAAAAAATTTATCGTCAAAATACGAAAATATGGGGAATGATAATATGACTGAAATGGATTGGTATCAAAATCAGGGTTGTTCCTTCCAGATTTTGTCTGACGCCGGCAAATATTCAGGCAGGGCAGCCGAACCATACCACGGAACCAGTTCCACATCAAAAATACCGGCTTTTATGGCTGGGTCGGTTTGCACCAATACTGCGGCTTCTTCAACCGTTTTTACATCAAGTATAAAAAGCCCGCGCCAGGTTTTATCGTTTTCGCCAAACGGGCCCGCAACTACCATTTTCCCTTCGTCAACCAGTCGCTGAATGTTTTCCATGTGCCCGCGGAAAAGTTGATTGAGTTCTTCTTTATCAGTGGTTTTGTTTTCACCGGTTTTCAGGATTACAAACACATAGTTTTTCATCCCGAAATCGTCGGCACCCAGTTTTTTGGCCAAAGCTTCGTCGTAATTGGGATTGGTGGTTTGTGCAAGAAGTGGGAAGGTGGAGATTATGAAAACTGAAAGAAATAGAATTTTTTTCATAGTGCCTGATTTTGTATCCGAAACAATCCGTTGTTTTAAAAGTTCACCACAACCACCTGATCTGTTGCCTCTTTCTTCAGATCAGGCAGTTCAACTGTCAGTAGTTTTTGTTTGTTAACCCGATAATCAAGTTGCTGTTTTGTATCGAAACTTGTTACTTTTTCAGGTTGAAAAGGAAAATCCGGAATTTCAAGTTTTCCGCTTAACAATTCAGGATTGATAATATGCAAATAGATTTTGTTTTCCTTCTCCACCGCCACGCCCCAGTTGGCCGGTTTCATAAAACTTTTGCGGGTCCCGTAAATGGTTTCACCGTATGTTTTCAGCCAATCGCCCATATCAAGCAATCTTTCTTTGTACGCTGCACGAACTTCACCTTCAGGCGTCGGCCCGATATTTAGCAGTAAATTTGCCCCCAATCCGGCTGATTTTATCAGTAAATGGACCAGTTCCCGGGTGCTGCGGTTAACCGTATCGTTGGTAACATAGCCCCAGCTTTTGCCAATGATATCGCTGGTTTCGAGAGGCAGGTTTCCGGCAATTCCGGCATTGGCCGAAAAACCGCCACCTGTATTTTCACCCGGCAGGTCGCGTTCAAAAGTCTGAAAATCTTCACCCGGAAATACCGGGAGATGGTGGTTGTTTACAATCATGCATCCCGGCTGCAATTCGTGAATGAGTTTGTAAATTTCATCGTAATGCCATGCCCGCATTTGTTTTCCGTATTTCCCGCCCGGTAAATTTTCCACCTGGTCCCAATGCCCATCGAACCAGATGCCTGAAATGGTGCCGTAATTGGTTAGTATTTCGGTCAGCTGGTTTTTCATAAACTGAATGTACTCATCCCAGTTGCATTCGCCTTTGATTCCGGTTGCTTTTTTTACATTTCCCTGGCAGTAATCGGCACGGTAAAAATCGGCGAGCGAATAATAGCAAAACAGCCTGATTCCCTGTTTTTGGCATTCCTCGGAAAGTTGTTTCAGCACATCTTTTCCATAGGGCGTGTTCACGATGCTCCAGTCGGAATATTTTGTATTGAACATGCTGAAACTGTCGTGGTGCCGCGTGGTGAAGGTGATGTATTTCATCCCGGCATCTTTGGCCAGCTTTACAACCGCTGCTGCATCAAATTTCTGAGGATTGAAAACGTGGATATTTTCGCGGTATTTGTTAATGTCCTGTCCACTCAGTGCCCAGCCAATTTCTTCACCCAACACACTCGAAACACCCCAGTGGATAAACATCCCAAAATGGGCATCGCGGAACCATTCACGGTTTTCAAGGTTTTCTTTTGAAGGAACATAGCCAACCTGACCTTTATCCTGGTCGTTTCCCTGAGCCTGTAAAATTTTCGGATAAAACTGCAGTAAAATGATGACTGAAAACAAAATATTTCTCATAGGGCAAGGTTTAGTTATCAGTTTGAAATATACGATAATTACCTGTTTCTGATTCCAATTCCAACTACAAACCAGGCATCATTTGTATGCGGGTTGGTGCAAAATTTTAATTCTATGGGGAGCTCCAGCTTTTCAGTAATGGTAAAAGAATCGCTGAAAGCAAAACAGAGGTTTACAAATGCAAAATTATCAGCATAATAACCACTGAAGGGTGTAAAACCCGCGGAAGCATTAAAATCTTTCCCGGCTAATTTGAAATGATAAACCGGTTCGATATAAGTCGAAAACTGTTCTTTCCCATCCACCCTGTCTTTGTCGCCATACAAAAAAACGCTGGCTAAAACAGTAAGAGGAAATCCTTCTTTTTCAAATTCGCCCGTCAGATCAATTGTATGGCGAAGTTTTTCAGCAGCATAATTCCAGTAGTTGTTCTCTTCACCCGGAACCGGATTGTAATAATCATAGAGTACCAGATTGAGCGCGGGCAGAACCTGGTAATTCAGGATCAGGTCGAGTTCTTCGTAGCTGTTATCAAAAGTGGTGGCTCCCCACATGGTAAGCCCAAATTTGCCTTTTGACAATGAAATTTCGGGTTCAAAGGCCGGAGCATCGCCCAACCTGTCACCCCTCCAAAGGTGTCGCGAATAAACATCGGTACGGAAATCGATTTGCCAGCTATTATTTTCCTGGGCAAAAACATTCAGCGTAACCAAAAACAAACCTATTTTGAATACAATTCGCTTAAACATCTGTTAAAACGTTGCTGTTATAAAATCAAAAGTACCGGTTCTGAAGATGCTTTTCAAACAGAAATATCAGGATTATGGCTAAAATTGTGCTGTTAAATAACATAAATTCATTTTTCTGAAATGCTGAAATGGAACAATGCTTCGGTTAAAATCCGCACTACAATTTTGTTGAAAAATATTGATTTTGAGATCAGAAAAGGTGATATTCTGGGAATATCGGGGAGCAACGGAAGTGGTAAAACAGTGATGGCAAAAGCAATTGCTGGTCTTTTACCAGTTTCGGGCGACATTACTGGTGCCGATGTTTTTGCGAAGAAAGCTTTTGTTCCGTTTCACGCTTCGTTGACTCTTTCGAACGGACAGGCAGTTTACCGGCAGCAACGGTGGAACAAAATCGACACCGAACTATTACCGGTGGTAAAAAATGAATTGGCTAAATGCGAAAACCCGGAACTGGCTTTCAAACTCGTCAAAAAATTCGGATTGAATATGCTGACCGACAGTTTTGTTATCAATCTATCGAACGGCGAACAACGAAAACTGGAACTGGTTAAAGCGCTGGCCGGCGAACCCGATTTACTGGTGCTCGACAATGCTTACACCGGGCTTGATACCACATCGCGAAACCTGCTCACCCAAATGCTCGAAAATCTGAATGGCAGCGGCCTCACACTTGTTCTGACGGGACTTACCGCTGCTGATTTTCCACCTTCGGTAAAGAATTTTATGGTGTTGAAAAACGGTCAGTCAAAGGGTATATTTTCCAAACCTGAATCTGAAAGTAATACTGAAATACCTGAATTTTCAGGACAAACACTGCCTTACTGGCAAAACAGCAGTTTTCAGGAATTGGTTTTTCTGAATGGGGTATCGCTGGAATATGGCACCCGAAAAATTCTGGATAATATTTGCTGGCAGGTAAATACTGGCGAACGCTGGTCGCTGACAGGGCCCAACGGCTCGGGGAAAACCAGCTTGCTGAACCTTATTTTTGGCGACAATCCGAAAGCTTATGGCTGCAACATCAGGCTATTTGGCCGACAGAAAGGAACGGGCGAATCGATTTGGGATATCAAAGCGCGCATAGGTTTTGTATCGCCCGAAATGCACCAGTATCTTCCGCAAAAACAATCGGTTATCGATGTAATTTGCACCGGTTTTCAGGATGCTGAAAGTTCGTTTAAAAAACCCACCGGCTACCAGGTTGATGTGGCCCGGCAGTGGCTAAAACTGACAGGTTACTCTGAGATTGCCGGAAAACTGTTTGGCGAGCTTTCCACTTCGGCACAACGCGTGGTGCTTTTTCTGCGCACATTGGTAAAAAATCCGCCATTACTGATTTTAGACGAACCATTTCAAGGACTGGATGCAAGCCATGTAAGAATGCTGAAAAACCTGCTGAACCTGATTGCTGAAAAATCGGGCTGTTCGATGATTTTTGTAACCCACATTCCTGAAGAACTGCCGGAGTGTGTTACAAAGCACCTGAAACTGAGAAATGGAATGGTAGTTTAATAATTTCTTCGTTTAATCAGTTTTGCCGAAATAATCCTTACATCGTTTACCGGCCGGTCGAGACTGTCGGTTTTTACAGCCGCAATTTTATCGACTACATCCATGCCTTTTACCACTTCGCCAAAAACCGTGTAATTCTGGTCGAGATGGGCTGCTCCGCCCAGCGTTTTGTAAACCTGCCTGTGCTCTTCCGGAATTTTGTAAAGCATCCCTTTTTTCAGTTCCTCATCGGCCAATGCTTTTATCTTATTGCCCATCAGCACCAGACTGTCGGGGTTTGTCTGTCGCTTTCGCAAACCTTCGTACAATGTTGCAATTTCTTTGTTTTCAGGCTGATGAAGCACCTTATTGAAAGCCAGCCAGCCGTTGATCCGCTTTTCGGCCATATTCAGGGTGCTGTCGGTGTAAACCCGGCCCTGCACAAAAGTAAACTGTGTACTGCTCGACGCGCGTTCGGGATTGTCGTCGCGGGCAGCATTCAGCGCACCGCGTTTGTGAAACAAATTGGATTTAAACTCAGCCGGAATAGTGTAAGGCAGATCGGCTTCGCCAAGCGGAGCGCCTGCTTTGGCGGTTTTGCTGTCGGGGTCGCCGGTTTGGATGATAAAATGATTGATTACACGGTGAAACAAAAGACTGTCGTAAAAATGCTGATTGACTAATTTCAGAAAATTATTCCTGTGAAGCGGAGTTTCATCGGAAAGCCGGAAAACGATTTCGCCGTATTGAGTTTCAAAAACCACATCCTTTTTCAAATCTTTTTTCCTGACGTTTTCAAAAACAACAGGATTACATGCTATCAAACCCAAAAGCAGAACCGCAAAAACAATTAAAATTCGCGAAAATAAAAACTTCAGGACGGTCATAATTCATAAGTTTTAATTGCGAAATATAGTAATTTGTTATATTTGCGGGGCAATTGCGGGAGTAGCTCAGTGGCAGAGCATCAGCTTCCCAAGCTGAGGGTCGCGGGTTCGACCCCCGTTTCCCGCTCTAAGATAATCAGGGAGTCAGATGAAAATCCGGCTCCTTTTGTTTTATGTTGGGTGCTGCTTTCAACTTTAACTCCAAACAACTTTTGTCGGATATTGAGATTATTTTCCTGTTTTGAATTTACAGGGCAATCAAAAATAATCTTAAAATACTGCAAAACAATATATTAACATTTTGGCATTATACTTGTAATTCAGTAATCGTCACCAAAAGATTAGAATTTTTCTTTTGACAGTTTATAAAGGGGTTTGTAAATCATTTCAAAAAGCGTCCGAAATTCTAATCTTTTTTTCTTTTATATACCAGTTCAAATCTGCTCTCTATCACGCATTATAAAAACATTAAACAATTTCGATGTTACAAACCCAATCATCCCGAAATTCATGTTGTTCAGTTCAATTTTCCTTTTTAGAACTAAAAAAGCCGGACAATTTGCCCGGCTTCAAAAAAATGAAAACTATTGAGTGATATTGAATTATTTCAAATTCAGATTTACAAGTTGGTTCCATTTACTCAGCAACTCGAGCTCGCTGGTAACCTGGTTTTTATCTTCACTATTATAAAAATCAAGCTGAATTTCAGGCTTATCTTTGTTTACCGGGACAAAGGCCAGAGCCAGTTTCGAAGTCACGGTTGTTTTTGCGCCATTGTCGCCCAACGTTTTACTCAGGTTCACAATTCTTGTTGCTTTAAAATCACTCAATTTTACAACCTGCGATTTCTCCCCTTCATTTCCGTTTTTCAGATAAAAAAGTATCGTTTCTTTTGTGTCAATGCCAATTGCAAAATCATTGCAATGATCTGATTCTTTGATGACAGAACCATATTTTTCTGCTAGTTTTGACAATTTGTCAATCAATTGTTTTTTATTTTTTTTACTGGCCCTTCCAATCAAAATAAATGGCAAGGCAAAGAGCGCCAAAAGGGCAACTCCCATAATAATCGATGTTAAATCCATTGTTAAAGTTTTAAATTTTACAAATACTTGTTTGTTGCCCAACCTCGTGTTAAGCAACTGTTTGAATACAGGGAGTTATTTAAAACTCATGGATTATCGGAAGTAATTGAATGGATAAAGCAGGTTCGTGATTTTCAATTCAATTAAAAGGTTGACCGAAAAAAGGGAATAACGGGTATATTTTGTTTTGTAAATTTTATTGGTGATTCCCGGATCGTCAGCAAGTTTATTGTGACTGATTTTTAACAGATTCATCACCGGTGTTACAGGATTATTAACCTTGTTTGTCTGTTCGTTTGTATAGCAAAAAAGGTTCATCGATGCCGTTGAAACAAAGCTTGCATTTTCTGATTTATTACTTTGCTGCGGAATCTGTAAAACAGAAACATTGTTTACAACATTGGCTGCCAACAGATATATGGCAGCAATCAAAACAACCGATGATATTTTCAATAATCTTTTCATCCGGGTTCAAAAATAGCCAAAAAAGATTGAAACAACCAGAATGCCAGATTTTCTTCTCCGTGATTAAGCAAATCTGAAATCATTCTCCTCCGGAAATCACTAATTTCCAGAGGACAAATTTACTTTCCAACGCGGCGGTCCCTGTTCTCCCGGAAGTATTTCCAGCCTTTCGCCAAACTGGTTTTTCAGATTTTCGAGTAACTCGTCAGACGCGTAAATCACAAAAATATCTGTATAAATATTTTTCGGAATCATTGTTTCTATTCCCTGAATATCAGGCGAGACACGTAAAACATCAATCTTTTCAGAATTGCAGTTTGCCAACACTTCCATCGAATGCATCGGCCCGTCCCAGGGGCTGTTCAACCTGATAAAATCGGTAATCATCAGTGGTTTTTCTGAGGTTGATAACAGTGTTGCATTGTCAACAAACTCCTGTTCCCAGTCGCCGCCCAGGTACCAGTAACGATATTTCGAAATGGTAAACACTGAATAAATGCTGATTACAACCAGCCCCAGGTAAATGGCAGAACTGAAAATTCTTCTGACCTGTAAGTTTCCCGAAATAAGATAAGTAAACAGTAAAACCACCGGAATTGTATTGAAAATATAGTACCGCCACCAATGTGTTGTGATGGCATTCCTGGCAATATCGAGACCATAAAAGAACAGGAGCCCAGGGATAAAAATCAGCATAATAAACCACGCTGTTTCTTTTTTCTCTCTTCTTATGACTGAAATTATCGCAACGATCATTAAAACCAGAATCAACAGGTTAAATCCTGTTTCCAATTTTATGGCTGGTGTGATATTGTTAAAAACATCGTCCCAGAAAAGGGTGTAATTCAGGTAAAACGAAAAGGTGCGTATCAATCCCAAAACCAGTCCCAGCAGCGGCGCCCATAAAGGTACATTTTCAAATTTGTGCCATGACAATGCCTGGTAAACCTCATCGCGATGCGCAAAAACATAGAAAAACCAGGGTGAATAGAGCAAAAAAATCAAAACTGCAGCAACAAGAAATTTAATCCTGAATTCTTTTTTAAGAATAAAAACAAAAATCAAATGTTCCAAAATCATCAGTCCCGAAAGTATTGAAGCATACAACGAAAGAACACTGAAAACAATGTACGCGACCAAATATTTCACATGACTGATTTTGATTGATTTGATCAGATAATAGTGTATTGCCACCAGTAAAAATGCCCAGAGTATATAATATCTCGCTTCCTGCGCAAAATAATGAATAAATGGCGAAACCGAGTACAAACTCACAGCAATCCAACCTGCCTGAGAAGATCGGAAAAGTTCTTTTGCCAAGCCGAACAAGAATGGAAGCGTCAGCAGAAAGACCAAAACACTGAAAAGCCGGTAATCCACAATTCCGTCGCCTGCAACTCGATACCAGAACGACAACAAAATGCAATGCAACGGATTAAGGTTCATGTTTTTCAACTGGCTTTTCAATTCGTCACCCAGTTTATAATTTGCATCCTTGTGGGTCAGCAACCCGGTATAATGACTGACTGGTGCAATTTCATTCAGTTTCGAATCGTCAATCTGCAAAACATTGTCGGCCCCAACAACCTGAACAACCGTGGCAATTTCGTCGTACCAGAAAATCTTATAATCGATCTTGTAAAATTTAACAGAAATCCCGATTACTGTGATGAGAATGTAAATCCAGGGTTTAGAGAAAATGCCTTTAAAATAGTCCATCCGGTTTAGTTTGAATGGACGCAATTTAGCAATTTCATCGTATTTTCAGTTTTACCGTTTTACATAAAAAAGGAGGCTTTAAAACCTCCCTTCATTAAATTGTTCATTCAAAATTTTTAAAAACTCCAGGTAATTTTTCCCCCGAACATCCGGGGCGCACCCGGTACAAACGTCGGGATGCCAAACAGGCTTCCTGTATTTCCGCCGCTTGTAACATATTTTTCATCCAGCAGATTACTTGCATAAACAGAAAATACCAGTTTCGGATCGTCGAGTTTAACACCTCCGTTAATATTCAACAAACCGTAAGCTTCCTGGTCGATTCCTTCGGCATTGGCATCAGTGAACCAGATGTGGCTTTTCCAGGAATATGATGGAGAAACAAAAAATTGCAGATTTTGGGTAACGTTCAGTTTGGCATTCAACCCCGCTGTAAAACTGTGTTCGGGTGCCAGACTAAACTGGTTACCAGCATATTCCTGTTGTAATCCGTCGGTGTTGGTTGAATCGAAAGCTGTGTGCAGCCAGGCATAATTTCCAAACAAACTAAGTTGTTTTATGATGGCAATTTCTGCAGAAGCTTCGGCCCCGTAAGTTGTTGCCCTGCCACCATCCACAGTTTTGTAGTTGAACTCGCCACTTTCAGGATCGGCAATCCACGCTGTTGACTGGAAATTTTTGTATAGCTGGTAAAAGCCAACCACATCTAAATAAACCTTCTCTAAAACAGATCCTTTGAATCCTGCATCAAAATTATCCAGTATCTCTGCATCTATAATTTCTTCTTCTCCGGTTGCAGTAAATTGCAAAACATTCGGCCTGCGCCCACGTGAATAGTTCACAAAGAAATTTCCATACTCATTCATTTTATATTGAATTCCGGCCTTTCCGGTAAAAGACAACGTGTTTTTACTGATTTCCTGTAATTCAGAAGGCTTGAAAAAAACATTGGGCGCATTCCCGGTAAGATATCCCAGCGTTGAGGGATCGCCGCCGGCAAAAACAGCTTCATTTGTAAGATTGTACATATCGAATACTGCCCGCACCCCGGCGTTTATAAACAGTTTTCGTTTAAGCTGATACGTAAATTCAAAAAATGCTTCAGCCGACTGGTTCACTGCATGGCTTTTGTTTTCTTCCTCGTGGTGTGTTGGGAGTGGCATTCCGGC
>JAJUGS010000418.1 GCA_029265875.1 Prolixibacteraceae bacterium
TCATGATACAGTCAGAAATGAATGTTTGTGGGGCTCGTTGCTGGCCGGCGGGGCAGGCGTGGAATGGTATTTTGGCTATCGCTACCCACACACCGACCTCACCTGCGAAGATTTCCGCAGCCGCGACAACTGGTGGAAACAGTCAACCATTGCCACACAATTTATAAAGCAGTTTCCACTGGAAGAGATGCAGCCTAACAATTCGCTGGTAAATGAAAAAGGTGCTTTTTGTCTCGAAAAACCGGGTGAAATTATTGTTGCCTACCTGCCTGCCGGAACGCAAAATGCCAAAATCAATCTGCCCGGCGAAAAACCCTTTTCCGTAAAATGGTTTAACCCGCGCGAGGGAGGCGCAATGCAGGATGGAACAATTACATCGGTTCAGGGAAAAGGCTTTGTTTCCATTGGACATCCACCGGTTGAATTAGAAAGAGATTGGGTGGTGGTGGTGCGGTAAAATTTTCGGTTTAAATTTAAAATTGATAAATTGGTTTGTCGATTCAGATTGTTCTAATTTTGTAAAAAAAGGATTATGGAAACAGCCGGTTTGCAGGAAAGAAAACTCAATATCATTGAACAACTGATTATTCTGAATGATGAAGAAGTTTTTCAACAAGTTGAAGATTTAATAAACAGGGCGCTCAAACGACCGGATTTGCCCCGGTTTTCGGTTGCTGAATTAAAAAAAAGAGCAGAAAAGGCGAATAAAGATATTGCTGACGGAAGACTAATTGCGCAGGACGATGTTGAAGTACAAACACAAACATGGTAACATGAAAGTTGTTTGGACCAAAAATCACAGATAACCAGGTGATTATTACCGACGTTTTTGATTGTCGCCAAAATCCTGAAAAAATCAGAAGAAACAAATAGAGAGTCTTTCTTCCCCTTTATTCCATGATTGCAAAGAGGGATGAGTTGTTCAGCACTTGCAATGCCTTAAAATCATCTGATTATTAATCCAATATTTCATTTGTCCTGTCAGTGATAAGATATGGATAGTAATTTAAGGATGCCATTTTTATGGAAAGTTGGCATCCTTTTTTTACATGTTTAGATTAGTTGTCAGTCTGATGAAGTTCAGCTTGTTATCGGTATTTTAATATATTTGCGATATGAACATCATTGAAATAAATAAGGACCGGATCTTTGAACTTTGTGATAAACATGAGGTGAAAGAGTTGTACCTGTTTGGTTCGGTACTGACTGATGAATTCAATTATTCAAGTGATATCGACATGCTTATTCAATTCAATCAGGTTGATTTGATGAAATATTTCGATAACTATATGGATTTAAAAGAGAAGCTGGAAGAGATTTTAAAAAGACCGGTGGATTTGGTGGAGAATCAGGCAATAAAAAATCCAATTTTCAGAAAAGTGGTTGACCGTGAAAAAAAGCTTTTGTATGAACGAAAAAGTGCTTAAATGCCTTTACGACATAAAATTGGCAATTGATGAGATTGACGTTTTCTTTCTTGGGCGTGACAAGTAATACTCCGAATATGCAAAGGATATCATTCTGAAAAGGGCA
>JAJUGS010000129.1 GCA_029265875.1 Prolixibacteraceae bacterium
AACTGAGATTCGTTTAATTACAGAAACCGATATTCCGCTTTTTGTTGAGTACCGTGTTGAATATCTGAAAGAACTACAGGGTGAAACTCACAAAAGCCGGGAAAATGCGTTGAAAAATGAATTGGAAAATTATTTCCGAAACGAGCTTTCAGCTAACCGTTTTTTTGCTTTTCTAATTAAAGAGAATAGTCAACCTGTTAGTTTTGGAGCAGTGGTTGTAAAAAGTATTCCCGGTGATTTTTCATGTTCTGTTTATTCTGAGGGTGATATCCTGAATATGTACACGATCCCGGAAGCACGAAAGAAAGGGTACGCGGGAATTGTTTTGGAAGCACTTATTACCGAATCAAAAAAGAGGGGAATCAGCAAACTGTCGTTGCATACTACCACGGATGGTGAACATTTGTACCGAAATTCAGGGTTTTCAGAGCCCGCTTATCCCTATCTTGAAATGGTAATAAAACCGGAAGCATTTTGTCACTGACTTTTACCCCAAATCACAAAAAAAGCCGGCACCAGAAAAACAGTGCCGGCCAGTACTTTATCTCACAAACATTTATTTTACAAATGGTGCTTTATTCAGGTAATCGAAGCATAACTTCACCCCTTCAAATTGTGTCATTCCGCTTCTGATTCCTTCCAGTTCAACATAGAATTCATCGAGGCCTTTTTCGTAAGCTTTTTTGAAGATATTTTCAAAATTCATCATGCCTGATTGCCCCAGAATTGAGCGGTCTTTTATGTGCAAAACAGGGAACCTGCCGGCATATTTTTCGAAATAATCCAACGGGTCCTGCTGCCCCATCACAGTCCAGTAAACATCCATTTCAAAGAAAACGAGTTTCGGGTCGGTTCCGTTTAACAACAGATCGTAAATAATGTCTCCCTGAACGCCACGTCTCCCTTTGTCTTCTTCTTTAACTGCTTTCTGAAATTCGCCACTGTGGTTGTGATAGCCCCATTTTATGCCGGCAGCTTTGGCAATTTCGCCCGCCTGGTTAAACACTTCGCACACAATTTTTGCATCATCGTTGCTTTCGATCGACGGCTGTCCGGGCTGAACCAGCGTAATTACACCCAATTTTGCATGGTCTTCAACCGCCTTTTTCCAGAAATCGGCAATTTCACCTCTATTTTCTGCAGTATATTTCCGAACCGGTGGATTTACGTGAGAACCGGTCACTTTCAAGCCTGCATCGGCTGCCATTTTTTTAAACTCGGCAAGCTCAGCCCCATAAAATTTACCGCCACCGTAACCTGCAAGTTCTGCGGTTGAGTAACCTATTTGAGCTACTTTTTTTAATCCTCCCGGCACATCCTGGGTCAATTCGCGCCCCAGTGAATAAAGCTGCAGACCCACTTTTTTCTTTGCAGCCGGTGAACTGGTAACTGATGATACCGCTTTTGCCTGACTGACCGAACCGGCAACCATGCCTCCAACTGTCAGTAAACCAAGTTTTTTAAGAAATTCTCTTTTTGTTTCCATAAGTATTTTTTTTTGAAAAATTTTATTGTGTATTAAATGCCTTGTTATGCTATCAACTGCTTATAAAATTACGTTTAAAATAATCAGTTATGATTGTTTTTGCCTCAGAAAAACTTTGATATTTTACCAAATCAATTTTGCTGCAACCGGCAATCATCGCCGAAAGCTTTCGATTTTCACCAGGCCTGAACAAACAAAGTACTTTTTTACCGCTTTCCACGGCCCGCCCGATTTCATATCCCACACCCATCGAAACCTGGGTTACTTCAGCCACCAAAACATCAGCCGACTGCAGCCATTCAAGGTCACGGTCGTGAATAAACCTGTCATCCGGGCCGTCGTCGCCAATTTCAGTAAGATTTAAGTCACCGATATGTTCAGTAAGAACCTCGCCAAAATTGCGCAGAAAATCAATGATTTCACGATATAGAGAGGCATCGTTTCTTCCTCCCCTGATTGATCCTGCAAAATAAATTTTCATTTCCGAAGAATTGGCTTTACTGACTTTTTTGGTTTAAGTAAAATTCGGTTGAAAATATATATAATCGGCTTAACTTAGTACCTAAACCAGCAACTAATTTTTAAAACAATGAATAAAGCTGTTTATTGGTCGCCAAGAATCCTGACAATTTTCTTTATTCTTTTTGTGAGCTTGTTTGCTTTCGACTCGTTCAGTTCCGAAAAAACAATTGCAGAAAACATTGCTTCATTCCTGATTCACCTTATTCCTTCATTTGTACTTATTCTATTGCTTTTGGGTGCCTGGAGGTTTGAATGGATCGGGACAATAGCATTTGCAGTATTAGGTTTTGCATACATCATTTTTTTCAGGGGCCGATTTCCATTTATTACTTACCTGACCATCTCAGGCCCGCTGTTTCTGATTTCAATACTGTTTTTAATCAGTTGGAAAAACAGCAATAACGCAAATAAAACAGTCTAATAAAAAACACCGGAAAGCTGGCAACTCCCCGGTGTTTTTTCTGATAAGGAAAATCATCTTTTATTTTGCAGGAATTACTTTCCCGGGGGTAAAATTGGCAGCATAAGCTGTTGGTGAATTTAGTTCTTCAATCGCCCTTTTCAACCCTTTATCATCCTTCAAAGCAGCCTTAATAGCTCCTTTCTGATAATAATAGCGCGATACGATTTCATCTTTCAGTAACTCTTTAATTTCATCACTGAACTGTAAAGCATCTTTTTCGAAATCAGGTTGAAGTTTGGTTTTTAATGCTTCAAACTCCTTTTCAGCCAGACCGTAGTATTTTTCTCTTTTGGCAAGTTTCACCAGTTCCTCAAATTCATTCTGAGAATCTGATTCATATTTAAAATTGTTCTCTTTTACAAAAGCAATAAATTTTTTGTAAGTATCCTCCGATATCTGGAATTCTTCCGGACCAGCAATTGTCTGATTTTCAGCAGCAAAACGGGTTGCGAAATCAAAAATCAGGAACTGGTTGATCAATTCTATACTTAAATTGCTCACCATATCACTTTCAATTTTTACATCGGGGGCTACCCCTCCTCCGTCATAAACTTTTCGACCTTTTTTTGTCTGAAATTCTGATATCAGCGAATCAGGAATTAAACCCACGCTTCCGTCTTCATTCCGGTGTGCATAATCCAGCGCCTGGATGCAGCGTCCGCTGGGAATATAATATTTAGCGGTTGTAACTTTCAGTTTTGTGTTGTAGCTCAAATCGCGGGTTGTTTGTACAAGGCCTTTCCCGAAAGTACGGGTTCCCACCACAATTCCCCTGTCGAGATCCTGAATAGCCCCGGCGACAATTTCAGAAGCCGAAGCCGACCCGCTGTTTGTAAGAACTGCAATCCGGATAGTGGTATCAAGGGGCTCTGAGGTTGCCTTATAAACCCTGTCCCACTGAGTTACTTTTCCTTTTGTACTAACAATTTCTGATCCTTTGGGCACAAAAATATTTACGATATCCACAGCCTCGTTGAGCAAACCTCCCGGATTTCCACGTAAATCAAGAACCAGCGCCTGAGGATTATTCTTTTTTAGTTCAGTAAATGCCTTTTTCACTTCGGCAGCACAGTTTTCAGTAAAATTCGATAACCTGATGTAAGCAGTATTGTTATCGAGCATTCCATAATAGGGGACTGCACCAATGGTAATTTTCTCGCGAATCACATCAACAGTAACTGGCTTTTTGTCTCCATAACGCTCATACTTTATTTTAACCGGTTTATTGGCCGGCCCCTTGAGCAGGTTACTTACGTCCTCCGTATTCATTCCGCTGGTTGATTTTCCTTCCACTTCCAGCAGAATATCACCTGCCTTTAAACCATATTTTTGTGCCGGAAATCCTTCATAAGGTTCGGCAATCACAATCTTATCCTTTTGTTTGCTGATGAGCGCGCCGATTCCGGCATATTCGCCTGTTGTCATAAACCTGAAATCTTCCATCTGGTCTTCAGGAATATAACTTGTGTAGGGATCAAGTGATTCAAGCATTTTGTCGATGCTGGTTTTTACAAGCTTGTTCGGGTTCACGTCATCTACATAAAACAGGTTCAGTTCCCTGAACAATGTGTAATAAATATCAAGGTTTTTAGCTACCACAAAATTCTTTTCATCGCGGCTGAATCCAAAAATACCGGCTGAAATCACCAAAATAACAGCCACCCCAATCAAAATCCTCTTTCTGTTCATCTTTTCAATTATTTCTGATACAAGCAACTCCGGAAAACCGGAGTCGCCAAAATTATAAATTCCTCTTCATTATCAGTATTATTTATTCTGAATATGTTACGTTAATATTTATTAAACAGGCCAAAGCGATTTTTGTTAAGTTCCTTCTGTAACAAAAAAAATCACACCCTGCTTTAAAGTAAAAAACTGTAGAAACAGGGTTTGATCGGTCATTGCCAAAATTGGACCAAATACCATATTTCTCTGATTATCATCACTCTAATAAAACATATGTCTTATAAGGCTAAAATATGTTTTGATTATTTAAAACATTTTAAGTAATTTATACCTTATTATATTAATTGTAACATGTGAAAATTCATTAACCATTTAACTATAAATTATCATGAAAAGAAAAATTTTTATTCTGCTATTCGTTTTTTCAATGTTTGTAACAGCAACAAGTTTCGCCCAGTTTAATCCATTTACCGATCAGACAAAAATGTTAACGGCTGGTGTTGGCTTTTCAGGTTGGGGCGTTCCTGTTTTTGTAAAGTACGAACATCCTGTTGCCGATAACATTACTGTAGGAGGGGCTCTCTCTTTTCAAAATTATTCAGAAACTTATTCCAGCTATAAATGGAAACACACAATCTCGGGTCTGAACGGAATTGCCAGTTATCATTTTAACGAAGTGCTGAGTATACCAGACCAATGGGATTTATATGCCGGAGCTACATTGGGGTACTATTTCTGGAACACAAAATACAAGGGTTCAGGAGATTTTGTTTATTCAGGTTCCGGATCGGGGGGATTTAGTTTGGGCGCACATGTTGGTGGCCGATACTTTTTCAGCGATAAATTGGGTGTTAATCTCGAATTTGGTGGAGGAACCGTATTGGCAGGTGGCACCCTTGGAATAACAATTATATTGTAAACATTTGAATATCTTTAATATAATTCCCTTGATGCATATTGAATAATTTTAAGTACAAATTGGTATTTAAATTGTTAACCCTCAAACTCCTTCAAATTGCTCATAAATTACTCCCAGATCAGAAGACATTGGCATACTTGTTCACTGCGAACATGTTACCCGACTTTCTTGGTTCAACTAAGTTTTTATGGTATTATTCAAAGTTTTCGATCTTCATACAAAAGTCATTTAATTACCGGCTAAAAGATTAAAATCACGAGTAACAACTATTTACCGGTAAACTTTCGCCATTCAGCGAAAAAATAATTGACTTGAACTTGTAAATCCTAATTTTGGGTTGACCGTAAAATCCGGGAGATTTGTTTTTTATCTTATAATTATATATCCAATGAAAAAAGCTGCCATACTGTTTATTACGCTCCTTTCAGGAGTCTTTTTAAATTCCTGTTTGCTTGATTCTGTAAAAGGCGATGGAAATGTAGCCGAAGAAACCATCGAAGTGGACAATTTTAAAAAGCTCGATGTCAGTCGCGGGATGAATGTTTACATCAACCAGGGACCTGAAACCAAAGTGGTGCTGATTGCCGACCAAAACCTGCATAAGCACATTGATATTTGGGTGGACAAAGAGGAACTGAATGTAACCACCACCAAAATGCTCAGAAATGCCAAAATGTTAAAAGTACAGATTACCGTTCCTGACCTTGAGCAAATTAAAACTTCTTCCGGCAGCAACGTTTTTGCTGATTCCACTTTAAAACTGGGTGATTTGAAACTAAAAGCCACTGCCGGCAGCAATATCAGGTTGACAATTGAGGCGGGCAATGCCGAAATTGCGGCCAATGCCGGTTCCAATATCTTTCTCGGGGGTCACGCAAATTCAGTTTCAGTAAAATCAAGTTCGGGGGCTAATGTAAAAGCTGCCGAGCTGACAACAGAAAATGCCGAAATACGGGCCAGCAGCGGGGCAAATATCTGGATGAAGGTGAATAAAACATTGAAAGCCCGCGTCAGCAGCGGGGCAAATTTCTTTTACACGGGTGAGCCATCAGGTACTGAAATTGAAAAATCTTCGGGTGGAAATGTGATAAAAAATTAGCAGCGTTGTAACTTTTGATTGCAAGTGTCGTCCTTTAAAAAACTTTAATCAGAAAAAAAGAAAACTATGAAACAAATTCTCTTCTCTTTTTTTGTTTTTACCCTTTTAACAGCTTCAACAGCAGCATTTGCTGAAAAAACCGAAACCCGCAATGTCGGGAAAAGTTTCAATGGAATTGATGTTTCTTCCGGAATTGATTTGTATATCAGAATGGGGGAAACCGAAGAAGTCAAAATTGTTGCCGACGAAGACATTATTGAAAAAATAATAACCAAAGTTGAAGATGGCGTTTTAAAAATCTATGTAAAACAAAACAACTGGTTTAACTGGTCGGGCAACGAAAAACGAAAAGCTTATGTAACCATTAAAGAACTTAAAAGTATTGAGGCATCTGCCGGTTCAGATGTTAAATCGGAAAATACTTTAAAAGGCGATGATCTGAAAGTGAGCGCCAGTAGCGGCAGCGACCTGACCATGGATGTTTTTTATAAAAACCTGATAGTGGATACAAGCAGCGGTTCAGATGCAAACCTCTCCGGAAAAGTGAAATATCTCACTGCCAGCTCAAGCAGCGGCAGCGATCTTGACGCAAGAAACCTCGAAAGCGTGATTTGCAAAGTGAGTGTCAGCAGCGGTTCAGATGCAACCGTCAATGTTTCAGAAGAACTCGAAGCAAATGCCAGCAGCGGAGGAGATATTGATTATTACGGAAACCCATCGGTAAAAAATATTGATGAATCAAGCGGAGGAGACGTTTCCCACAAATAGTTTCTATACAAAAACAGCGATAGAAAGACGGGCAATTCCGTCTTTTTTTTTAATACAATGGTAAATTATGGATTACAACGCTTTCTGCTGAATCAAAAAATTTAAATTTGCGCTTTACAAAAATCCTGAAAGGATAAAAAATGATGATTTCGGTTTTATTATTTCTGACCAATTTTATAAAAACGCTGGTAATAATCGTGGTGGTTTATTATGCGTTTCGTTTTATTTCACGTTATCTTTTGCCGTTTGTTCTGAACAAAGGGATAAAAAACATGCAGGACAAAATCAACGAGCAACAAAGGCAAAGTCAGCGTTCGTCAAGGAATCCGGGTGAAGTTACCATTGAATTCAACCAGCAAAATCAACGTGCCAAATCACAAGGCAGGGGCGAATACGTCGATTTTGAAGAGGTTGAATAACCTGTTCTGAACAACCTGTTAAATTTCAAAGGCTTGTTCAGCTAAAAACACAACTTTTTGAATGAACCCTTCCACTGTAAAGCATTAATATTTTACTTTTGCGTCAATTTTCAAAATCGAAATAAACAATATGGCACAGGAAGATCTTTTCAAAAAACTGGTTGCACACTGCAAAGAATACGGTTATGTTTTTCAGTCGAGCGAAATTTACGACGGCCTTGGCGCTGTTTACGATTACGGGCAAAATGGCGTTGAACTGAAAAACAACATCAAAAAGTACTGGTGGGACAGCATGGTGCTGCTTCACGAAAATGTGGTCGGGATTGATTCTGCCATTTTTATGCACCCCACCATCTGGAAAGCTTCCGGGCATGTCGATGCGTTTAACGACCCGCTCATCGACAACAAAGATTCGAAAAAACGTTACCGCGCCGATGTCCTGATTGAAGAACAATTGGCCAAAATCGAAGATAAAATCAACAAGGAAGTTGAAAAAGCAGCCAAACGTTTTGGCGATGCTTTCGATGAAAAACAGTTCCGCGAAACCAACGCGCGTGTTTTGGAAAACCAGCAGAAATGGGATGCCCTTCACAACCGTTTTGCCAAAGCACTGAACGATGGCAACCTCGACGAGCTGCGCCAGATTATTGTTGATGAAGAAATTGTCTGCCCGATTTCGGGAACCCGCAACTGGACCGAAGTGCGCCAGTTTAACCTGATGTTTTCAACTGAAATGGGTTCAACTGCCGATGGTGCCCTGAAAGTTTACCTTCGCCCCGAAACGGCCCAGGGAATTTTTGTGAATTACCTGAATGTGCAGAAAACCGGCCGTATGAAATTACCTTTTGGAATAGCCCAGATAGGAAAAGCATTCCGGAACGAAATTGTGGCCCGCCAGTTTATTTTCCGCATGAGGGAATTTGAACAGATGGAAATGCAGTTTTTTGTAAAACCCGGCACCGAACTCGACTGGTTCGAAAAATGGAAAACCACCCGTATGAACTGGCACAAAGCGCTGGGTTTTGGCGACGAAAACTACCGTTTCCATGTTCACGAAAAGCTGGCCCACTACGCCAACGCGGCTGTGGACGTAGAGTACAAATTCCCGTTTGGTTTTAAAGAAGTGGAAGGAATTCACTCGCGCACCGATTTCGACCTTTCGCAGCACGAAAAATATTCAGGGAAAAAAATCCGCTATTTCGATCCGGAACTTAACGAATCGTATGTTCCGTTTGTGGTGGAAACCTCAATTGGCGTCGACCGCATGTTTTTACAGGTTCTTTCAGCCGCTTATTGCGAAGAACAGCTCGAAAACGACACACGCGTTGTGTTGAAAATCCCTCCGGTTTTGGCCCCTGTGAAACTGGCTGTTTTGCCGCTGGTGAAAAAAGACGGGCTCCCCGAAATTGCCCGCCGGATTATCGACGACCTGAAATTTGAATTCAACTGTCAGTACGACGAAAAAGATTCAATCGGGAAACGTTACCGCCGCCAGGATGCCATCGGAACGCCGTTCTGCGTTACTGTGGATAACCAGACACTGGAAGACAACTCGGTAACCATTCGCTACCGCGACTCGATGGAGCAGGAACGTGTTGCCATCAGTCAGCTGAGCAGCATTATCGGGCAACAGGTCAGTTACAAAAACCTGTTTGCAAAGATTTAAATATCAAAACCGGGAAGCAGCAAATTGATTTCCGGTTTTCTTTTTAATTTTCTTCCATGAAAAAAGTGCTCATCATCACCTATTACTGGCCGCCCAGCGGTGGTGGTGGCGTAATGCGCTGGCTCAAAATGTCGAAGTTTCTTCCCGGACTGGGCTGGCAACCCATTATTTACACGCCCGAAAATCCTGACCCCTCGGTCATGGATGAAAGTCTTCTCAAAGAAATCCACCCGCAAATAGTTGAACTGAAAACGCCAATCTGGGAACCGTATGATTTTTATCGCAAACTGACCGGTAAAAAAAGTGGCACCAAATTCAAGGCCGGCTATATTTCAGAAGCGTCAGACGGAAACTGGAAAAGCCGTCTATCGGTGTTTATCAGGGGCAATTTTCTGATTCCTGACCCCCGAAAATTCTGGGTCCGTCCGTCCATCAAATTTCTCTCTTCCTACCTGAAAGAATATCCTGTTGATTTGATTATTTCCACAGGGCCGCCACACAGCATGCACCTGATCGGGTTAGGTTTAAAGAAGAAATTCAACATAAAATGGATTGCCGATTTTCGTGATCCGTGGACGGATATTGATTTTTACCACAAACTGCGCCTGACAAAATGGGCCGATAAAATACACCGGAAACTTGAAAAAACGGTTCTTTTGAATGCCGACCATGTTGTTACGGTTAGTCTGGGTTGTGCTGCCGGTCTTGAAAAAATTGCCAACCGGAAAGTGGAAGTAATCAACAATGGTTTTGATCCGCTTGACTACCAATTCGAACTTCCTCCGCTTGATAAAGTGTTTTCAATCACCCATTTCGGTGCATTTAATAAAGACCGGAATCCCTCGCTGCTTTGGGAAGTTTTGGGTGAAATGGCAAAATCGGATGCTGAATTTAAGCAAGCACTTTGCATCCGGTTGATTGGCCAAACCGACGAATCGGTGATTACTGAAATTCAGAGAAACGGGTTGAAAGAAAACATCGAAATGCACGATCATCTGCCTCATTCTGAGGGGTTGTATAAATTAAGCCAATCGCAGGTTCTGTTGCTTCCGTTGAATGATGCACCCAACGCAAAAGGTATTCTCCCCGGGAAAATGTATGAATACATTGCATTACGACGGCCAATTCTGGCGTTGGGCCCTGCCGATGCTGATTTTTCGGTAATTCTGCATGAAACAAAAGCCGGAATTCCGGTTAGTTTCAGGGATAAAGCGGAAATAAAAAAGGCTGTCGCTTTCTATTATTCGCTGTATAAAAACGGAAAACTCAATGTTGACCCCGGAGCTTATGAAAAATACTCGCGCCGGAAACTGGCTGCACAATTGCTGAAACTGGCTGAATAATTCAGATTTTTTTCCTGACCTTTAGTTTTTGGCCAATTTGCAAACCTTTATCACTCGAAATTCCATTTAAAGACATGATATCTTCGGGATTCATTCCGAATTGTCGCGCAATTTCACCGGGCGTATCGCCACGTTTTACAGTATAATAATCAAAGTCATCCGATGTTTCGGAAGAAACGGCAGCCGCAACAACAGCAGAACTTGCATTCTCTGTTTTCGGTTCAGAAGCTTCGTATTTTGCCTTGTTTTTTTCAGGTACATAAATGGCCAGTTTTTGCCCTGCCCTGATCATATTTTTCCGGATGTTATTCCAATAAGCCAGATCGTTAATACTGACATGATATTTCTTCGCAATCCCTCCTACCGTATCACCCGACTTAACGGTATATGTGATTTTCGATTTGCCTTTCACATCATCAGGCACAAAATACCCGGCATTTTTTTCAACCGGCCCGGCCAGTTTATTATCCGGAAAATATTTACTGCGTTCCCAGGCAAAAACCAATGAATCTTTATCAATAAACTCCTGCACTTTATCATGCGGCAAAACCAGTGGATATGATTTTTCTGCAGTTGCTGGTATCACTCCTCTCCGGTACATCGGGTTTAAAGCTTTCAGGTTTTCGTGATTAAACCCTAATACCGATGATATCTGATCGAAATGAAGATAACGGTTCACCATCACGGTGTCAACAGCAGTAGGCATGGCCGGAACGCGGGGTGTGAGGTTGTGTTCGCTGTAAAAATTCATCACATAAGTTGCGGCAATAAACAAAGGGACATAACCGCGGGTTTCTTTGGGCAGGAAGTTATATATTTCCCAATACCCTGTTTTCCCGCCCGAACGCCTGATTGCCTTGTCAACATTACCTGGTCCGCAATTGTAGGCAGCGATGGCCAGGTACCAGTCGTTATAAATATCAAAAAGCTTTTTCAGGTACAAAACTGCTGCTTCCGATGACTTTACCGGATCGCGGCGTTCATCCACAAAACTGGTTATTTCAAGGTTGAGCAATTTGGCAGTCCCGAACATAAACTGCCACAAACCAACGGCACCTGCCCTTGAAACAGCTCTGGGGTCGAGGGCAGATTCAATAATCGGCAAATATTTCAATTCGAGCGGCATGTTGTGTTTGTCGAGAAACTCTTCAAACATCGGGAAATAATAGTCAGAAAGCCCCAGCATACGTTCCACCTGGTCGCGTTTCCGTTCGGTGTACATCTTGATAAAGCTCAATACCGCAGGGTTGTAAGAAAGATCGATTACCTGCTGGGCCTTTTGAAGCCGATGGACATAAATTGAATCGGGAATATTTTTGGGGTATTCATCAACCAAATGATAATCCAGTGTATCTAACCTGAAAGCATTTTTCACCTCCCACGACTGGCTAAAACTATCAAGTCGTGCCGAAAAAACGCTGATTTCTTCTTCATCCACCGAAATAACCGGCGCCACAGTATCGTTATCTGCTAAAACTGCTGTTTCAATGTTATTTAGCTCAGGTTCTGCCTGTGCAAAAACGTTGATTACAGCAAACAGCAATGCTATTATAATGGTTTGTTTTTTAGTCATTCTTCAAACTTAAAAATTAAAAGTGAAATTCAAGCCATAAACCAGTTCTTTTCTGTATGGTTGAACTGTTGGCTGCCAATTCATTGTCAGGTCCTCGCTGATGTCAAAATCAAAAAAGTGCGCATCCACACTGGCATCGATAATATTCAAACCATAAAAACCCACCATACTGATAATCAGCAAATCGCGGTTTCTTCTGAAATAATTCTGGTGTTTATACAGCCCGTCTTTAAAATTCGAAACAGAAGTAGGGTTTGTTAAATCGTAAAACTGTGCAACTTTCAAATCTTTGTAAGAATCAGTTTCAGGATCGTCATCTGTTAAATCTATATAAGCTTTTTTATAGG
>JAJUGS010000341.1 GCA_029265875.1 Prolixibacteraceae bacterium
CGCTGCCGCCACCGCCTGATTGGCGCCTTTTCCGCCATAAACCTGGAAAAATTCGGCATCTGTAACGGTTTCACCTTTTTCGGGGAGGTGGTCCATTTTCATGATTAAATCGACATTTGAACTGCCGATGACAACTATTTTATTTTTCATGTATAAAATTTTCAATCTTGTTTCTAAATATTTCGTAATCAATACATTGTTTTAATCTGCATTTGCAACGACATGGAATTCGTCCCAATAAATCGGGGCTCATTTCATGTTGGTTTTAAATTACTTCTGAAGTTTTAATCAATTTTTCATAAATTTTACCAATCCGGTTTTTAAGTTACCATCCATTCGTACGATGTACAGCCCATGGGTAAATCCTGAAATATCAACACTTTCAGTTGAACTACAGTTATTCCTGACCAATATCAGCTTCCCGTGAATATCAAAAATTCTGATTGATGAGCCAGCCTCGGAATGGACTGTCAATTGGGTTTGAGCCGGATTTGGATAAACCAACAAAGAATTTTCCTCTGAATTATCAATTAACCCGGTTGATGGGTCTTTGGGTGTAGTATAAGTTACCACATTCGATTCGAACGATTTACCCGCTGTTGTGTACGACCGGATCCTGTATGAATATTCGGTTTCGTATTTTGGCAGAACATCGTTGTAAGCAACTGTGTTTGCTGGCAGTTTGACTATTTCTTCCCAGTTTTCGCCGCTTGCTTTACGTTCGAGAATGAATCCTTTTTCGTTTGTACTTTGGTCAGTCCAGGTAAGCCGTAGTTTTAATATAGAAGACTGTACAATGGTTAGTTTTGTAGGTGCTGCCGGGCCATAATTGCGTACAAAACTGTTTTCTTCAATTTTCCAGTCATATAATTTTACCTCGTCGATAGCGCCCGGAAAAGCAAGTGTGCCATCTGATTTTGCGCCTAGGGCCAGTTTACAGATTGTCAGGTCAGGTCCCTTCGCTTGTGCTATTGGAGCCGAATCGTCGATATACAATTTGTACAAATTGCTTTCGCGCTGCACGGCCAAAAAGTGCCACGAATTGTCGTTTACCGCCGTTGGCCCGGTTAAAACAGATTCGCCGTTGAAATCAAAATATATTTTACCATCAGCGTTTATTCCCAATTTCAGGGTTTTATTTGTGTCAGAAAAAAGTTCGGCAATAACAGCAGAAGTTGTTACTGCCGACTTCATAAAGCATGTAAATGTAAAATCGTCCGAAATATTTTGTTTGAGCTGGCTGGTTGAAATATAATCGTCGACGCCATCGAACTGAACTGCTTTTGACTTGTAACCCGTAACCAGCACTGGAGTCCCGAAATTGGCAAGAGTCCCGAAATTGTTGTATTTCATTACATCGGGCATTTTGTTGTCAACAATTGTGTTCATTTCCCAAAAAAGAACCGAACTCATGTCAATTAATGCCTCTTTAACACCAAAGTAGGCGGGTTTTGGTTCATAGTTCAATGTGTATGGAAAGGCATTTTCGTCCTTTCTCCATCCATTCGAAGGATTATCGATAAATCCCCAGGTTTGCAGGTCGCTTGCACCGCCTTTAATTGCTGCTGTAACCAGTTTGTAATATTGTAACTTTTGTTTTTCGGCCTTTTCTTCGCTCCAGTTTTTTGCCACATCGCCAATATCGACCTCCGGAATAATTACTTCATAACCGAGGTCGATATAACGTTTTATGTTGTTGGAATACCCTTCCCAGTCGTAATTCTTTTCAATATCGATGTGGGTCTGAAACCCGATAACATCAACCGGCACATTCAGTTTTTTCAGGTGAACCGCCAACTGATACATGGCATTGTATTTTGCATCGGTCGGGAATTCAAAACCTGAATCGCGAAGTTCTAGTTTCTTGTTGGTTTGAGTGCGGGCGTATTCAAATGCCTTTCGGATATAAACCGGGTGTTCCGGATTTACAAATTTAGTCCCTGTAAGACCCGAGGCATCGGGTTCGTAGCCCATTCGCTGCCATTCGCAGGCCGAGTTAAAATCTGGATTGCTTAACGGCCAGTAACCGCCTTTTCCGTTCCAGCTGATTGCTTCGTTCACTACATTCCAAACATCAACAACCGTATCGTTTCCCTGGTATTTAATTATTGTTTTTATCCAGCTTTTCATTATAGCATCGAGGGTATCGGCCGGAAAGTCGTTTTTCCTGAACCACTCGGGGAAATACTGGTCCCAGCCCATGAGCATGTGAGCCGTCACTGTCATGTTGTGTTTTTTCATTTCGCGAACCCTCGATGTAAATTCATCGACATGATAAACATGGCGTTTATTCTCGTCCCATCTTCCCCAGGCCGCATAACATTGCACAGTTGCCGAATTACAATCTTTTAAAACCTGAGCTTTGGCAGCATCGCTGTTAAAATAGTTTTTAACACCATCTGTAACACAGCCGCCGATGAGCATCGTACTTTTTATATCTTTCCAACCTTCCCCGGTTTGAATAATATCGGCTGGCGGAGTATAGATTTCGAGTTCAACATCGTCAATCAGGTAATCGGAATAAACTCCGTTCACGCTTTCTGTTTCGAAATAAATTTGTGCGCTTTTCAGGGTTCCTGTCCATGAAATAGTTATGATCTCGGAATACTTCACATAACTGCCAACCGCCGGGTTTGCAGTGCGCAAAAAGCCAAGATAACTTTTATTTGTGCCGTTATCAAGTTGAAAAGTAGCCCTGAAATTTGATGTTGTTTTTGGAAACTTAACCCAGGCAGTAAGTTTATACATCTGGTTGTTTACCAATTTCGAAGTAACATCCTGAACAATGGCATCCCATGGATTTTTGCGGTTGGTAACCATGGCTGCGCCCGTGCCCGAATGTACATCAGTGGTGGTATTCAGTGTGGCGCCCCAAACCATCCAGCCGGTTGTTTTATTTTCAAACCCGCCATTTACTATCAGGTTGTTTTGTGCTGTACCTGCCGAAACCAATAGGAACAGAATGAAAATTAGCAGCAATGCAGGCTTCGGTTTAGAAATGAATCTTGGCATCTGCCTTTTTAATAAGGTTTTTTTACGTTTAATCATTTGATTTGATTTTGTTTTTTTTGGTTTAGTTCTATCTCAATTTCAACTGGTTGTGCTGATTCATGCCACAAATCTGGATTCTTACGCCTGGTAAAGATCTGGTTACAAGATAATCTGTTACGCTAAATCTCGTGAATTTGAAAAGTAATAAATATGCTTAAATCAGTTGAATTGATTTGAATGATTTGTCAATTTAAAACAATTCCTTTGTCGTTGTTATTCAAGATGTTTTCGCTTAAGGTGCTGATGCTTTTTGGCGGTAAAACTAACTTTATGACATCCTCCACAACGACGTTTTCAACCGGTTCGAATACAAATCCGGGTGTGTTGATTATTGCTTTACTTACCTGGTACAGATGCATTTCGGCGTTATTTTCGCCTGATAAATTGATTTCAACTTCGATTTCCGTTGCTGATTTGTTTACAAGAAACACCGATAAAACCCCTCCCGGACTTTTCACCGCATTGCACATCAGCACACTGTCGGGGGCTGCCACATCCGTTTTCAGTACCGAAGAATATTTCGATAGAAAGCGTGAAATGATGCCAAAACCATAATACGCTTCGGGTTCGGGCGTTAC
>JAJUGS010000135.1 GCA_029265875.1 Prolixibacteraceae bacterium
CACGCTTTCGGGTTTGTAGAAGATGAAAAAGAGGATGAAAAGTGTCGAAACAAAAAGAGCTGAAGAGAAAACATCTCTTTTCCCGTATTTGTCGGCAAGGCCTTTAGAGAATCCAATACCCACGAGCATAAAAATAATCCCGCCCGCGTTAAATAATCCAAAACCTGCTGAAATCGGGTCTGAACCAAAAAAGTTGATTCCGATGGCGGTAAGCGAACTGGTAATCGGACTGATAAAACGGGTCAGGGCCGCAGCATCGACATAATTATTAAAATAGTAAACATACGAACCCCCTTTCATGGCGAGGGTAATAAAAATCAGGATTGTGGTTACCAGCATGATAATCCACGGTTTGTTTTTTACAAGGTCTGAAAGGTCTTCTTTGAGTGTTGATTTTTGTGCCTCTGTGGGTACAATTCTTTCGCGGGTGGTGAAGAAGGTAATCAAAAGCATGGCAGTACCAATAATGGCCAGCCACGTCATCACGGCTTCAATACCAGCGGCTTTGTCGCCATGCCCGGCATATTCGATAATGGGCAGCATAAAAACCTGCACAAAAAACTGGGCAAACATTACTGCCACAAACCGGATGGACGAAATGCTGTTGCGCTCGGCCATATCACCTGTTAAAACGCCGCTTAATGCCGAGTAGGGCAAGTTGTTTGAAGCGTACATCAGTAACAAAAGTGTATAAGTAACAGCGGCATAAATTACTTTGCCCTTGTATGAAAAATGAGGCGTGCTGAATGCCAGCAACGCAATAACACCCAATGGAATGGCGGTAAACAATATCCATGGCCTGAATTTGCCCCAGCGCGATTTGGTGCGGTCGGCAATGGCGCCGATGATGGGGTTAAACAGAAAAGCTGCCACCAAACCCACCGACAGCATGATGATGGATGCGTCGTTGTTTTTCAATCCGTAAATATCGGTATAGAAAAAAGCCAGGTAGGTAATTAAAGTTTGAAATACAAGATTGGCAGCTAAATCGCCCAGACTGTAGCCAATTTTTTCGACAAGCGAAACTTTTGATTGTGGTTGTTTCATCGGTTCAATTTTTAGTTTTGTTCATTGAGCTGTACTGTTCTGTACTGCTCGTGACAAAGCTAATGAAATCTGTGAAACAGAATGGGCGCATGGCGAATAAATTTTCACCTTTCAGACCAATTTGAATCGATATCATTTTATGAATAAAAAAGCCGTTCCTGCTCAACTTTACAGAAACGGATTTGAAAAAAGGAAAATATCTGATCTAATTCTGACTTTTCAGCAGCGCTGTTTTTCGGGCAATATCGTCGGTGATGGCATTAACCGAAATAGTGGCACCGCTGATGGAATCGATGTTTTTGCCCACCACCAGGTTGCGGCTGCCGTTGTACCCGGCAAATTGTTTGAGCCAGCCTTTTGCGGTAATTTCCTGGCCGTGCGTGGCTTCGTAGTTGTAAACCACAACACTTGTCACACTTTTTGTTTTATCGAAAAGGATGAAATAGTCAAAAAACTCTGCCATTTCGCCAGGTGCTGAAGGCTGTCCGGCTGTACAGCCGTTTTTGCAGCAACTGAAAACCCTCCCGGTGTAAACAAATCCCACGGTTTCGTTTTTACTTTCAATGTTCCAGAAAATGCCATTTTCGGTGTCGCCGTGAGCTGTCGCAGAAAGCTCTGTTTTCCGAAGGTCGAACTCTGAAAGTTGAAACCGGGTTTCAATCTCCCTGTTCAGCCTTTTCCGGTTAATGTTTGCCTCGGTAAAAACGGCGTCACCAAAAATCACAAATAGCAGGAATGCAAGAATTAGTTTCATATTAAAACATCACGCCTATTCCGGCATTTAAAACTTTCGACCACTCACCGGTGCTGGCCGGTTTTGTCCACTGCAGGTCGGTTTTCAAAACAGCATTTTTGGTGAGCCGGCAGGTCAAACCACCTGTAATCACGGTGTTTTTATAAGCATCGTTTGCAACCACCGGCGCTGTTACCGACTGGTGCAGGTTGTAAAATTCGTACCTGATAAACGGCACCAGTTCCATTTTTGTTTTGGCAACCGTCTGCAAAACATTGTACCCGGCTTCCACATAATAACCGGTCATTTTACTGCCGAGGTCGTTGTTTTTCTGACCGTTTTTTGTAAAAACATTGTATTCTGATGTGTTCGAAAGACTGACAAGATAAACTTGCCCGCGTAATTCCAGTCCTTTCAGGTTGTAGCGTGCATCGGCGCCAACCATCGAAATCCCCACCACCGATGAATCGGCTTTGGCAATTCCGGCAGTATTGTCGTCGGCGAGATTGTTGTAGAGTTTACTTTGCGATTTTCCGAGGTAGCCCGAAAGTCCCACATTCAGGTTTTTGATGCCGAAATATTCCACTTTTCCCGAAAAGGCAGGTGAATTTACATACGCTTTTGAGCCTTTCTGGCGTCCTTCGCGCAAACCGGCGGAACCGTTGAAAATGGCTTTTGTATCATAGCCGTTTAACCCGCCGGTCACATACAACTGGTATTTCAGCGATGCAGGAAGAATGGTGCCCGAAAAGCCCGCGCCCACTTCGCGCCAGGTGCTAAGTGCCAGTTTATTGTCAATCACAGGCCGTTCAACACCGTTAAAAGTGGTGGGCTCGTGGTATTCGTTAATAATTCCCATCGGGACCAGCAGCAGCCCGGCTTTGAAATTGGCCCAACTGTTCAGTTTATGCTGAAGAAAAGCCTGTTCAACCCAGACTTCTTTGGCATATTCCACTTCAATTTCGGTTACAAACTGGGTTTTCGAAGAAAAATTGTAACCGAAGAAAAGTACCATGCGGTGCACATCAAGCGTACCAAGGTCTTTTTTGTTTTTGTTCAACGGCTGGTTGTAATGCACTTCGCCGTAACCGCCAATGTTGAGTTTGCTTTTATTCGCGAGCATCTGGTCGGCTGTGTTCAGATAAATATTATTCAAAGAATCGGTTTGTGCATTGAGAAGAACGGGAAATATGAAAATGAGCGTAAGTAGTTGAAAGAATTTCATTTTAATCAATTATTAGTTAATATCCGGGAACAAAAATAGTTTGGGCAATGATCGGCAACAATCACTAAAACAGGTGAATTTTAACCGGTAAAATCACTAAAACTAATGATTTATTCAAAGATTTTCGACGTTGAGGATATTGTTGGTGAGTGCATAAACGGTAAGTCCTGCCTGACTTTTAATACCCGTTTTCTGCATGATGTTTTTGCGGTGGCTCATCACTGTGTGGATGCTGATATTCAACACATCGGCGATTTCCTTGTTTGAGCGTCCGCGCACAATTTCCTTCAAAACATCAACTTCGCGATCAGACAGTGAACTTGAATTTTTGTCTCCACCATTTTTTATATGTTTCTGAATCTTTTTCAGCATCGTTTCACTTGTATCATCAATCGAGATGATTTCGTCGAAATTTGAGAGGGTTTCTTTATCAAAAACCGTAAAAACAATCGCGAACCATTTGATTCTTGGATTTTCGAACCGGAACATTTTTACCTGGCGGATCCGGTTAAATAGCTGGGCGGGATTGATCATCAGAAAATCGAGGTTGCGCAGCGAAGTTTTGGAGGTCATATCGTCAAAATCGCGAATAGGAATGATATTGATCCGCAACGGAAGTTTCAGTAAAAGACTCTCAATGCCTTCAGCCAGAATTGGTGAGGGTTCAATGATCCCGATATTGATTACCGGTTTAATCATTTTTAAGCTCCTGCTCTATTTTGTTGGTCAGCGGAATCAGAATCATGTCTTCGATGTGTGAATGTACTTTCAGTTCAAACTCAAGCTCCGAAAGGCTGTTCAACAGTTTACGGCGAATGCGGTTTTTGTCATTTATATGAACATGATGAATGAACAAATCTTTCAGGTCATTCAGTTTTGTTTCAATATCGGTGTGATGTTCCTTGTATTCGGTACTTGAATAATCATCGGCAACCGGGGAAATTTTTTTCTCCATCAATGCAAAAAAGTAGGGGAAGGCCGATTTTTCCTCGTATTCAATGTGTTCCTTCACTTCTTCAAAATACTCGTTAAAATACGTTTCAATAATCTGAAGGATATTGGAATTGTCTGCGTTGCGCAGGTCTTTGATATAACCTGAAATCTCGGGGTATTTTTCCGATCGGTAATATTCGTGGCTTCGCTGCAAATAGCCAATAATAACCGGCAGGTCGCCGGCAGAAATATTTCCGGGGTTATCGATATAAAAACCGTTGTGCAGGTTACAAACCAGTGTAAAGAAGCTTACGTTGATCCCGGTGTTGTTGCATAACTCCAATACAGTGATGCCTTTTTCAAATTTTGTGATGCCGAAGTTTTCGAGCACAAGCAGCAACAAAGGATTGTTTTTGATTATTTCGGCAACCTCTGTTTCGGGAACGATATATTTTTTAGAAACCAGGTACATTTTTAATGTGAGATTAGTGGGAGCAAAAATAAACAAATTCAGACATAAAAATCTGTTTTAGAATCTGTGCAGAATTTTCGGCCAGGAATTATTCAAATTCGTGGTGCCCATTGTAAGATCAATGGGCAATTTTGCTGAATTGCCCATTGATTGTTTTGGGGCTATTCGGCGTATTGGCAACCCTCAATCGGCTCAGGATGCACCGTTGAAATAAAACCGAACCTGCTTTTAATGGCCGTTTCAACCAAAGTGCATATTTCGTGTGCTTCATGCAATGGCATTTGGGAAGGTAGCCTGATGTGACAGCTTAATTCGGAATGGTTGCCATAGTTGTGGATGTGAATATGGTGCAAATGCAGTGGCTGATTACAGGATTTCTGCGCTGTATCCCTGATTTCTTTTTGCAATTCAACCGAAGGGCTTTCTCCCAGAAGTGCTTTGATTTCCTTTGCCAGAATCTGATAACTTGCGTAACCAATCATGGCGGCCACAATAAATGTCAGCACGGCATCAGTCCACCAGAAAAACTTACCGACAATCATCCCGATCATGATGACAACAGACGAAAGCGCGTCGGAACGGTGGTGCCATGCGTCGGCTTTTAATATTGATGATTTTACTTTACGGGCTGCCCAAAAAGCATATTGTGCCATTAACTCTTTTACAATTATCGAAGTAATTGTGGCTGCCCAGGCGATTGTTCCATAAACTGTCATTTCACGCGATCCTAATTTTTCGGTTGCGTTCACCACAAAATCGAAAGCAATGATTGCGAGCAAAACCCCTATAATAATTGTGGCAATATGTTCCGCTCTTCCGTGTCCGAAAGGATGGTCGTCATCGGCAGGTTTATGCGATACTTTGCCGGCAATTAAAACAATTACCGAAGAGATTGTATCACTCAGTGTATGCCAGGCATCTGCAATTAGTGCGAGCGATCCTGTAACAACCCCCGCCCAGTATTTTATCCCGAAAAGAATAGTATTGCCGATTATTGATAACCAGCCTTCAATTTGAATGTATCTGTTTTTATCAGGCATCATTTTAAAATTAAGCTTGTTGGAATTAATTGACGAAGATAATTTATTTCAGGATGGAATATTTAATTATCGGATTCGGTCAGAGATTTTTGTCACAAGTTTGTCGAGTAAAGGTATTTTCGCCAACCTTGAAAATAGTCCGCGTTTTCCATAATAAAGCAAAATATTGCGTGTGTAAATAAAAAAACCGAGACTGTGTGCAACAAAAAGCACGGGGTCCATTCTCGGAATAGAATAGGTAAAAATCATTAGCGAGCCAATAGTGCTGAGAATCCAGAACCCGAGAGGCAGAACCGAATCGTTTTTAAATTCCGAGTAAATCCATTGATACAAAAACCTGGATGTGAAAATTACCTGGCCGGCAGTTCCCCAAATCAATAAATAAAGCGGCACGTCTTCGTTTTTCAGGATTGAAGAGAAATTATATTTTTCGCCGAAAATCAGCCACAATACATAGATTACAGGAATGATTATCACCAGTATCCTGAATAGAAAATGGATTTTTTTCCAGGCATTTTTTAACTGAAGGTTCCGGATATAAACGCTGTACACAAGAATCTGGCCGAGTACAATTGAAAAGTCGTTTCTGAGAATTCCGTAGGTAAGCATAATCACCGAGGCCAGTAAACTGATTTGCCAGAAAATTACGGGCGAAATAACTTCTCCGGCTTTTTCCGATTTAAACCATTGAATGATGGTACGGGCAAAGAATAAAAGCTGGGCAAAAAAACCCAGTGAAATCACAAGATAGCTGTTCATTCAGATTTAAATAAGGGGACAAAAATAGAAAATACTTTTCAAATGTGTTGGAATGCCTGGGGTGTTTAAAATTCCTCGAGTTTTTCAAGTGTCTGGCGGGCTGCATTCTGGTGTGCTTCTTTTTTCGAAGCACCTGTTCCGGTACCAACTTTTACATTGTCGATTATCACCACCGCAGTAAACTTTGGCTGCTTGGTTCTTTCGTTGATTTCTTCGGTGGTGTCAAACTCAAGTTCCTTTTTGTTTTTCTGGCTCCATTCAATCAGCCTGCTTTTAAAGTTCAGGTCATTTTGTTCAATTTCAGCCAGGTTGACAAATTTTGAAAGTATGCGTTTTGTGATAAAATATTTGGCTGCACTATAATCTTTGTCGAGGTATATAGCCCCGATCAGGGCTTCCAGTGCATCGCCATAAATATGGCTGTTGTCGATGTTTTTTGTGGTGTTTGAATCGATATAAACGTTCAGCCCCATATCGTAAGTGAGTTTTGTAAGAAACGAGCGGTTTACCAGTTTCGACCGGGTTTTTGTAAGAAACCCCTCATCTTCCTGGGGAAACCGGTTGTAAAGAAAATCGGCAATTACGGCACTTAACACCGCATCGCCCAGGTATTCGAGCCGTTCGTTATTGATGTAATTTCCGCGGGAATCGACAACTGATGCTGATTTATGTACAAATGCAAGATCGTACAGCTTCAAATTTTGGGGATAAAAGCCAATCAGGTTCTTTAAAAACAAATAAAACTCTTTTCGTGATGACGAAAAGAGTCTTATTCGTTGTACTATTTTTCTAACCACAGATTCTTAAAGCTTTTTAAAAATCATTGTAGCATTATGACCACCAAATCCAAAAGTATTGCTCAAAGCAACTTTTATGTTTCTTTCTTTGGCAACATTGAAAGTGAAATCGAGTTTGTTGTCGATTTCAGGGTCGTCGGTAAAATGGTTAATGGTGGGTGGAATGATGTTGTTTTGAAGGGCAAGGACACTTGCGAGCGCTTCAATTGCCCCGGCTGCGCCTAAGAGGTGCCCGGTCATCGATTTGGTTGAACTGATACTTAGTTTGTAAGCATGTTCTCCAAAAACCTGAAGGATTGCTTTTGGTTCGGCAATATCACCCAGTGGTGTTGAGGTGCCATGAACATTCACATAGTCAATATCTTCAGGTTTCAATCCGGCATCTTCAATGGCCCATTTCATTACCAGTCGTGCACCTTTTCCATCAGGGTCGGGAGCTGTCATGTGAAATGCGTCTGCTGACATACCGCCTCCGCCTACTTCAGCATAAATTTTTGCACCTCTTTTTTTTGCGCTTTCATAATCTTCGAAAACAAAAGCAGCAGATCCTTCACCCATTACAAACCCGTCGCGATCGAGATCAAACGGGCGTGATGCGGTTTTCGGATCATCATTTCTGGTCGAAACGGCTTTCATGGAGGTAAACCCGGTCATTCCCGCTTCGTTAATCCCTGCTTCCGATCCTCCGGTAATCATAATGTCGGCTTTGCCGAGGCGAATCATGTTAAAAGCTTCAATCATCGCGTGTGATGCGGATGCACAAGCACTTACGGCAGTAAAATTCGGACCGTTGAACCCATATTTGATGGAAATAAGCCCACCGGCAATGTTGGCGATCATTTTAGGAATAAAAAACGGCGAAAACCTGGGATTTTCCTCATTGTAGGACCTGACTTCCTCGAAAAAGGTCTGAAGGCCACCAATACCTGCTCCCCAAATTACGCCTACTCTTTCGTGATCGATTTTCTCCAAATCCAAACCACTGTCCTGAATAGCCTGTGCGGTACTGCCAAACGCAAATTGTGTATATAAATCGTGTTTGCGTACCTCTTTTTTGTCCATGTAAAGGCTTGGATCAAAATTCTTTACTTCGCACGCAAATTGAGTTTTGTGTTTTGAAGCATCGAACCTTGTTATCGGTGCAGCACCACTGACCCCATTTTTCAGGTTCTCCCAGAATTCGGCAACCGAATTTCCCAACGGGTTAATGGTCCCTGCGCCGGTTATTACTACCCGCCTTAATTCCATACAATAAAAAATGTGTTTTTTTGATTATTTATTAATAGCTGCTTCGATGTGTGCGATTGCTTCACCAACAGTTGAGATTTTTTCTGCTTCATCATCCGGAATAGCAAGATCAAACTCTTTTTCAAACTCCATAATCAGTTCAACTGTATCAAGTGAATCAGCTCCAAGATCATTGGTGAATGATGCTGATGGAACAACTTCGCTTTCATCAACTCCTAATTTATCAACGATAATAGCTTTTACTTTTGCTGCAACGTCTGACATAATTTTAATTTTTAATTAATACTTAATTTTGTTTACAAATAATTCGGTGCAAAGTAATACATTTAACAAGCATATCTCAAAGAAAAAATTCAAAAAAGATAATAGCCTGTTAACTTTCGATTGTTGCAAACCACTAAATTTGAACAAATTATTCAAGAATTCCACGGGTTAATAAATTGTTAAAATGAACATCAGGAAAATCGCTGTTTTTGCTTCAGGTTCGGGAACAAATGCTCAAAATATAATCGAGTATTTTGCTGATAATAAATGGATTGTTGTTGATTCACTTTGGTCTAATAATTCAAAGGCATTTGCTTTGGAAAGAGCTAAACAATTCGGTATTGAAACCTTTGTTTTTAGTCGTGACCAATTGATAAACACCACTTTTGTGGTTGATGAACTGAAAAGAAGAAATATTGACCTCGTTGTGTTGGCCGGTTTTTTATGGCTGATTCCACCTTCGATGATCGAAGCATTTAAAATCATTAATATTCATCCGGCGCTTTTGCCAAAATATGGCGGAAAAGGAATGTATGGGATGAAAGTTCACGAGGCAGTGGTTGAAAATAAAGAAAAAGAATCAGGAATTACCATTCATTTTGTTAACGAGAAATACGACGATGGAGCGATTGTTTTTCAGGCAAAATGTGAAGTTTCAGAAAATGATTCGGCGGAAGATGTGGCCAGTAAGGTACATCAGCTTGAATACAAATATTTTCCCATGATAATTGAAGAAGTTGTTAATGACATTTCCTGAAGATTTGAAAATTAATTGATAACTGGCGGTGGTTAATAAATTAAAATTTTAACATACGGAGTTAAATAATGTTAACCCGGCAAATCAGCACATTTCATTAAGATTATATTTGCCGTATGAGCCGTAAAATGCTGATTACTTTAATTGTTCTGATGGTTTTTGTATTAACCGGATTAATACTTGTTCAGACCAAAATGATTAAAACTGCTTCTGATATCAGAGAAGAGCAATTTAATCAATTGGTGAAAAATGCACTTGTACGAATTGCTGGTCAGTTGGATAATTATGAACTGGTACTGGCAAAGAGAAGTGCGCTGAATAACCAATTGCAAAACTCGCTGTTACCCAACGAAAAATTCAGTGTTTTTCCAAAAAGCAGCCAGGGACAAGGAACGCTCAGTTTTGGGATGAGCTACTCAAAAAAGGGATTTGAAAGAGAATTTGGAGGCGAAGTTGAAATCAACATCAGTGAAAACGGGGTGGTTACAAAAACAGAGAGATTTTTTGGAATCGAAAGCATGGTTGATTTTAACAAACAGCAGGAACTGGCCCGTGAACGAAGCCTGAATGACATGAATTGGTATAAGAATTTTAAAGTCTATTTAGAAGAAAGACCCATTCAGGACAGAATTGACACTGTGTTTTTAAAAGAGGTGATGGCCTTGACCTTTGCGGAATCAGGCATAAATTTAGATTACAGGTACGCTGTGAAAAACTCCAATCTTGGAAAAGACAGGGTTATTTTTGGCGACGCTAATTATAACCCCGGTAAGAAAAAAGTTTATGCACAGGCATTATTTCAAAACGACCTTTATGGTGCAAAACCCAACTATTTGTATGTTTATTTCCCTCAGCGATCGGGTTATTTGTTAAGGGAAACTGGCTTTACCATTATTCCGACTGTAATTCTGACTGCCTTTCTGATTGCCATTTTTGTTTACACAATCATGGTAATTTTCCGTCAAAAGAAACTTTCGATGATAAAAAACGATTTTATCAATAACATGACCCATGAACTGAAAACCCCGATTTCAACCATTTCGCTGGCAAGCCAGATGCTGGAAGATAAAAGTATTGCCAATACACCGCAAACTGTAGAGCATATTTCAAAAGTGATCAGCCAGGAAACAAAAAGATTAAGTTACCAGGTGGAGAAAGTATTGCAAATGGCGGTTTTTAACGAAGGACGGCTAAAATTTAAGTTCAAGGATTTCGACGTAAATAAAATGATTGAAACGGTTGCTGCCAATTTTGAACTGCGGGTAAAAACAAAAAACGGGACACTGGTTAGCGAACGTCTTGCTGAAAAAGCAATCATAAATGGCGATGAGGTCCATATTACCAATGTTATTTTTAATTTATTAGATAATGCTTTGAAATACAGCAAGGAAAATCCTGAAATAAAAATTACCACCGAGAATATCGGAAATCAGATTGCAGTGTCGGTACAAGACAACGGTATTGGCATTGCCAAGGAACACCAGACCCAGATTTTCGACCGTTTTTACCGGGTACCCACAGGTAATATTCACAATGTGAAAGGTTTCGGATTGGGATTGAGTTATGTTAAAAAAATTGTAGATTCGCATAATGCAAAAATAACCGTGGAAAGTGCTTTGAATAAAGGAACAAAATTCACTATATTATTTCCACAAATAAATAATTAACCATGGAACAAAAAACGAAACTATTACTGGCAGAAGACGATGAAAACCTGGGCCTTCTTTTAAAGGAATACCTTGTGGCCAAAGGTTACGATGCCTCACTTTTTCCTGATGGGGAGGCTGCCTACAAAGGGTTTATGCGCGATCATTATGATATTTGCATACTGGATGTGATGATGCCCAAAAAAGATGGATTTACCCTGGCAAAAGATATCAGGATTGTCAATCAGGATGTGCCGATAATTTTTCTGACCGCCAAGAACATGAAGGAAGATGTTCTTGAGGGATTTAAACTGGGGGCCGATGATTACATCACAAAACCCTTTAGTATGGAAGAACTGATTATGCGGATTGAAGCCATTCTGAGGCGTACATCGCAGGAAAGTTTGCAAAATGCACAGCCGGTTTTTACGCTCGGACGTTTTACTTTCGATACCAAAAAGCAAACGCTCAGCGAAGGTGAAAATGTAATTAAACTGACAACCAAAGAGTCGGACCTGCTGAAACTTTTGTGTCAGAATGCCAACAAAATTCTTGAAAGAAATTATGCGTTGAAATCAATCTGGATTGATGATAATTATTTTAATGCCAGGAGTATGGATGTTTACATTACAAAACTTCGTAAACACCTGAAAGATGAACCCGGTGTCGAAATTATTAATGTGCATGGAAAAGGCTACAAGCTTATCATGTAAATTAAAAAGCCGGAATTTTCCGGCTTTTTTATTATGATCTATTTCTTAATCAAGTTTCAAAACTGCTAAAAATGCTTTTTGGGGAACTTCAACATTCCCGATTTGTTTCATCCGTTTCTTTCCCTTTTTCTGTTTCTCGAGAAGTTTACGTTTTCGGGTAATATCGCCACCATAACATTTTGCTGTCACGTCTTTTCTCACGGCTTTAATCGTTTCGCGGGCAATGATTTTAGCACCAATGGCAGCCTGAATGGCAATGTCGAATTGCTGGCGCGGAATCAGTTC
>JAJUGS010000088.1 GCA_029265875.1 Prolixibacteraceae bacterium
GACTTCGGTGTCATGATTGACGGAGCCGTTATTATCGTTGAATTCATTGCCATAAAAATAACCACGCAAAAAAATGAGATCGATTCGGTAACCGGCGAAGAAAGGGCAAGCCTCATGGACAGCATTGCTTTCAGTGGTGCCTCAAAAATGATGAATTCAGCCATTTTTGGCCAGATCATCATTCTCATCGTATTCATTCCAATTTTATCGCTCAGCGGAGTGGAAGGAAAAATGTTCCGCCCAATGGCCATGTCTTTTTCTTTTGCCATTATCGGGGCCATGATTCTGGGGCTGACCTGGTTGCCGGTGGCCTGCTCGCTTTTCCTTAAACCTGAAAAACAATCGAAACGAAGCATTACTTCGTGGATCATGAATATTGCTTATAAAACTTATATTCCATCCATCAAATGGTCGTGCGGGCATAAAAAAACAGTGTTGGGCGCGGCTGTTATTTCACTCATTTTCATCGGGTTTCTGTTTACACGCATGGGTGGCGAATTTGTCCCGACACTCGACGAAGGTGATTTTGTAATTCAGCCAGTTTTAAAAACGGGAACCTCGCTGACAAAAACAATCGAAATGACCACCAAAATGGAAAAGATCCTGATTGACAATTTTCAGGAAGTGGACCAGATTGTGAGCCGCATCGGGGCAGCCGAAGTTCCCACCGACCCGATGTCGATGGAAGAAATTGACATGATCATCAAGTTGAAACCCCGAAAAACGTGGACCAATGCGGAAAGCAAAGAAGAATTGGCAGAAAAATTCAAGGAAGCCCTTTCGGTGATACCAGGCATTGATTACGAATTTACACAACCCATCGAAATGCGTTTTAATGAGCTCATTACCGGCGTAAGGTCCGATATTGCCATCAAAATTTTTGGCGATGATCTGGAATACATCAACAAAAAAGCCATCGAGATAAAAAATATTGTTTCCGGTATTCCGGGTGCGGGCGATGTAATTCTTGAAAAAACTGCTGGCCTCCCGCAAATAAAAGTGGATTACAAACGAGAAAAAATAGCCTATTATGGCCTCGACATCAAAACTTTAAACAGTTATCTGGCCACTGCTTTTGGCGGCGAAAAGGCAGGTGTTGTTTTTGAAGGAGAAAAACGGTTTGATTTGGTGGTTCGTTTTTCAAAAGAAAACCGTTCCGATCTGACCGACATCCGCCGGCTTTTTGTCCCGCTGAAAAACGGGGAACAGGTACCGCTTGAAGAGCTTGCTCAAATAGATTATACCGAAGGGCCGGCAAAAATATCGCGCGAAAACACGCACCGCAGAGTGGTGGTAAGCGTGAATGTGAGAAACCGCGACCTGCAATCGGTTGTCGAAGACATTCAAAAATCGGTTAATAAAAACGTGACACTGAAACCAGGAAACTACATCGAATACGGCGGGCAATTTGAGAACCTTCAAAATGCCACGAACCGTCTTATTTTTGCTGTTCCGATTTCACTTTTGCTGATTTTTATTTTCCTGCACTTTGCCTTTAAGTCGTTCCGCGACGCAGCATTAATTTTTACGGCTATCCCGCTTTCGGCCGTGGGTGGCGTTATTTTGCTCTGGTTACGGGGAATGCCTTTCAGTGTATCGGCAGGTGTCGGTTTTATTGCTTTGTTTGGTATTGCCGTGCTGAATGGAATTGTGCTGATCGAACACCTGAAAGAACTACAGCATAGCGGAATCACCAACATGCAGGAATTAATCCTGACCGGAACAAAAAACCGTCTGCGGCCAGTGATGCTTACTGCCGGTGCTGCGGCAATGGGTTTTCTGCCGATGGCGATTTCGACCGGTGCTGGTGCCGAAGTGCAGCGGCCACTGGCCACCGTTGTAATTGGCGGCCTGTTTACTTCCACTTTACTGACCATGATTGCACTGCCTTTACTTTTTGAGGTGTTTTACAATGTGAAAGGCTTCCGATTTTTCCCGTTCAGGGTGATACGCAGTTCGGCAATTGTAATTGCACTGTTATTGATTCCGTTTTTTTCTTCAAATGCACAGGTGAAGACCCTGACGTTAGAGGAAATGAATGAGATTGCACTATCCCATAACAGGGAAATCAGCGCATACGCATTGAAAGTAAAAGAAAATGAAGCGTTAAAACCGGTTGCCAATGCACTCGACAAAACCACATTCACTTACGGAACTGACCAGAATAATATTGCAGAAAATGGATATCCTCTGAATGTTATAGGTGTTCAACAGGGATTCAGTTTTCCGACTTTGTACAGTGCGCGCCGCAGTGCCTGGGAAACCCAGACTTTAAAATCGCAGTTGAAACTCGAGATGCAGAAACAACAACTGAAAAAGGAAATTACACTTAATTACCTGCAAATTCAAACCAACCTGGAAAAAACAGCCCTCTATAAAAGCGTTGACAGTTTATACGCCACTTTGCTGAAAAATGCAGAACTCAGGCACCAGAAAGGCGACCTGTCGCAACTCGATTTGCTGAACATTAAAGCCCGGCAACATCAGGCAAAAATTGAACTGGGGAATCTGACCAGCCAAACTAAAAAAATTATGCAACGGCTGGGAGTATTAATGAACTATCCTGATTCATTCAACATTCAGCCTGCATTTATTGCTCTCACCGCCCCGGGTGACAGCCTTGCACAATACCCCGCTTACCGGCTGTTGCTACTGGAGGATCAATCAGGCGAAGCCAGCCTGAGAATTGAAAAAAACAAGCTCCTCCCCGATTTTTCGCTTAACTATTTTGTCGGGACCAATCATCAGCCCAATTCAAAATACTACCACGGATTCGAAGTAGGACTTTCGATGCCGTTGATTTTCGCGGGTCAGCAGGCACAGGCAAAATCATCGGAAATTGCTTTGGAGGCCCAGCAACTGATCACACAAAATCAAATTGCCTTGATGAAAAACCGCTGGAATGAAATTAACCGGGAAAAAATAAAATTTGAGGAATTGATTGAATATTACAATACAACCGGAAAACAACTGTACGACGAAATTTTGAGAACTACCCAATTAAGTTTTCAAAATGGTGAAATTGATTTATTTAAGTTTACCTACAGTTTCGAAAATGCCGTACAAATCAGGATGAATTATCTCGAAAACGTGTTATCATACAACATTTTAGTTACAGAACAAATGTATCTTTCAAATCAGTAATCAAAAATGAAACAGATTAAAAACCTTTGCCTTGTTACCCTGATATTTTTGCTGGCTAACGCATGTGGTAACAAAATAAAAACCGAAAACAGCACACCTGAAACTGATTCGCTGATTGTAGTTACAAAAAGTCAGTTTAACACCGAAAACATGGTATTGAAAGAACCAATTGTCATGTCATTCAACCAAATAGTTAAGTGCAATGGCAAGTTGGTTGCCAATGCCAACGAAACGGCAAAAATCAGTGCGGTAATTCCAGGATTGGTGGAAAAAATACATTGTACCAATGGTCAGAATATCAGCCGTGGACAAGTTTTGTTTTCAATTTCGGGAAATGAATTAATAGAAATTCAGCGAGATTTTGCCGAAACTGCAAGCCTTTTGAAAAGATTAAAATCAGAATTTGAAAGAACAAAAGAATTGTTCAGTCAGAAAGTGGGAACCGAAAAAGAGTTTATCCAGGCAGAAAGCGATTACAAAGCCATCAATGCGCGATATGCAGCGTTGAAGATGAAAATCAATATAATGGGGCTTAATGCACAACAAATTGAAGAGGGCAATTTCAGCAATTCGTACCCGGTTAAAGCACCCATCAACGGGCAAATCACCCGGATTGATGCAGCAATCGGCCAAAACACCGGTCTTCAGGATTACCTTGCTGAAATAACGGACAATAACCAGCTAAAACTGAAAATTGATGTTTTTGAAAACGATGTCAGGCATCTTCAAAAAGGCCAGTCCATCCGGTTCAACCTGCTCAACGATACGTTAAGTTATTCAGCTACACTTGAAACGATAGGAAACTCAGTTGATAACGAAACAAAAACTTCGGCCTGTTATGCAACCATCAACCAGGCAGACAAAAAATTTGTAAACAATGCTTTTGTGAACGTTGAAATCACCACGAACAGCGACTCAGTTCTCGCGGTACCGGCAGAAGCCGTTGTAAAAACTGAATTTGGAAGTTACCTGTTGAGAATGGCCAAAGAAGATGCTGAAAATTACTATTTCGGGAAAACAAAGGTTGAAACCGGCAGGATTAACAACGAATACATTGAAATAAGAAATAAAATTGAAACCGGAAAAATTCTCTGGAAAGGAGCCTACAATCTGAATGTTGAATAACGCGGATCAGGTGTTTTCTGCGCTTAACACCGAAAGCTTAACCGGTTTCACGGTGATTTCAGCCGGATATTCAATTTTCCCGGGTTCGCCATCGAAATGATAAATACCGGTTTCTGCGTGGTGGAGAACCACTTTTCCGGCTTTGTAAACTTCCACAAACGGAAGCCTTGGAATGTAACCGGCAAACAAGCCAAGCCCGAAAACCGGCAGCCAGATTTTTGGGAAAGGATTCACCACCACCACATCAATCAGTCCGTCAGAAATATCGGCACCTGGTGCTATAAAGGCGTTGTTCCCGAATTGCCGTGCGTTGGCAAAAGTTACCAGGAAAACTTTTTTCTCAATCAGCTTTCCGTCAACTTCCATTTTAATACCAAAAGGTTTAAAAGCAAAACTTTCGGCAATCGTAAACTCAACATAACGTTTGAATCCCCGTTTGTGGGCTTTTGCCATACGGTCAGCCACCTGCGCATCAAAACCAATTCCTGAAGTACACAAAAAAAGTTGTTCATTTACCGCACAAACATCAATAATTTTAGGCTTTCCGGTTAGAAGTGACTCAACACTTTTTTGCAGCGACATCGGTATTCCCAGTTCACGTGCAAGGCCATTTCCAGAGCCACGCGGAATTATTCCAAGCGTAACACCCGAACCAGCCAGGCTGCGAGCCGTTTCGTTTACAGTACCATCGCCTCCCACTGCAACAATCAAATCAAATCCTCGTTGAGCCGCCTGATGGGCAAGTTCTGAGGCATGGCCACGGTGGTTGGTGTAGGCAAATTCAACTTCAAAGCCCGCTTTTTGCAAACCCGAAACCATTTGATAGACCTCATCGGTGTATTTACGCCGGTGACCCGCAAATTTATTAATGATAAAAAATGCTTTTTTTGTTGCTACTGTTGCCATCTGTAATTGTCCGATTATTCAGGAATCAGTCTGAACCGCGCAAAACTACAAAGATTATTGAACCTGTCTTACATAAAACAAAAGAATCATCCTGAAATTCAGAATGATTCTTTTATGGAATATCACAGATTAAAATTAACGGCTCATTTCGGCAAAATACTTGTAAAACAGCGGGATTGTGCGAATTCCGTTAAAGAATTGTTCCAGTGCATAATTTTCGTTGGGCGAATGAATGGCATCTGATTCGAGCCCGAAACCCATCAAAACCGATTTTATTCCCAGCACTTCTTCAAACGTGGAAATGATGGGGATACTGCCCCCCGAACGAACCGGTACCGGGCGTTTTCCATATACATCGGTGTATGCTTTTTCGGCTGCTTTGTAAGCTGGCAAATCAATGGGGCAAACATACCCCTGACCGCCATGCAGCGAAGTCACCTCTACTTTTACGGTTTTCGGGGCGATGCTTTCAAAATGATTTTTAAATAAATCAGCTATTTTATGGTGATCCTGGTTGGGAACAAGGCGACACGAAATTTTGGCAAAAGCCTTCGACGGAAGCACGGTTTTGGCTCCTTCGCCGGTGTACCCGCCCCAGATACCACACACATCAAATGTTGGCCTGATTCCGGTGCGTTCTGTAGTGGTGTATCCTTCTTCACCGGCCACCTCTTCCAGGTTGAGTGCTTTTTTATAGTTTTCGAGATTAAATGGTGCCCGGCCTAATAATTCACGCTCTTCTGCCGACACTTCCAGCACATCATCATAAAATCCGGGAATCGTGATTCGTCCTTTATCGTCAATCATTTTGCTGATCATCGAACAAAGCACGTTAATCGGGTTGGCCACTGCACCGCCAAAAAGCCCTGAATGCAAATCCTGCGAGGGTCCTGTAACTTCCACCTGCCAGTAGGCCAGTCCGCGCAAACCCGTTGTAATGGAGGGTATGTCGCGGGCAATCATCGAGGTATCCGAAACAAGTATCACATCGGCTTTCAGCATTTCCTTGTGTTCGCTGCACCATTTTCCCAGGTTGGGCGATCCGACTTCTTCTTCACCCTCGATCATAAATTTCACATTGCAGGGTAACGTGTTGGTTTTAACCATCAGTTCGAAGGCTTTGGCGTGCATCATCCCTTGTCCTTTGTCGTCGTTGGCCCCGCGTGCCCAGATTTTGCCATCGCGGATTTCGGGTTCAAACGGTGGAGAGACCCACTTTTCAATGGGGTCAACAGGCATTACATCCATGTGCCCGTAAACCAATACGGTTGGCAAATTCCGATCGATTATTTTTTCGCCATAAGTTACCGGGTTTCCATCGGTTTCGTAAACTTCAGCCTTTTCAGCTCCCGCCTCCAGCAATATTTTCTTCCAGTATTCAGCCGCCCGGTACATATCGGGTTTGTGTTCTTTTATAGAGCTGATGGAAGGAATTCTTATCAATCCGAAAAGCTCTTCCAGAAACCGTTCCTTATTTTTTTCGATGTAATTATTCAGGTTATCCATGATTTTTTTATTTAAAATGAAAGCACCTAAAATAGACCAATAAACCGGATAATAAAAAAACAAATATCAATTTACAAGTATAAAAAAGGGGACATCCGGTTACGGACATCCCCTTCATGTATTATATGGAATTGGTTTCTATTTTGTGATTTCCCTGAATTTCGGATTTTCGAAATACTTGGCAAATTCCATATCATTGCGGGCTTTTGCTTTCATTTCAGGGTTGATTTTGCAAGCTTTTTCGAGACTTTCGAACAACAGGTTTTCACGGGCTGTCCGGGCACCAATTACTGCTTTCAGATACTCTTTCATAAAGCAATTTGGGTTATCATAGGCTTCGAGGTCTTCCAAAGCTCCACCGTTATTACCTGTCATCATTTTTGCAAGTGCCGAATTAACATCAGCATCCTTGATCATGTATTTTGCAGCTTTGTCGTATTCACCTTTTTTCAGGCTGACAATACCCAGGTTGTAGTTTACTTCGTTGCCAGCTCCTGATGCAGCACCAAATAAAGTTTCGGCACTTTTTACATCACCATTTTTAAGGGAAACAGCTCCCAGGTTATTCTTGATGATCGGTTCATTGTTCATCTGGGTTTCTGCCTTCTCGAACAAAGGTTTAGCCTCATCGTATTTACCCTGTTTTACAAGTACATAACCCGCGTTGTTCGAACCGCGCCAGTCGTTCGGATAAACTTTCATGAATGAATTGTAAACTTCGAGCTGATCGTCCAGACTTTCAAAGAGTGTGGCAGCATACAGTAATTCAGCAGGATTCAACGATGCCGGATCTGATTTGGCAAGTGCCTTTAACTCTTCGTCGGTTTTTCCAATCAGGTCAACACTGGTTGTCATTTTTGCACGACGCAATTGCGGCAGAATTTCATCGGCCACACCGGTGAATGCTTCACTCAGATTTTTAATCTCGCGTTCGCGTACTTCCGGATCGTTATACATTGAAAGTACCCTGAGAATAAGGTCTTTATCTTTAATATTCGATTTTTCCATCAATTCCTTAAACCCATCCCAGTCTTCAGGAGTATATTTGGTTTTCAATTCAATGTCAACACCCGCTTCTTTCAGTTTTTTAGCGAGATATTCTGTTGAAGATTCTTTACGTTTTGCTGCCAGTTCAGTATTCAAATCAATGGTACCATCAGGCGAGGCATAAGCAGCCACCTCCACACGTTTCAGATCAACTTTTTCATCAGCATTTGCTTTTTGGGTGAAAGCCTCAAGTTCAGCAACTTCTTTTTTAGCCACCTGGTCTTTACGAATTTCCGATTTGTTTATTTCATAAAGAATGGCGGCCATTTTTTCGTCGGGAACAATTCTCTGGAACGGATCAATATTCGGATCGTATTTACCCGTTGTATTGGCTTCACGGCGGACTCCTAAAATAGGTTTCGGATAATTCACCACGTTTTCGCTGGTTGCGAGCACCCCGGTTGCAATTTTTACCGGTGCAAAATCAACTTTCTTCTTGCCTTTCGATGCCGAAACGTTCATTATCAACTCCGATTTTGCCATTTCAGGTTTATAGGCAACGCCTTCCTTCACCGAAACACTCCCACCATTGTAAGAGATAACTTTGTTATTGGCTTTTACGTTTTCACCCTGCACGGCTGCCGGTGTTAACATGGATGATCCTCCTGCATATTTTAACTCGGGAGTGGCAACAAGCGTTACTTTCTTGTTAAAATATTTCGACGGATAACGTGTATCGATTGTAAAATCGACTTTTCCGCCATGACTTTCCAGAACCGCAGGATTCACCCTGTACTGGATCTGTCCGGCATTCTTTTTCATTTTGTTGAGCCCTGAGCATGAAGCTATAATAACGGTTACCAGGACTAATATAAAAGGCCTAAGGTTCAGATTACACATAACACAAAAAATTATTTTTTACTACTGATTTATTATTATTCGCGGCCGTAAAAATAGTCAGCTTTTTAAAAAAGACTTCACAAAAATTACCCCTTTTAACCCATAATTAACCTGTTTGTCCCTATTTTGTATCCGGTGCCCAAAATTGCATTTTTCAATTCATGATATTTGTCAGCATCGGCTACAAAGTCGATTTTACTGATGTCGATAATTAAAACCGGGAAGGATGTAATTTGCCTGAAAAAATTGAAATATCCGTTTTTGATTCCTTCGAGATATTCTCCCGAAATATTTTGCTCGTAGCTCCGCCCGCGCGATTTGATATTGCTTAAAAGCCTGTCGGTGTCGGCGTGTAAATAAACATACAAATCGGGCTTGGGCATTGTATCAAAAACAATATCGAAAATTTGCCGGAACAACCTGTACTCATCCTCTTTCAAAGTATTTTGTGCAAAAATGGCTGATTTGGCAAAGAAATAATCAGCAACAATCAGCGATTGAAAAAGCTCGGGGTTAAACACATCTTTTTTGATCTGATTATAACGATCGGCCAGAAACGACAATTCAAGCGGGAAAGAATACCGGTCGGGGTCGCCATAAAATTTAGGAAGAAAGGGGTTATCAGCAAACTGTTCAAGCACCAGTTTGGCATTCATTTCCGCTGCAATCATTTTTGCCAGCGTGGTTTTTCCTGCACCGATATTTCCTTCAATAACCAGAAAACGCATAATAAAAAGTGATAATTCAGATTTTCAGATCCAGAGAATTTCAGCAATGTTTACAAACCACAAAAGTATAAATATGACAATTCAGGGCAAAAAAAACCGTTCGGGTTACGAACGGTTTCATTCAATATTATCAACAGATTTTTAGGTTTTATTTATTGTCGCGATGTGGCTTTTGCCCATGATCGCGGCGGTCGCCCCGGAAATTGTTGTCCCTGCGGTCGCCGCCCCGGTTGCGGTCATCGCGACGGTCACCACCTCTGCGATCATCACGGCGGTCGCCGCCCCGGTCATCACGCGGACCCCGGTCTTCGCGCGGAGGTTTTTCAACATAGCCTTCCGGTTTTGGCAGTAATACTTTGTGTGAGAGTTTAAACTTACCGGTTTTCGGGTCGGTACCGATGAGTTTAACTTCAATCATTTCACCTTCTTTGATGAAGTCTTCGGCTTTTTCGATGCGCTCCCAGGCCATTTCCGAAACATGTAGCAGTGCTTCTTTTCCGGGCAGGATTTCGACAAAAGCGCCAAAAGCAACCACCGATTTCACTTTACCGGTATAAACTTCGCCAACTTCCGGAATTGCAACAATTGCTTTTATCCGTGCTTTGGCTGCATTGATTGAATCAAGCCCTGTTGCAGAAATCTCAACCATTCCGTAATCATCAATTTCTTCGATAACGATAACCGTTTTGGTTTCTTCCTGGATAGCCTGGATGATTTTTCCGCCAGGCCCGATTACCGCACCAATCATATCTTTCGGAATCTGAATTACCTCGATACGGGGAACGTTGGGTTTAAAATCAGGACGTGGTTCAGGAATAATTTCGAGAATTTTACCCAGGATGTGCATGCGGCCTTCTTTTGCCTGTTGTAATGCCTGTGCCAGAACTTCGTACGACAAACCATCAATTTTTATATCCATCTGCGTGGCTGTTATACCATCAGCAGTTCCGGTTACTTTAAAATCCATGTCACCCAGGTGGTCTTCGTCGCCTAAAATATCCGACAAAACCGCATATCTACCGGTTGCTTTATCTGAAATAAGCCCCATGGCAATGCCCGATACCGGCTTTTTCATTTTCACCCCGGCATCCAGCATTCCCATTGTTCCGGCACAAACAGTTGCCATCGACGACGAACCGTTTGATTCAAGTATATCGGAAACAACACGCAAAACATATGGAAAATCATCCGGGATCATTCTTTTCAGTGCCCTTAATGCCAGATTTCCGTGACCGATTTCGCGACGGCCTGTGCCTCTCGGAACAGCGGCTTCGCCCACTGAAAATGGAGGAAAGTTATAATGCAACAGGAATTTTTCGGTTCCCTGGAAAGTAACACCATCAATTTTTTTGATGTCCATTTTGGTCCCCAATGTTACCGAAGTCAGCGACTGAGTTTCGCCACGGGTAAAAATTGAAGAACCATGCGAACCCGGCAAATAATCCACTTCACCCCAAATCGGGCGGATTTGTGTGGTGGTACGGCCATCGAGCCTGATTCCCTTGTCAAGAATCATGTTCCGCATGGCTTCTTTTTCCACGTCGTGGTAATATTTTTTTATCAGAGAAATGTGTTGTTCGAGATCAATCTCCGTGTTTTCGGCATTGGTTGTTTTGTATTCCTCGATATAATCGTCAACAAGTTTTTTGAATGTTTCCATTCTTTCTGATTTGTTGTTGATTTGCTGTTCGCAGATGGCATAACATTTTGCATACAAATCAGCATGTACTTTTGCACGAACTGTCTCGTCATTTATTTCATGGCAATAAGTTCTTTTCACCACACCGAGTTGTTCAGCCAGTTCTTTCTGGGCAATGCAGTGTTTTTTGATTTCGTCGTGGGCAAATTTGATGGCGCCCAGCATCACTTCTTCCGAAACTTCATTCAGTTCACCTTCCACCATCATGATATTGTCGTAAGATGCACCGATGATCATATCGATATCCGACAATGCAAGTTGTTCGCGGGTTGGATTGATAACATATTCACCGTTAATCAAACCAACACGTACTTCCGAAATAGGCGTTTCGAAAGGTACGTCAGAAACAGCAATTGCTGCCGAAGCTGCCAAACCGGCTAAAGCATCGGGAAGGTCAGACTGGTTGGCTGAAATCAGCGAGATCATCACAGCCGTTTCTGCATGATAATCGGCCGGGAAAAGCGGGCGCAAAGCGCGGTCAACAAGTCGGGCCACCAGGATTTCTTCGTCGCTGGGGCGGGCCTCACGTTTCAGGAATCCACCGGGAAATCTTCCGGCTGCCGAGAATTTTTCGCGGTAATCAACAGCCAGCGGCATAAAATCAACATTTTCCTTGGCTTCTTTTGCTGAAACCACGGTTGCAAGCAGCATGGTGTCACCCATTCTGACAACCACTGCGCCGTCAGCCTGTTTTGCCAGTTTTCCGGTTTCAATGGTAATAATCCTGCCATCGGCAAGTTCAATTGTTTTAATTGTAGCGTTTACCATAATTTTTCAATAATTCAATAAATTTTTAAAATAACAAATGGGTGGTGAGGCTTTGCAATTTACAAAAAAGAAAGGCAATACAGTGCATTGCCTTTCACGATATTCTACTTACGTAAATTCAGTTCCTTGATAATTGAACGGTAACGTTCGATATCTTTTCTCATGAGGTAGTCGAGCAAACTGCGGCGTTTTCCAACCAGCCTGATGAGTGAACGACGTGTGCTGTGGTCTTTTTTGTTTTGTTTCAGGTGCTCAGTCAGGTGATTGATCCTGAATGTGAACAATGCAATCTGGCCTTCAGCGCTGCCAGTGTCGGTGGCGCTTTTGCCGTACTGGGCAAAAAGCTCCTGTTTTTTTTCTGATGTCAAATACATTTTAAAGAACTTTTAAATTGTTATACAATGTTTAAGCCGCAGCATCGCTATCAATCACAACAGCTTAAAATTACAGGCCGCAAAAATAGCCAAAAGATTTGAACCTGCAAGTTTGCCGATTATATTTATCTTATTGACAGTTAGATTTTCTTTATGCCTTATCATTGTATAAATCAGAAAATCCGGACTGTTAAACAATCCGGATTCCTGATTTATTATATTCAATATTTATCAGATCCCGCTGAAATCAACACCTTCGAATAAAATCGACGGTGTCAGCCACGATGAACTGTCATTTACATCGTTACCAAACTCACCGATATTCGACCAGAGTGTTTTCATATTTCCGGTTATGTTCATTTCGGAAACAGGTTGTTTGATGGTCCCGTTTTCGATAAGAAATCCTTCGATACCAAAGGAGAAATCGCCGGTGGAACCATTGCTGTTGCCGCCGTTAAAACCGGTAACCAAAATTCCCTTTTTCACGGTGGCAATCAAACCTTCCAGGTTTTTGTCCCCTGTTTCGAACACAAGATTGGTGGTGCCACCATTGGTGGGTTCCATATTCAGTTTTTTACCATAATAGGTATCGATGTAATAAGTTTTCAATACGCCTTTATCGAAAACAGCGCGCTTTTTGGTGGCCAGCCCTTCGCCATCGAACAAACGGGATCCACGTCCTGAAACAATAAACGGATCGTCGGTAATCGTCAGTTTATCAGAAAACACTTTCTGATCCAGTTTATCAATCAGAAACGAATTCTTTTGCTGGATTGCCGAACCATTCAGCGCCGAAATAAGCGGACTTACCAACCGGCTGGCCACTTTATTTTCCACGATCATGGTCATTTTACCCGAAGCGATTTTTGCCTGTCCGATTTTGCTGGCAGCCCGTTTCAAAGCCGTTACACCAATGTTGTCTTTTTTCAGTTTGTCAAAGAAAATACTGCTTTCGTTCCAGTAGGATTCCGGCCGTGCCTCACCACTTTTAACCGACACCGATGCATACAAGCCAAACTGGGTGTTGGCTGAATCGCCTTCGAAACCATTGCTGGTCACCAGCACCCGTTCTTCCATTCCATCGTAATAACCCGTTGAAATGGAAATAATCCGGTCATCCGTTCCGAAGATTTCCTTCTCCACGGCGTATGCCAGGTCTATTTTCTTCTGCGGATCAACACTAGCAAACTCCTTGTCCAGCACATTTAAATCGTTTTGCCCGCCTTTGTAATACAACGACGGATCGGGTAACGTGCGGAATTCATCTTCCGACAAATATTTGGTCCCTTCAATTGCCTGTTCGATAAATCTTGCAAGTTCCTCTTTTTTCAGCCGGTTGGTTGAATGGGCCGAATATTTTTTATCGACAAACAAACGGATGGTGAGGCCACTTTGAATGGCCTGCTCGAGTTTGTCAATCTTTTTTTCCCTGATTTCGACACTGCTGCTGCGGCTGTTGGCAATACTTACACTAACTTCCTGTGCTCCTTTTTGTAAAGCATGGTTCATCGCCCATTTGGCCAGGTTATATTTTTCTTCCTTTGTCATTTTTGTCCTTTATTTAATCATTTCAACCTAAAAATCAGGACGCACAATTGTGCGTCGCTACTGATTATGCATTGGTGCCTCCCACAGTCAGTTTTTTCACAAGCACGGTTGGCAAACCACAGGTTACCGGAACGCTCTGCCCGTCTTTTCCGCAAGTCCAGGTACCATTGTCAATCAGATAATCCGATGCGGCCATGGTAATATCGGCAAGCGCTTTTGGCCCGTTCCCGATAATGTTGATATCCTTGATAGGCTGTGTAATTTTTCCTTTTTCGATGAGATAGCCCGATTTTACGAAGAAGGTAAAATCGCCGGCACCAATCTGCACCTGGCCGTTGCTGAAATTATCGACATAAACGCCGTAATCAACACTGGCAATAATATCGTCTTTTGAATGGGGTCCCGGCTCCATGTAGGTTGCACGCATTCGCGGAATCGGAATATTCCGGAACGATTCGCGGCGGCCGTTACCGGTGGGTGCCACATTGTAAAACTTCGCACTGATGCGGTCGTGAATATAGCTGTTCAGCACACCATCCTTTACAAGATAGGTTTTCTGCACATCGTTTCCTTCATCATCGATATTGATGGAACCACGGTTGTTTTCGAGCGTTCCGTCGTCAATAATATTGATAAAGCTTTCCGCCACTTTTTTGCCCATTTTGTCGCTGAAAATAGACGTTCCCTTGCGGTTGAAATCGGCTTCAAAAGTGTGTCCGATGGCTTCGTGCAGCAGAATACCCGAACCACCAGCACCCATTACTACCGGCATTTCACCGGCACGCGGTTTCACGGCATCAAAAAGAATATTGGTTTTATCAACGGCTTCCTGGGCCAGTTCATTCACCACCGAATCATCGAGCCATTCAAAACCTTTTCGGAAAGAGCGGGCTGCATACGAGTTTTCAATCTGTTCGCCGCGCTGCATGATGCAAACAGCCCCGAAACCAATCATCGGGCGGTAATCGTAAGTTAACCGGCCTTCCGAATTGTAAAACAGCACATAGCTGGTTTCATCATTCATAAAGGCATTCACCTTGATTACCTTATTATCCAGTTCAAAAATTTTGTCGTTTACCTTTTGCACAAAAGGAACTTTATCGGCAACCACCACATTGTCCCATTGCCGGTTAATTTTGTAATAGGCTGCCGGCATTTTTTCGGTACAATCCACCGGGCTGAAAACACTTTTCTCGTTGGCAATACTTGCCGCCATTTTTGCAGCATTGAGCATGTCGTCGAGTGTAATATTTTCAGAGTAGGCAAAACCTGTCTGGTCGCCTTTCAAAACCCTGATTCCCACACCGTAATCAATGTTTGAGAAGGCACGGTTTACCTTTCCGTCTTCGAGACCCAAACTGTTTGAAATTTTGTGTTCGAAAAATAAATCGGCATAATCGCCGCCTTTGCTCATTGCTGCTGCAATCACTTTCTGCAGCATTTCCACCGATACTTCGAAATGATCCAAATAACTTTTCACGCTTTCTGAGATTTTTACGTTTTGGCACGACTGCAACAGCGGGGGAAGAAACATGCTCCCGGCCACCACAGCACTGCCTGTTTTAATAAAATTTCGCCTGTTCACATTCATGTTGAAGTAAATTAAATTTTCGAAAGTAAAACTATTTCATCAAGGAATATTACTTCATCAGTAATAATAAAATAAGACTTGAGATCCCTATTTTTGTTACAAAACCCCGCAATTAAACAGCCCCTCGGGCACGGCCTTGGCCGCGGCCCGAATTCGGGCCCGCTCGTGCCGGTACAGGATGTAGGCCTTGGCCGTGCGCGGGAGGTCGTGGAGGACGAGGGCC
>JAJUGS010000165.1 GCA_029265875.1 Prolixibacteraceae bacterium
AACCCATTGTCCGGGTGATACTTTTCCCTGGTCAATTATCGCCCTGAAAGAGGTAATAAAACGGCATCCGAGGCTGGCAGCAGTCACAAAATCAATTTCATCCGGCAATTTTATCAGGTTGATGTCTGCATATTTGATTTCCACGAATTCAGCAAACGAGCCCCAGGCAGTAAAACCTGGCTGAAACTGGTGGTCGCAAACCTGGTGGTTCCCCGAAACACACTCGGGGCAGTGACCACAACCACTTACAAACGGCACTGTTACCCGGTCACCAACTCTGAAATTCCTGATTTCTGAACCGGTTTCTACAATTGTTCCGGCCAGTTCGTGACCGGGAACGTGTGGTAAAACAATATCAGGGTCATGTCCCATCCAGCCATGCCAGTCACTCCGGCACAAACCAGTGGCTTCCACTTTTACAATCACACTTTCGGGTGAAACTTTTGGGTTGGGCACTTCCCTGATTTCAACAGGTCCCTGAAATTGTTCGTAATAAACGGCTTTCATAAAGTTGGATTTGAAACCAAAAATAGGTTTTTTCAAGAGTGGTGCTGATTTTTGATGCAGGAAATGTTGATTAAGAAACCTTCTAAAAAAACGATTCAGGAAAAACGTTTTCAGACTACATTTTTGAAATTTCCGTTGGCTTCAGTTAACGGAACAGACGAACTAAAAAAGGCTTTAGCCGCATTTAAAATAATGTGGCTAAAGCCTGTAAAAGCAAAACCCGCATTGTCAGTTGGTTAAAACCAACGGCAATGAAGAAATTACAACTGTTTAAAGAAGTCGTTGCCTTTGTCGTCAACAATGATAAAGGCCGGGAAATTTTCGACCCTGATTTTGCGGACTGCTTCCATTCCCAGTTCTTCAAAATCAACAACCTCAACAGATTTAATGCTGTTTTTGGCAAGAATTGCAGCCGGACCACCAATAGAACCGAGATAAAATCCGCCATATTTTTGGCAGGCATCGGTAACCTGTTGGGTGCGGTTTCCTTTAGCCACCATGATCATCGAACCTCCGTGACTCATGAATTCGTTCACATAAACGTCCATTCTGCCAGCAGTGGTGGGGCCAAAACTTCCACTGGCCATTCCTTTCGGTGTTTTTGCCGGACCTGCATAGTAAACCGGGTGATTTTTAAAGTATTCCGGCATCGGCTTCCCTTCATCCAGCATCTTTTTGATGCGGGCATGGGCAATATCGCGGGCCACAATCAAAGTTCCGTTCAGGTTTAAACGTGTTTTTGTCGGATATTTCGAAAGCTCTTTTAAAATCTCTTCCATCGGGCGGTCAAGGTCAATATCCACAGCGGGTTGCATGGATGGTGCTTTTGCCGGCAGGAATTTTTCCGGATGTTTTTCCAGTTCTTCGAGCCAAATGCCGTCTTTATTGATTTTTGCCTTGATATTACGGTCGGCACTACAGCTAACGCCCAAACCCACCGGGCACGAAGCAGCATGACGCGGCAAACGGATCACGCGAACATCGTGCACATAATATTTTCCGCCAAACTGGGCACCAAGTCCGCATTCCTGGGCAATTTTCTCCACTTTGGCTTCCCATTCCAAATCGCGGAATGCCTGTCCCCCTTCATTTCCTTCTGTCGGAAGATGATCATAGTAACCAGCCGACGCTTTTTTTACGGTTGCCAGCGTGGCTTCTGCTGAAGTTCCACCAATTACAAGAGCCAGGTGGTACGGCGGACAGGCAGAAGTGCCCAGATCCATGATTTTTTCCTTCACAAATTTGGTCAGTGCTTCCTCTGTCAGCAGCGATTTGGTTTGCTGATACAGATAGGTTTTGTTGCCCGATCCGCCACCTTTCGTGATAAACAGGAATTCATATTTGTCGCCTTCTTCGGCATAAATATCAATTTGTGCAGGCAGGTTGTTTCCGGTGTTTTTCTCATCAAACATGGTCAGCGGAACCACTTGCGAATAACGCAGGTTACGCTCCTGATATGTATCGTAAATTCCTTTCGACAAGTGTTTTGCATCGTTGACACCCGTAAACACGTTCTCTCCCTTTTTCCCGATCACAATGGCAGTACCTGTATCCTGGCAGGTAGGTAATTCACCTTCAGCCGAAACTACCTGGTTCATCAACATGGTATGCGCTACAAAACGGTCGTTGTCAGTTGCTTCCGGATCGTCGAGTATTTTTGCCAGCTTTTCGAGGTGAGCTGTCCTCAGGTAAAACGAAACATCGGCAAAAGCTTCACGGGCAAGCAATTCAAGTCCTTCCGGTTCCACTTTCAGGATTTCACGTCCGTCAATATTAACAGTTGAAACAAAATCTTTGGTCAATAAACGATAATTTGTATCGTCTTTTAAAATCGGAAATGGTTTCTGGTATTTGAATGTCATTTTTATAGTTTTTTTGAATTATTCGTCAGGCAAAGATAAAACTATTCGATATGTTTTCTTTTGAAAAGCCAAAATCCGCATCAATGTTAATCTTTTGAAATGTAAAAAAACGTGCTGTCAGTCGGATATGTTTTCTATTTTTGAATGCCGACATTTATAAAAAGAAACGATGCACAAAACTACTGTTATTCTGTTAATCATTTTATTCCCCCTGATCCTGTCTGCCCAAAAATATGTGATGGTCTGGAGCGACGAGTTTAACACACCCGGACTGCCCGACAGTACCAAATGGAGTTACGAATCGGGTAAAATCAGGAACAATGAACTTCAGTATTATACGGTTAAAAGGCCTGAAAATGCAAGGATTGAAGATTCGGTTCTGGTTATTGAGGCAAGAAAGGAAAAATACAACGGGGCCGATTACACTTCGGCAAGTATCATTTCAAAAGGAATCGGAGACTGGAAATACGGCAAAATTGAAATAAGTGCCAAAGTCCCCACCGGAAAAGGGACCTGGCCGGCATTGTGGATGATGCCCACCAATAGTGAATATGGAACCTGGCCCCGGAGCGGCGAAATCGATATTATGGAGTATGTGGGATTTGAATCACAATATCTTCACTATACCTGTCATTTTGAAGGAACGGATGGGACCGGACACCAATCAAGCGGGACAAAAAGTGCCTCCATTGTCAATCCGTTTAACAAATTCATCAAATTTGCCATCATCTGGACGCCCGATAAAATTGAATGGTATGCCAACGATGTGAAATATTTTACTTACACAAAAAAGTCGGATGACTACAGAACCTGGCCTTTTAATAAAGAGTTTTACCTGATCCTGAACCTGGCATACGGTGGGACCTGGGGAGGTACAGCCGGTGTTGATGATACCAAATTGCCCCACAAATTTCTGATCGATTATGTAAGGGTTTACCAGTTACAGGATTCGGAAGGACCATTCTGTATTTCAGTTCAACCATCGAAACATGGTAAAGTCGAGCTATCTCCGTTCATGGAAAATTATCCTGAAAATACAGAGGTTCTTTTAACTGCTGTCCCCGATTCGGGATACCAGTTTAAAGCATGGGAATACCTGAGCAGAGCCAATCCGTTGTCGCTCACGGTAAATAAGAACACGGTTGTCAATCCCGTTTTTTTTAATCCCGCTGAGATGCTTTCGAATGGAGAATTCGATAAAGGGATTAATCCATGGACATTTTATGTTGAAAATTCTCAAAACTCGGCATACTCTGCAAACACTGAAGACAGTGTGTTTGTGATTAACATTACTAAATCACCCGGAACTGATTGGAAATTAGGATTTCAGGAAACTGGCCTTTCGCTTGAAAAAGCGAACTACAAACTCAGGTTCGATGCCTGGGCACAAAATCCGAATACGGTTGCAATTACGGTTTCAAAAAACTATTCCGACTGGGGCGCGCTGATTTCAAAAAGTGCCAATATTACAACGGTCAGAAAAACTTTTGAATTTGATATGAATATGTCGAAAGCCGATGATAATGTGAGGTTGTATTTTGGAATCGGAAAATTTACCGGTAAAGTTTATTTCGATAATATCAGCCTTGCCAAAGTTGTTTTACCAACCGGAATTAAAGATTTTAAAGCCGATAACAGCCATTTTTCAGTATATCCAAACCCTGCAACCGGAAAATTCAGGGTAAAAATGGCATCAGACAAATTCAAACCTGATTCAAAAATTGAATTGTTTTCGTCTGATGGAAGAGCTGTATTTAAACAATTCCTGAACGAAAACGAAAACGAAATAGACCCGGGGAAACTACATCCCGGTATTTATCTGCTGAGAATTACTTCAGGAGAAAAAATTTTCACCCAATCATTGATTATTCAATAGGTTTCAGAATTCTTGAAATTCAATAAATTAACAAATATTTTTAACTGCAAATACTGACCGACAATGAAATTCGGATACTTCGACGACACCAACCGTGAATATGTGATTACCAACCCGAAAACGCCCTGGCCCTGGATAAATTATCTCGGGAATGAGGATTTTTTCTCGCTCATTTCGAATACAGCCGGTGGATACAGTTTTTACAAAGATGCCAAATTCCGCCGCATTACAAGGTACCGTTACAACAATGTGCCCATGGACAGCGGTGGCCGGTATTTTTATATCAAAGATGGAGAAACCACCTGGTCGCCGGGCTGGAAACCGGTAAAAACCCCGCTTGATATTTACGAATGCCGCCACGGGATGAACTATACAAAAATTAAAGGGGTAAAAAACGGACTTTGGGCCGAAGTGCTGTTTTTTGTACCGCTGAAAACCCACGCAGAAGTGCAGAAACTGACATTGAAAAACCTTTCTCCTGAAAAGAAAAGCATCAAACTTTTCTCGTTTGTGGAATGGGCGCTTTGGAATGCCGCCACCGATATGGAAAATTTTCAGCGCAACTTTTCAACCGGGGAAGTGGAGATTGATGGCTCTGTGATCTACCATAAAACAGAATATAAAGAGCGGCGCGACCATTATGCTTATTATTCCGTGAACGCACCCGTAAATGGTTTTGACACTGACCGTGAATCATTTTTTGGTTTGTACAACGGTTTCGACGAACCGCAGGTGGTGGCCGACGGAAAGCCGCGAATGAGCGAAGCTCACGGATGGTCGCCCATTGCGTCGCACTACCTGGAACTGGAATTAGAGCCGGGTGAGACAAAAAACCTCGTTTTTCTGCTTGGTTACATTGAAAATGCCCAGGAGGAAAAATGGGAGTCAAAAAACATTATCAACAAAACAAAAGCACGGGAAACCATTGCCCGCTTTGACAATGCTGAGAAAGTGGATGAAGCCTGGATGGAACTGAAAAAATACTGGGACGAACTGCTGAACATTTATAACCTGAAATCGGGCGACGAAAAACTCGACAGGATGGTGAATATCTGGAACCAATACCAGTGCATGATCACTTTTAACTTTTCGCGGTCGGCTTCGTTTTTTGAAAGCGGAATCGGGCGTGGAATGGGTTTCCGCGATTCGAACCAGGATTTACTGGGTTTTGTTCACCAGATTCCGGAACGCGCACGGGAAAGAATCATCGACATCGCATCGACACAGTTTACCGATGGTGGCTGTTACCACCAGTACCAGCCGCTTACAAAACGTGGCAATAACGACATTGGCGGTGGGTTTAATGACGACCCGATGTGGCTGATAGCCGGCACGGTTGCATACATTAAAGAAACGGGCGATTTTGCCATTCTCGATGAAATGGTTCCGTTTGATAACGACTGGAGTGTGGCGCGCACCCTGTTTGATCACCTCACTGTTTCTTTCAACCATGTAATCAACCACCTCGGTCCCCATGGGCTCCCGTTGATTGGCCGCGCCGACTGGAACGACTGTCTGAACCTGAACTGTTTTTCAAACGACCCTAATGAATCGTTTCAAACCACTGAAAATAAAACCGAGGGTTCAAAAGCTGAATCGGTGATGATTGCCGGGCTGTTTGTTTATTATGGCCGTGAATATGCTGAATTATGCAACTTTTTGGGCAAAACGGAAGAAGCTGAAAGGGCACATAAATTTGTGGACGAAATGGTGGAAGCCATTAAGAAATATGGCTGGGATGGAGAATGGTTTTTGCGTGCCTACGATTTTTATGGTAACAAAATCGGTTCTGATGAAAACGAAGAAGGAAAGATTTTTATTGAATCGAACGGCTGGTGCGGGATGGCCGGAATTGGCAAGGAAGACGGAATGGTTGAAAAAGCCATGAATGCCGTTAAAGAAAGGCTCGATTGCGAACATGGTATTGTGCTGAACAACCCGGCTTTCACGAAATACTACATTGAATATGGCGAAATATCAAGTTATCCGGCTGGTTACAAGGAAAATGCAGGTATTTTCTGTCACAACAACCCGTGGATAATGATTGCAGAAACCGTGATCGGTAACGGCGATAGAGCCTGGGATTATTATAAAAAGATTTGCCCGGCATATCTCGAGGAAATCAGTGATTTACATAAAACCGAACCCTATGTTTATTCACAAATGATTGCAGGAAAAGACGCTTTTAAACCCGGCGAAGCCAAAAACTCGTGGCTCACCGGAACGGCTGCCTGGAATTTCTTTGCCATCAGCCAGTTTATTCTTGGAATACAGCCAAAGTATGCTGGACTGGCTATTGATCCTTGTATTCCGGCAAGTTGGGACGGTTTTTCCGTGCAACGAAAATTCCGCGGAACCACTTACCAGATCAGGGTTGAAAACCCGGAAAAAGTTTCAAAAGGAGTAAAAGAGTTGTGGGTTGATGGCGAAAAACTGGAAGGAAATATCATTCCTGTTCAGTCGAAAAAAGAATGTAAGGTAAAAGTTATAATGGGATAACCCTATTTTCAGCTGATCTCACAAATTGTGAGATTAGCTGTTTTTTGTTGTTCACCAGTAAATCTTTTAAAATATTTCCCTCCAATCACAATTTATCAGCACTCAGTAAGTTGATTATAAAAGCCGTTTGTTAGTTTTGCCATGTTATGAAGAACAGACTTTTACTTCTCTTTATTTTTCCGGTAGTTTTTTGTCTGAATTCCCTCGGACAAACCAGCAATGCCACTCTAAAAGGAATTATAGTCAGCGAAAAAGGAGAACCACTCGATATGGTCAATGTTTCGCTGAAAGATTATGTACTGGGAACCACCTCGAAACGCGACGGGACCTTTCTGCTCCGGATTCCTTCGCAAAAAAACATTGTGGTTGTTTTTTCATCGATGGGTTACAAAACAGCTTTCGACACCATCAATGCAGCCCCGAATGAACAAATTACCTTGAAAATAACGATGTCGGAATCGAACCTGAACCTGGCCGAAATCATGGTAACACAAAGTCGTAGAGAAGGAGGAAATGTAACCCGTATTGACCCGAAAATGCTGGATCTGGTCGCTGGTTCTGCCGCCGGAGCGGTGGAAACACTGGTAAAAACACTGCCAGGAGTTTCATCTAACAACGAGTTGAGTTCGCAGTATAATGTAAGGGGCGGCAATTTTGATGAAAACATGGTTTATGTAAATGATATTGAGATTTACCGACCGTTCCTGATTCGTGCGGGGCAGCAGGAAGGCCTCAGTTTTATCAACAGCGATATGGTTTCCACTATTGAATTTTCAGCAGGTGGTTTCGATGCCAAATATGATGATAAAATGTCGTCGGTGCTTGATATAAAATACCGGAAACCAGCGGGTTTCGGAGCTTCGGCGATGGTTAGCCTTTTAGGGGCTACTGCCCATGTTGAAGATGTGTCGATGAAAGGAAAACTTTCACACATTTCTGGGTTCCGTTATAAAACCAGCCAGTATTTACTGGGAACTCTGGATGAACAGGGAGAATATGACCCGCGTTTTCTTGATTTCCAAACATATATTACATACGCAGTTTCAGACAATTTTGATCTTTCGGTTTTGGGAAACATTGCCCGGAACCAATACAAATTTATTCCAGAAACACGCGAAACAACGTTTGGGACCTGGCAGGCGCCCCTCAATACAAAAATTTACTTCGACGGACAGGAAGTCGATGATTTTCAAACCTATCTCGGCGCGGTTTCCGGAAATTACCACCCGAACAACCACCTGAACCTCAAAATTATCGCCTCCGCCTATTATGCCACCGAAAGGGAAACTTATGATATTCTGGGCGATTATTACCTGAATGAACTCGAACGTGATATGTCTTCAGAAGAATATGGCGACAGTGTGTTGAACCTTGGAGTCGGTTCGTTTATTAATCATGCCAGAAATCACTTACAATCAACCGTTTACAGCTTCTCTCACAGGGGGGCTTTCGACTCCGAAAATCATCTGTTAAATTGGGGTGTAAAGTATCAGCACGAAGATATTGACAGCAAAATCAACCAGTGGGTTTACCGCGACTCCACCGGTTATTCAATTCCTTACTCTGATACAGAGGTATTGCTTTATTCATCGCTGAACAGCAAGAATAAAATCAGCTCAAACCGTTTAACCGCATTTATTCAGGACAACCTGAAATTCACCACTTCAAAAGGCGATCTCTATCTCAACGGAGGAATCCGGTTTCATTACTGGGATTTTAACAACGAATTTCTTGTCAGCCCAAGGGCAACGCTGAGTTATTATCCTGAATGGAAAACAAAGATTTCATTTCGTTTATCGGGTGGAATGTATTACCAGACCGCCTTTTTCAAGGAATTACTATTTACCGACGGAACTATCGATTACAACAACCGGGCCCAGCGATCATACCAAATACTTGCCGGGACCGATTTAATTTTCACTGCCTGGGACCGCCCTTTCAGGGTCACTTCCGAAGCTTATTACAAATACATGGACAGGCTGATTCCGTACCAGATTGATAATGTGCGGATTCAATACCTCCCCGAGCTTGAATCATTTGGTTATGCCACCGGAATTGACACTAAAATAAATGGCGAATTTGTAAGCGGTTTGCAATCGTGGGCCAGCCTTTCGTTTATGTCAACCAAAGAAAATGTGATTGACGACGGGCATGGCTGGATTCCGAGACCCAGTGACCAATGGATGAATTTCAGCCTTTTCTTTCAGGATTATTTACCGGGAAATCCCTCTTATAAAATGCAGCTTTCAGGATTTTACGGGGCTGGTTTGCCAACCGGGCCGCCCAACGGCGAACCTTATCAGCGCGTTTTCAGAATGCCACCTTATCGCCGTATCGACCTTGGTTTTTCGAAAGTGCTGATCAGTGAGGCAAACCCTGTAAACAGCGGATTTTTCCGTTATTTCAAAGATGCCTGGGTGAGCCTCGAAGTTTTTAACCTGTTGAATATTAACAACACCATTTCGTATTATTGGGTTTCGAGTATGGAAGGTGACCAGTTTGCTGTGCCCAACTATCTTACCGGAAGAAGAATTAATTTGAAGTTGAATGTGAAGTTTTAAATGCGAAAATGCTATAATGCATGAATGAACTTCAGGTAAACCTGAAAGAAATAGTAAATCGTCAACTGTAAATCGTAAATTTAACTATCACTATGAAACTAACAATTTATAAAGCCGATGCTTTTGCTGAAAAGGCTTTTGAGGGCAATCCGGCTGCTGTGGTTCCACTGCAGGAATGGTTGCCTGATGCATTGATGCAGCAAATAGCCATGGAAAACAACCGGTCGGAAACAGCCTTTTTCGTGCCGACAGAATCGGGTTTTCACATACGCTGGTTTACACCCAAGGCCGAAGTAAAATTGTGCGGACATGCGACACTGGC
>JAJUGS010000134.1 GCA_029265875.1 Prolixibacteraceae bacterium
AATACTGAAAAGTTTAAACGCAGAGTACGCTGAGAAATCGCAAAGTACCTCAGAGTCAATTATTATATGATTTCTTTGTGGTTCTCTGCAATAGGCTTTGCGGTTCTCTGCGGTAAAAACAATATTTATTCTCATTAACTAAACGACATTGATTTGGGATTTGAGATTTGAGATTTAGAATTTGGAATTTGAGATTTGAGATTTGGGATTTGTTAAATGGATATTCTTGACGATATAAAACAAACTTTTCGGGAGGGATCAACACTTACAAAACTCATTTACATCAACCTTGGTGTTTTTGTGCTTGTAATGTTGACCGGTGTGTTTTTTTTCCTGGCTGCCAGGCAAAATACTTTGGCCGAATGGCTTTCTGTTCCCTCTGACCTGAATATTTTGCTCCATCGCCCGTGGACGGTGGTTACTTACATGTTTACCCATACAGGTTTTCTCCACATCCTCTTCAACCTGCTGGGATTGTATTGGTTTGGAAAGATTTTTCTGTACCGGCTCGATGGCGAAAAACTGCTTTCGGTTTACCTTTTGGGTGGATTGGCAGGAGCTGCTTTTTACATTGCAGCTTATAATTTTTTCCCGGCATTCGAAAATGTAAGCGGGTTGTTGCTGGGTGCCTCAGCTTCGGTTTATGCCATCCTGGTAGCGGTTGCTGTTTACGACCCGAACATGGAACTGCATCTTTCGTTTATCGGTACTTTCCGGTTAAAATATGTGGCATTGTTTTATGTATTGCTTTCGGTAATCAGCATTTCGGTGTCGAATCCCGGAGGGAATATTGCCCATTTGGGCGGAGCAGCCTGGGGGTGGTTTTTTATCAGTCAACTGGGGAAGGGACGAGATATGGGATCGTGGATTGAAAAACTGATAAATGGACTCGCCAGACTTTTTAAACCGAAAAATAAACTGAAGGTCAGTTACAAACAGGCAACCCGCAACGATTATGAATATAACCGGATGAAAAATGCCGAACAGGAAGAAATTAACCGGATTCTTGAGAAGATTGCCAAATCGGGATATGATAGCCTGACTAAATCAGAAAAGGAATTGTTATTCAAACAAGGAAAATAACCTTCAAGTTTCGCCCTTATTTTTCTGTTTTTGACTTATTTAATCTTCGCTTAAACTGGCGTGGATTTGCCTTGGTTTTTCGAAGATTTTTTGACTGGGCCTGGTGAATACTGGCGTTCAGTTCAAACCCAATCAGTAAAATCAGCGACATCAGGTAAACCATCAGCAAAATAACCAGCAGGGTGCCAATCGAGCCATAGAGTTTATTGTATTGGCTGAATTTATTTACATAGAAGGTAAACCCGTAAATGGTCAGAATGCTGAGAATGGTTGCCGTAGTTCCGCCAGCCGAGATAAAACGCCATTTCATTTTTTTTGACGGTGCCATGAAATACAAAAATGAAAAGGTAAAGAAGAGCAAGGCAACAATCACGATCCATTTGGAAAAAGTCAGCAGAAAAACAGTGAATTGATCGTGAAGAAATTGTTTGTCAAGCAGATACTGAATAAACGATTGCCCGATAATTAACAAAACAACCACAATCGAAAGCAGTACCGATAAAATAATCAAAAGGTAAATGGCTGTTATCCGCTGGCTGATCCAGTTTCGGCGCTGAATACTGTGTACGGTGGCATCAAAAGCATTCATCATGGCAACCAATCCGTTGGTGGCAAAAATCAGCGCGGCAAAGAACCCGAATGAAAGCAGGTCGCCGCGGGGTCGCATAATGATGTCCTTCACGGTACTGTCGATTGCCGCATAAGTGCTTTCGGGCACAATATCCTGGATGAGTGTAAGTAATTCTGCCTGAAAATTCTCGATCGGGATGTAAGGAATCAGCGTGAAAATAAAGATCAGGAATGGGAAAAGAGCGATAAAAAACGAAAATGCGATGGCCGACGCACGCGTAGGAATGGCACCTTTATCAATACTGTGCCAGAAAAAAAGTCCCACATCATAAAGCGGAACATCTTCAAAAAAGGGAAGCGATACTTTTTTAGCTTTTTCTGCAATGCGCTCTCCCAGTTTCAATAACCGGTTGGTGATTTGTTCCAGCCGTGTCATTATTTTTATTGCTCCTCAATTCTCAACTGGTGAATATAGTCTTTGCCGCCACTCTTTTTCAGCAGAAAATAGATACGGAAACTACCTTTGTTTGTTACCAGGTTTCCGATTACGTATTGGGCTCCTTCTTTGCCTCCCTGATGAATAATACTGAATGACTCAGGAGCGTTGTTGCTGAAAAACTTACCTACAATTTGTTGTGCCTGTGCCTTGCTGCAAACATTGTCATCATTCAGCACAACCAGTTCAATGTTCTGGTTAAAATAATTTGAGAGGGTTTTAGAGTCGCCCGATTTCAGACTTTGAATAATTTCATCGGGGATTTGTGCCGAAGTTTGTTTACTGCTGATGGTAAGCAGACTGGCAGTTATCAGCATTAAAAAGAAGATTTTTTTTGTTGTCCACATTTTAAATTGGTTTCAAAAATTGCGTAACTATACAGCAAAAATGATGCTAAAATCAGTTTTTACCTGTTTGATACCGTAAATTTATACAATTATATTTCAATAATCCGTCATGAAATGAGCATGATTCTACAAAACATCAACCGCCATGATTAGGTTTTCATGCAAATTCCATCGCGATGATAAACTGGTTTGAAATCATTCAATGATTACGAAAAATATAGAAAGTAGATTGAAAATATAAACGATGAAAATTACTTTACTGGTAATTGGCAAAACCGATTCGGCTTATTTAACCGAAGGAATCGGGGAATATGTAAAGCGGCTGGTTCATTATATCCCCTTTGAACTTGAGATAATTCCCGATATCAGAAACAAGAAAAATATGACCCCGGAGTTGCAGAAAATTCAGGAGGGAGAATTGATTCTGGCGAAACTGCAACCCGGCCGTGAGCTGCATCTTTTTGATGAAAATGGTACAACATTCAGTTCCCGTGAATTTTCGAATTTTATTGAAAGGAAAATGTTGGCCGGAATAAAGGAACTCGTGTTTGTAATTGGTGGTCCGTATGGTTTTTCGGAGAAAGTTTACAAACATGCTGCATCAAAAATATCATTGTCGAGAATGACTTTCTCGCATCAGATGGCACGATTAGTGTGCGTTGAGCAGTTTTACCGTGCTTTTACTATTTTAAAAGGAGAACCATATCATCACGATTGAAAAATGCTCAGGATGCTGAATAAATACAATTATCTGGCAATTGCGCTAATTCTGTTTGTTGTAGCTGCAATCTCCGAAAATCTTTTATTGCGTGAACACCCTGAGTCACACCTCACCGTTGATATTCAAAAAAAACTTCAACAATTTGAAGCAAAATTGAATCATGAAACCATCGAAATTGAGGAGATGATTTCCGACAGTAGTTTTGAGGGTGAGTATTTTGAATTGTTGAAAAATTTCACGCAACCAATTGACGAAACGGGAATCGGATACCTGGTGTATCAGTCGGGTTCGCTGGTTTATTGGTCTGATCGTTCAATTGCATTTTTTAATTCTCCGCGTGATTACCGTGTAAAAGACGGACTCATTCAGTTACCCAACGGTTTTTACCTGGTTAAAACGGTTAAAACTGATACGTTTTTTGTAGTCGGCCTGCATTTGATAAAGTACAATTACGAACACGAAAACCGCTATTTGCACAACTCTTTTTTCAAAGTTTACAAAGTACCCGAAAGTTTCGAGATTGCCACACAACCTGTAGAAAAATCATATGCAATTACTTCCCTTAGTGGCAATTACATTTTTTCGCTGAAACAAAAAGGCGATTTCAGTTGTCGCGAAGACCAACTCTATTTTCCGGTTCTTATTTACTTTTTAGGCCTGGTGTTTTTGCTCATCAGTTTCAGGTACTGGTTTGTGGAAACAGCAGGGGGATTGCTTTTCAGGCTATTTGTTTTGGCTGCGGCTCTGGCTATCATATTCTGGTTACATTTAATTTTTGAAATCCCACGGGTTCTTGTATATCTGCCATTTTTCAAGCCCGAGGTTTTTGCAGTAACAAGCTGGCTACCCTCACTGGGTGATTATTTTATTTTGTCCCTCTTCTTTACCTTCTGGCTTTATATGTTCACAGTAAACCTGCAACCTGCAAAACTTGCAGCTGATATGGAAATTCCGCAAAAAGGATTACTGTTTGTTTTGTTGTTTTTCAGTGGTTCGTTGTTTCTGGCTGCCAATTATTTTGTCGAGGTCCTTATTTACAATTCAACCATATCGTTTGCACTGAATAAAATAATAGGGATATCATTAGAAAGTATTCTTGGAATACTGTCAGTTGGCTTATTGCTTTTTGCCATCCTGTTTTTCCTGGTAAAATTGGCAGGCGAACTATACACTGAATTCAAATTCATGCATAATATCCTGGTTGTCATTATTATTACATTCATCCTGGCTTTCATTCAGTATATCACCATAAGAAAGGTTTCAGAAACTGTCCTCGTTTTATTTGTTTTGTCGTTCCTGGTTGCCTTGTTGTTTAGAAAGAACCGGCAGACAAGACTTTCGCTGAGTTACCTGATTGCTTTTGTTTCGCTGGCATCATTATATTCACTGATTACTTTTTACCGCACAATAGATAAAAAGGAAACCGAAAGCCAGAAGCTTTTTGCCGTAACCCTTACAGCCGAACGGGATCCCGCCGCCGAGGAATTTCTGGGGAAAATCGAAAAACAGATTTATAACGACCCGGCAATTATGAGTCTGATTATCCAGAAAGAGGACTTGCGTGAATATATCGAAAGGACCTATTTCAGCGGCTACTTTAAAAAGTATATTTTCGAAATGTACATATGCGGGCCATCCGATAGCCTGCTTTTGCAATCGAACAACCAGATGTACCCTTGCGATATGCTGATGGAATCATTGATCAGGGATATGGGAGTTAGGATTGCCAACACAGGTTTTTATTTTATGGACAACATGAATGGCCGTATTTCATACACCGGAAAACTTCATTTCGAATTCCCCGGTAAAAGTTCAGGTGTTAATCTTTATATCGACCTTGACTCAGATTTGCTTTTCGAGGGGATTGGCTTCCCTGAGCTTCTGATTGATAAATCAATTTCACGTTCCGAGAATTATCTGAAATTCAGCTATGCCAAATATTATGGCGGCGAACTGACCGACAAACAGGGAGAATATAATTACAACTTTCATATCGACTCGTACCAGCTTGAAGACCAGGAATTCTCGGTGATTAAGCGCGATGGGTACGAACACCTTGTATATCACACGTGGGAGAACAACTTCATTATCGTGTCGCGAAAACTGAATACCTGGGTTGATTATCTTATTTCATTCCCCTACCTGTTTGTGTTTTATTTTCTGATGGTGCTTGTAATTTTTCTGGTAATAAACCGAAAAGTAATTCCCCTGAAACCTGTTTTTAATCTCAAACTGAAAATTCAGGCTGCCATTATTTCCATTGTTTTCGTTTCGCTTTTGTTGGTGGCATTGGCTACCATTCTCTACAATGTTCGCGAATACAGACAGAAACATCGAAACGACCTGAACGAAAAAATGAAATCGATTTCGGAAGAGATTGATATGCGTTTGGAAGACAAAAACGAGATTACACCACAACTTATTGATTGGCTGAATGTTGAATTGGCAAACCTTTCTAATATATTTCAAACCGATATTAATATTTATGGTGTTGATGGTAATTTGCTGGCATCGTCGCGAAACGAAATATTTCAGCGTGGCCTGGTTTCAAAAAGGATGAATTCCGCCGCATTTTACGAAATCTTCCAAAACTTGCAATACAACAACTATTTCCAACCCGAGAAAATTGGCAAACTATCGTATTTGTCGGTTTATAAACCAATCATAAACAATGCAGGAGATAACCTGGGGGCAATCAACCTTCCCTATTTTATTTCGCAGGATAAATACAGCCAGGAAATCACCACATTTATTGTAGCCTTTATTAATCTCTATGTTTTACTCTTACTCGTGAGTATTATTATTGCGGTTTTTATTGCCAACCAGATCACACACCCATTGGTTGTTATCCAGGAAAAACTGAAAAAAATGCAGTTTGGCAAGTATAACGAACCTATTTATTACCGCCGGAACGATGAAATAGGCAGCCTGGTGAAAGAATACAACAAAAAGGTGGAAGAATTAGCCATCAGTGCCGAATTATTGGCCCGCTCGGAGCGTGAGTCGGCGTGGCGGGAAATGGCAAAACAAATTGCCCACGAAATAAAAAATCCGCTTACCCCGATGAAACTGACAATCCAGCATTTGCAACATGTAAAAGGCCGCGGAAAGGAATACAACGAATACATCGACCGGGTTGCCGCCACATTGATTGAACAAATCGACAATCTTTCGAATATTGCCACCGAGTTCTCCAATTTTGCCCAAATACCCACTGCCCGCAACCAGGTATTCAACCTGAAAGAACAAATCAAAAGGGTAATTAACCTTTTTGAAACACACGATAAAGTGAAAATCATTTTTGAAAGCGAAATAAAGCAGCCCGTGGTTGTAAATGTAGATCGCGAGCAGCTTTCACGTGCAGTTATCAACCTCATTAAAAATGGTATTCAGGCAATCCCCAATGAAACGAATGGAGAAATTAAAATAATACTCTCAGGAAATGAGGATACGGCGGTTATATCGGTTACCGATAATGGGACAGGAATTCCTGATGAACTGAGGGAGAAGCTTTTCACCCCGAGTTTTACAACCAAAACAAGCGGAATGGGGCTCGGCCTGGCCATTGTGAAAAATATTGCCGAAAACTTCTCGGGCAGGGTTTGGTTCGAAACCGAAATCGGGAAAGGAACTACTTTTTATCTTGAAATACCGGTTTATAAAAACGAAAATTCAGGGGGTACCAATTAAATAACTTGTAAAAAAGCCGTTTTTCAGTTATTCTTGTAAATCATATTCTGAAATTCTTGAATTCTAATCATATCATTTTTATATGGTACCACTATCGTTTAAAGAAATTTCCCACAGGCTAAAACAAATGGAATTGCCCGAAATAGATGTCGTAATCGGAATCGGGTCAGGCGGCATTCCTCCCGCCACATTTGTGGCTTTTCATTTAAATGCCGAATTGTTGGTGATGACGCTGAATTATCGCGACGAAAAAAACAATCCAAGGTTTGATAAACCCAAAGTACTGTTTCAGCCCGAATGGGATTTGCAGGGAAAGAAAATCCTCCTGGTTGACGATGTTTCTGTTTCAGGGAAAACTATGGAAACTGCCCGCAATCAATTAAAAGAATATACAGTGAAAACACTTGCGATGAAAGGGAAAGCCGACTATGTGCTTTTCCCCGAAATTAAAGATTGTGTGAAATGGCCCTGGAAAGAATAAAATAAACCAGGTAGCAATATCAGAGATATAATTATAAAACTAACCAACTGAAATCCGGCTTATGAAGACGACTTTATTTTTTCTTTTTGCCTTTTTGTTTGGCCTGGCTGCTGCCGGGCAAAAATCAGGTTTGTTTCAACCCGGCGAACGCTGGCCCGACAATAACGGTGTCCATATCAATGCCCATGGCGGAGGAATACTGTTTTACGATGGGAAATACTACTGGTTTGGCGAACACAAAACCGAAGGGAAACGTGGTAACCAGGCGTGGGTGGGCGTTCATTGCTATTCATCGGAAAATTTATACGATTGGAAAGATGAGGGAGTGGCTTTTGCAGTGAGTGAAAACCCCGAAAGTCCGGTCACGGCAGGTTGTATTATCGAGCGCCCGAAAGTAATTTACAACGCCAAAACAGGCAAATTTGTAATGTGGTTTCATCTCGAACTGAAAGGACAAGGTTACAAAGCGGCGCAAACCGGTGTGGCAGTTGCCGACAAACCAACAGGTCCTTACAATTTTATCAAAGCTCTGAACCCCAATGCTGGCGTGTGGCCGGTTAATTATGCCGGGGAACTGAAGTCGAAAAAATTTCCGGAAAATCTGAAAGAGTGGTCAGACGATTGGATTCAGGCAGTGAAAGAGGGAATGATTGTTCACCGCGATTTTCAGAAAGGACAAATGGCCCGCGATATGACTTTGTATATTGACGAAGATGGGAAAGCTTATCATATTCATGCCTCAGAAGAAAACCTGACCTTGCATATTTCGGAATTAACAGACGATTACACCGATTTTACGGGCAAATACATTCGTGTTTTGCCAACCGGGCACAACGAAGCACCGGCTGTTTTTAAACGAAACGGGAAATATTACATGTTTACTTCGGGATGCACAGGCTGGGCGCCCAATGCCGCGCGTTTACTGGTTTCAGACTCAATGATGGGAAACTGGGAATACATTGGAAATCCGTGCATTGGAGATGATAAAGACCTGACCTTTCATTCTCAAAGTACCTATGTTTTGCCGGTTCAGGATAAAAAAGATGCCTATATTTTTATGGCCGACCGCTGGAATCCTGAAAACGCCATCGATGGCCGATACATCTGGCTGCCTATTCAGTTTAATGAAAAGGGGAATCCTTATCTTGCCTGGAAAAATGAGTGGGATCTTTCGGTTTTTGATAAATAGAAAAATTTCGATTATGAAGAGCAATGTGATACAGATTATTGCAGCAGTATTCATTCTGGCTTCCTGTCAAAGAACAATAAAACCTGATGTTTATACAAGATTCATCGAAACCGGCAACCAGATTGCCACAAATGCCCAGGCCGCATTATTAGCTAATGTTGCTGCTGCCATTCAGCAGGGAGGCCCGTCTTACGCGATTGAGTTTTGTAATTTGAAAGCTTTGGATATTACTGACAGTTTGAGCCAGGTTCATCAATGTTCAATTTCACGGATTTCTGCAAAAAAACGAAATCCAGAGAACGGTTTAAAAACAGCAACTGACCATCTGGTTTGGAAAATTTTTGAAACGAATAATCGTACTGACACCCTGTTACTGGCTGGGAATAAGCTGGTTTATTATAAGACCATTAAAACTGCGATGCCAGCCTGTTTACAATGTCATGGTTTACCGGTAACTGATATTGACTCACTTACAATTGCACGGGTGAAACAATTATATCCTGATGATAAAGCAACAGGTTATGCACTTAATGATTTCAGGGGATTGTGGAAAATTGAATTTCAGTTGGAATAAAATCGCCTGAAAAGCCTGATGAATACTGAGTTTATTCACCGGAATATGTTGATAAAAACCCGGGGGCAACAGATTTTGAAATATTTCATTTTCTAATTTTGGATACCCTTATTTTTTATCTTCTTAAATTATGCGAATCAAGGGTGGCGGTCTGCCGCCCTTTTTCTTGTCCTCCTCAAACAGTTGGTTTTTATTTAATAAACATTTGGCCTGTTGGTAATTAGCGATGAAGTTGCGAGGTGGAAAATTACAACTAAACATAGGGTACAAATTTAAAGATTGATTACCAACCATTATCTTTAAACAAAAAATCAAAATGAATATTGCTGCTGGAAAACCGTTCGAATGTTGCCCTCCTTTTGACCCGGCCCCCTGGAACGATAAAGCTTTTGAATGGAAAGACAAACAGTTTGTTAAGGGAACAGTGAGGACCTTGTTTTATATGCCGATTGGATTTGGTAACGAAATGCGGCGGCTCGACAAAAAAGTTAGCGGTTCAGGAGCCACAATACAGGAAAATCTTTGTCTTTCCGATCGCACTTCGAAGTGGAATATGAATGTTTACCTGGCAGTTGACAAACCGATTGAAGGGGAAGAAAATCTGCTGATGAATGGTAATTTTTACAGCCGGGTTTACGAAGGGCCTTTCAGCAATGCCGGAAAATGGCATAAAGATTTTATCGAAACATCGACTCTAAAAGGTATTAAAACAGGGAAAACTTATATGTGGTACACCACCTGCCCGAAATGTGCCAAAAAATATGGTAAAAACTACATCGTGATTCTTGCTGAAACTGATTAATGGATTTATTATAAAGGCTTTGGAGAAGAGCCGTTCTGTATCAGGGCGGTTCTTTTTTTTTTTCATCCGAAACTATTTTTAATTGCCGATGTTTTTATTTTCAGAAACAAATAACCTGAAAATTATGAAATCACCTCTGTATCCCTGTCTCTGGTCCGATAACAACGCCCGCGAAGCGGCTGATTTTTATGTTTCAGCTTTTCCTGCCTCAAAAATTCTCAAATCAAATCCTCTTGTTACAACCTTTGAATTAAGCAATACTAAGTTTATGGCTTTAAATGGGGGGCCAATGTACAAAATGACACCTGCCTTTTCGTTTTCGGTTTATTGTGAAAATGAAAAGGAAACCCGGAGACTTTACAATTTGCTGAGTAAAAATGGGAATATCATGATTCCGCTGGATAAATACGATTGGTCGCCTTTGTATGCCTGGGTGGAGGACAAATTTGGAGTAAGCTGGCAACTGGATGCCAGCTCATCTGGCCAAAAGGAGAAAATAATTCCCACACTTTTATTTGTGAACCGGAAAAACACGCTTGTAAAAGAAGCGCTCAACCACTACAAAAATATTTTCCCAGGTTCAGAAACAGTTTTTGAAGCTCCTTTTCCACCAGAGGCAGGAATGCCGGAAGGTTCTTTGCTTTTTGCACGCTTTCAATTGAGCGGAAATATTTTCAATGCCATGAGTAGTCCGGGAAATCATGATTACGATTTTACGCCCGGAAATTCTGTTGTAATTGAATGCGAAACCCAGGAAGAAATTGATTATTACTGGGAAAAGTTAGGCGAAGACGGTCGTTACAGCATGTGTGGCTGGCTGGAAGATAAATACGGAGTTTCATGGCAGATTATTCCTTCGGTGTTACCTGAATTAATGGCTGATCCGGCAAAAGCGCAAAAAGTTACGTCGGCATTTATGAATATGCAGAAACTTGAAATAGAACCAATTTTAAGAAGCATCCGTTGACCTGTTCATTTTAACTGTTTACCGGTTACTTTATTTACCGGCGAATACTTTCAGGATGCTGATTCGCTGGCTAAAAACCGCCATTTACCGGCATTAAGTTTTCCTTAACAAAGTTCTTGTGTTTCTTAACAATTCAGCGTGTAACCTTTGCGTTGTATTTGAGTCTATTAAGCAGAAAACAGAAAACACGAGAACAGAAACAATTAAACAGGAAAACAATGAAAACAACAGTGAAACAAATTGCAACAGGAACTTTAATGGTTCTCTTATCATTTGCCATCAATGTTCAGGCTCACGAAAACAGGGCACATGCCTCAAGCCATGAAAACAACTTCGAACCCGCACTTCACATCGAAAACTGGATGATCGACGAATCAACCTGGAGCCTTTCTCCGTCGGAAGAAATTTCAATTCAGACAGAACAGGATGCCGAACTAAAAATTGAAGACTGGATGACTGATACCTATTTTTGGGATGTAGTTGCTGTTTTTGAAGAAGTTACAGAATCACCACTCCAACTTGAAGAATGGATGACAAACAGCAAAAATTGGGATAATCAATCAATTTTATCAGAAAAAGAAACCGCTCTTGCGATTGAAGATTGGATGGTTAACAGTTATTGCTGGAACAAATAGTGAGGTTAAGTGATAGATTTTTTCATAATTTGAATCAGGGGCCGGAAGAAATTCCGGTCCTTTTTTTGTTAATACCAGATTTTTTCTCTTTAAAATTTCTTTTAATTCCAGTTTTGTCAATTCTCATACTCGTTTTATTCTCTTTTATTGTGGACGCCTTTTCTGCATCTCCAAAACAGTATAAATCCGGTTAGTAAGGTTTTTGAGAACTAAATAGAAATCTGAACCCGAAAAGATAAAATAGCTGAACCCAAGTTTAATGATAACAAACCAAAAATGAATTGTTGGCAACTTGCTGGCAAGTCATAAAAAAAACCACTTACAAAATTCATTGTAAGTGGTTCATTTTCTGGTTGTCCTGCCAGGGCTCGAACCTGGACTCTACT
>JAJUGS010000187.1 GCA_029265875.1 Prolixibacteraceae bacterium
AAAGCCAACTGGCAGACTACCATGCCCAACGGATTCCCGTATAACTGGAACAGCAACTACCACAATAACCCATACTGGAGTATGAACAAAAATACCAACTCCTATCAGCGCGACAGGATTTTTGGAAAAACATCCTTGTGGTTTACACCTGCTGAATTCCTCAAATTTGAAGGCCGTTTAGGTTTGGACTATTATAACTCAAACAACAACCCGGTTACTTATTCTGGTTCAAACGAAACTTTGGAAGATGCTGCAACTGCTACATTTTCTGGTGGATGGTATCGTGAAAACGAAGAAAGACAAACTGAATTCAATGCTGATTTCATTGGCTACTTCAATAAAAAATTTGGCAAATTATCTGTTGATGCACTTGCAGGTGCCAACTACCGTAACCTTCGCTGGTCAACTTTAACTCTTGGTGCTAACGACCTGACAGTTCCGAATCTTTTCACCATTGCCAATACAAAAGGAAGCCCTGTAACATCACAGGACAATGTTTGGATCCGCAACAACAGTGTGTATGGTCAGGCAACTTTAGGTTATAACGAAGTTTTATTTGTTGATTTATTGGCCCGTAACGACTGGTCGTCCACCATTAAAGATCCGTTCTTTTATCCGGCAATCAGCGCAAGCTGGCTTCCGCTCGAAACCTTTGGAATTGAAACCGATGTTATCTCTTTCCTGAAACTCAGGGGTGGCTGGGCAAAAGTAGGTAACGCAACAGGGGCATACAGGACCGATCCGTATTTCGCTGCCAGTGCAAGCACAATTTATGGTGTAACGCAGTACTCACAAACCACTGAATTCCCTCCGGCTGGTTTGAAACCAGAACAGGTTGTAACATCAGAATTAGGTTTCGAAATCAATTTCCTGCAGAACAGGATTGGTCTTGATGTAACAGCCTACAACAAAACTACAACTGACCAGATTATGTCAGTTGCCATCTCAAAAGCTACCGGTTATAATACAACACTGGTTAATGCCGGTGAGATCAATAATAAAGGTATTGAAATTGAATTACACGGTGCAGCTTTAAAAAATGCCAATGGCTTAAATTGGGATATTTACCTGAACTGGGCCAAAGACATAAGCAAAGTTGTTGAACTTTACACCGATCCGGTTACAGGCCAGGCTGTTCAATCATACCAGTTAGGTTCTGAATGGAGTACTTATATTCAGGCACGTCCGGGTGAACCCTGGGGTGTGATCGTAGGTACGGGTATGTTACGTCGCGAGTCTGACGGTGCTGTGATTGTGAATGCCGCTGGTCGTCCGCGAACAAAAAGTGGTATGATACTGGGTAACGTAACCCCTGATTGGATTGGCGGTCTTCGTAACGAATTCAGCTATAAAAACTTCACTTTAGGCTTCCTGCTCGATATGCGTTGGGGTGGCGACATCTTCAGCGTTTCGCAGATGTTTGGTGCTTATGCCGGTCAGTTGGAATTTACTGCACAGGATGACTTCCGTGAAAACGGTATTATTCTTGGTAAAAACTTCCTGACAGATGAAAAATTTGTGAAAATTACAAAACAGGACGCAAGTGATATTCAGAAATCAGAGTTTGCAGAAAACGACATCGTAACCGGTGCCCAGGATTTCTTTGAATCATATTATGGCAACCGTGAATTGTGTATCTATGATGGTTCATTCATCAAACTGCGCGAAGCTCATTTTACTTATACATTGCCAAACAACCTGTTCTCGGCAACTTCACTGGTAAAAGGTGCAGCTGTATCACTGGTTGGCAACAACCTTGGCATTCTGTGGACACATGAATCGAATATTTCAGGACTCGATCCTGAAAACTCTACCGGCAGCGGTAACGGTGGCGTTGGTTTGGAAAGCACAAGCTATCCGCCTTCAAGGAGTATTGGTTTGAAATTAAATTTAAAATTCTAACATCTAGTATAGCATGATTATGAAAAGATATATTGGAAAAATATTAGCGATGACTTTCATTGCAACCTTTTTTGCCATTGGTTGTACTGATAGTTTTGATGAGGTCAATACCGACCCTGACAGGGCTAAAGATGCTCCTGCAACTAACGTTCTTGCCTTCGTGCTGAGATATCACTCTTCTACTTATTATGATGTATGGAATAATATGAGTGAACCATCGACTTATGGTGGCCACCTGGCAAAAATCCAGTACATCGATGAAGCACGTTATCAATATCGTGCAGGTACCGTAGAAAATAAATGGTATCAGGGTTATATCACATTGCAGAACATTGCTGAAATTAAAAAGAAAGCCGAAGCTGATAAGGCAACTAATCTTCTTGGTGTTGCCAAAGTAATGGAAGTTTTCTTGTTTCAGGCCATGACTGATACCTGGAGAGATATCCCCTATACCGAAGCTAATAAAATGTCAGAAGGCATTTTGCTTCCGAAATATGACAAACAGGAAGACATTTACCCGGCATTGTTAAATACCTTAAAAGAGGCAAACGACCTTTTCAATCAAGGTGGCAAAGATGCTTTGGGTGATGGCGATTTGCTCTTTGGTGGTGACGTTGAAAAATGGCAGAAATTTGCCAACTCACTCCGTTTGCGTCTTGCAATGCGTATCTCAGGGGTAAACGCTGCTTTGGCAAAATCAACTGTGGAAACTATTATGGGGAACAAATCAGCCAATCCGGTTATGGAAAGCAACGATGATAATGCTTTCTTCTGGTGGCCAGGTGTAAACCCATATGAAGAACCTTGGATGGTGGATGCAAAAACACGTGACGACCATGCTGTTTCTGATTTGTTGGTTAATCATATGAAAGCATTATCAGACCCACGTTTACCGGTTTATGCACTTCCTGCAAAATCCGATGGCGAATACAGAGGCTTTACTATTGGAGCGAATGCTCAACCTGCACTTCCAACAGTATCACGAATTGGCAAAGCTTACAGGAATGATCCTGCTGGTTTCTCTCCATTTATGCGGTATGCTGAAGTAGAGTTTGCCATAGCGGAAGCAGCCATGAAAGGATACAATGTTGGTACAACTGCTGAAGCTGCCTATAACAAAGCTGTAACTGCTTCATTGCTCGAAAACGGATTGGATCAGGCTGATGCTGATGCATATCTTGCTGCTGGTGCAAAATTCAATAATACAACCGACCAGCTTTATGAGCAACTTTGGCTGGCGCTTTTCAAACAAGGTATGGAAGCATGGTCATTGTATCGCCGTACTGGTGTTCCGAAAGATCATTATGTAGCGCCTGGTTCGCCTTATACAGGTCACAATGTACCTCCATTCCGTTATCCTTATCCACAGAACGAAATGACTTACAACAAAGCAAATGCTGAAACATTTGTGAACGAAGTTGATGATGATTTCTGGGGTAAGAAAATGTGGTGGGATACCCGCACTGGTGTTCAATAACATTGAATAAATATAAAGGGAGGTCCCGGCATTGCTGCCGGGACTTTTTTTTTAGGTAAAGTGGCAAAACTTAAAAATCTTTCAGTAGGTCTTCATTAGAAGTAAAAGCCATTCGTTTAATCAAAGCAAAAATGCTCGCGTCGGATCAGTTTAAACCCGCCCCGTTAAAATTAATTTACGAAGTGTTTGGCTATAATTTTCTGTGAGCATTTGTTGTCCAGGCAGGGGTTGCCGGGCCGCCTAAATATTCCCTCGAAGCTCTGGCTAAAGAACGACTTCGCGAACCGGAGATTGAAAATGCCACCATACTGAAAGTTCAGGGGAAATAAGAAGGTTTCAGTTTTAAACAGGGTGGAGCTATCAAAAACCTTATTTGATCTCAATATCAGGGGCGGGGTAACAATGGATTTTTCCTTCTCTTCTCAAACAAATCGTAAATCCGATAAATCAGTTAAATTGTAAAAGATTTAGGTTTTCCGTTTTTTCTTTTTGGCGGCCGGGAAAAGCACGTTGTTCAGAATAAGCCTGTACCCGGGCGATGTCGGAAACAGGTTCAGGTCGGTTGGAGGGTCGCCCACCAGGTGTCGGTAATCTTCGGGGTCGTGGCCGCCATAAAATGTCCAGAACCCTTTGCCTTTTTCGCCATGAATGTAACGGGCTTCACCCGCTGCTTTGTTTTCCCCCATTACCAGAACCGTTGGTTTTACCAGCTCTTTTTTGTAGGCAGTGGTTTGCCCCATAAAACCTTTTATCAGGTTTCTATGGTTCTGGCAAAGCATTGTAGGGATGGGGTCCCATTTGGCCGAGAATTCAAAAAGCGTGAAGTAATCGTTTTCGCGGGCAACCTGCCGTGAGTTGGTTACATCGATATTTGAGAATTCATAAGCATAAGGGTCCATACTCAGTTTGAAATCCCTGAATGCAAAAGTGTGGTTAAAATCCAGTTTTTCCTGGGCGTGTTTATCGGCCGGGTCTCCATCAAACATCGGTTCACAAATATCGATTCCCATGGCCGAGAGTGAAATATCGTAAGTATCGGTGGCGGCGCACATGGCAAACAGGAAACCACCGTTCATCACATATTTTTCAATTTCGCGGGTCACAAACGATTTCATTTCCGAAACTTTCAGAAATCCGAGTTTTTTCGCCAGTTCGTTGTTGATGGCCACTTCCTGCTGGTACCAGGGAGTATTCTGATAAACCCTCCAGAATTTGCCAAACTGCCCGGTAAAATCTTCGTGGTGCAGGTGCAGCCAGTCGTATTCCTTCAGTTTGCCATTAAAAATTTCTTCATCGTAAATAATATCGTATGGAATTTCGGCATAGGTTAAAACCAGCGTTACGGCATCGTCCCAGGGCTGTTTGTTGGGTGGGGAATACACCGCAATTTTGGGTGCTTTGTTCATGGCCACGGCATCCTGGTTCACATCGGGCTGGGCAATTTCATCGAGGATGGCTGCTGCCTGTGTGTCGGTAATACTCTCGCACGAGACACCGCGCACCATGCATTCGTTTTCAAAAGCTGTTGAATGTTGCATCAGAAAACTGCCGCCCCGGTAATTCAGCAGCCATTTTACCTCTACATCTTGCTGAAGCACCCAATAGGCAATTCCATACGCTTTCAGGTGGTTTTTCTGGGTGTCGTCCATCGGTACAAGCAGGTAAATACTGCTCGCCCGAAGCGAAACAAAAACCAGGATCAGCAATAAAAGATGTTTCGTTTTCATGAATGCTTTCCGTTTACAACCGCTAATATACCCCGTTTCCTGAATTTCTAAAATGGCATATTGGAACCACCGGAACGCTGGCTTTCGAAATTATTGTTGAATGGCATGCCCGATCCGGCAGTTTCTGCATCGTCATTAATTTTTGAACTGAAGGTCTGCACGCCGCCAAAACCAGCGCCAAAATGGGTTTCCATGTCGGTAAATTTGGCCAGCTCCTTTTTAAATGAAAGATGAACATCGCCGGTGGCACCGTTACGGTGTTTTGCAATAATGATTTCGGCAACACCCAAAAGTGAGTTGCCCGATTCGTCTTCGGTAATGCCATAATATTCAGGGCGATGGATAAATAAAACAAGGTCGGCATCCTGCTCAATGGCGCCCGATTCACGAAGGTCGGAAAGCTGCGGGCGTTTTCCTTCGCGCGATTCCACCGAACGGTTTAACTGCGAAAGCGCCAGGATCGGAATATCCAGCTCTTTGGCGATGGCTTTCAACGATCGGGAAATGGTACTTACCTCCTGCTCACGGCTGCCCTTATTGTCGGCACCGGCGGTCATCAGCTGCAGGTAGTCAACAATCACCACATCAATATTGTATTGCATTTTCAGCCTGCGACATTTCGCCCTGAACTCAAAGATCGACAGGGCAGGAGTATCGTCAATATACATCGGCGCTTTGTCGAGGCTCGAAATTTTCCGGTTCAGGTGCTCCCATTCCCAGTCTTCGAGCCGGCCCGATTTCAGTTTTTGTGAACCCAGTTCGGTTTCCGAAGAAATCAGACGGGTTACCAACTGGAGTGATGACATTTCGAGTGAAAACAGGGCTACGGCGCGATTGTGTGTCACGGCCATTTCGCGTGCCATCGACAAAACAAAAGCTGTTTTCCCCATCGACGGACGGGCCGCGATAATGACAAGGTCGGTGCGCTGCCAGCCCGATGTGACGCGGTCGAGCGCTGTAAAACCCGATGGTACACCGCTTAAACCTTCTTTCTGGTTTTTGGCTTTTTCAATTTGTTGAATAGCCTGGTTCAGAATGGGCTTGATCGGGACAGTTTCCTTTTTGATATTTCCCTGTGCAATTTGAAACAGCGACGACTCGGAAAAGTCAATCAGGTCGTCCACATCAAGCGTGTCGTCGTACGACTTCGACTGGATTTCGGTAGAAACCCTGATCAGTTCGCGCTGGATAAATTTCTGGGCAATAATTCGGGCATGAAACTCAATGTGAGCCGCCGAAGCAACACGCCTGGTGAGTTGCGTGATATAGGCCGGTCCGCCTATTTCTTCCAATTGCCCACGGTCTTTCAATTCCTGGGTAACCATCAAAAGGTCAACCGGCTTTTCTTTCCCGGCAAGTTCTTTGATGGCAGAAAATATCTTTTGATGAGTTTCCTTGTAAAAACTGGGTGTATCGATAATATCGGCTACTGTAACATAAGCATCGCGTTCGAGCATCAGCGCACCCAGAACGGCTTCTTCCACTTCTGTAGCCTGTGGCGGAAGTTTTCCATACTGCGCGTTAATCTGTTCAATGTTAAACTGGTTGGTATTTTTCTTTCTTTCGGCCATATTAATTCACAAAAATTTCCTGCTTCAGCATTATTCTGAGCATCAAAAATACATTAATTGAACTCGGTAAAAAATTTAAATAAAGGTTATTTCCCCCTTTTAATAAACGGGGTTACTAACAATTGCTGTGAATATCTTACAAACCCAACTTGTCCTCAATAATCAGCGAAATGATGTTTTTGAGTTCCATCCCCATCGCTTTGATTTGTTGCGGGACAAAGCTGGTGGCGGTCATTCCGGGTGTTGTATTTACCTCGAGAAAGTAAAACTCATCGTTTTTCAGGATGTAGTCGATTCTTACAATGCCGGAACACTGGCACAAATCATAAATTTGGGAACTGATGTTCTGGCATTTTTCAAACAGGTGTCCGGGCAAACGGGCAGGAGTTATTTCTTCGGTAACCCCGGGCGTGTATTTAGCCTCGAAATCGAAAAACTCGTTTTTGGGAAGTACTTCAGTAACCGGGAAAACAATTTTTTTGTTCCTGATTTTCACCAGTCCGCAGGTAAATTCGGTGCCTTCGATAAATTGTTCAACCAGTGCTTCGTTGCTTTCTTCCCAGGCTTTTTTAACGGCTTCGGCAAGTTCACCGGCAGTTTTTACTTTGGTAACCCCGAAACTTGAACCTCCGGCATTGGGTTTTACAAAAACCGGCAAGCCCAGTTTTTTGATAATTCCCGGTACATCAATCAGTTCGCCTTTTGTAAGTTTTACCGATTGCGCCATTCTAATGCCAAAGTTATTGAGATAATTGCTGCAAAACCACTTGTTAAAGGTAAGTGACGAACTGTGTACGCTGCAGGTTGAATAGGGAATACCGGTCAAATCGAAATAACCCTGTAAAATACCATCTTCGCCGGGCGTTCCGTGAATGGTGATGTAGGCGAAGTCGATCTTTATTTTTTCCCCGTTGTAACTGAAACTGAAATCAGATTTGTCGATATCGGCCACCTTTTCTCCGTTTTCGAGGATGATCCACTCTTTTCCGCGCATCTGGACGAGCCAGGGCGTGAATTTTTCCGTATCGATGGCATTGTAAACATTTATCCCGCTTTTTACCGACACAACATATTCAGAGGAGTCGCCTCCCGAAATCACCGCGATATTTGGTTTATTCTTCATAACGATTTGATATATAATTTTCCCATTTTTCGATTGCTGTTGCCATATCTTCGGGAAGTTCCGAGTCAAACAGCATTTTTTCCTTTGTCACGGGGTGGATAAAACCCAATGTTTTGGCATGAAGTGCCTGACGTGGCAGAATTTTGAAACAGTTCATCACAAACTGCCTGTATTTGCTGAAAGTGGTCCCGCGCAAAATTTCGTCGCCACCATAATTGGCGTCATTAAAAAGCGGGTGGTTAATGTATTTCATGTGTACCCTGATCTGGTGGGTGCGGCCTGTTTCGAGCTGGCATTCCACAAGGGTTACATACCCGATCCTTCTCAGTACTTTGTAATGTGTTACTGCATGTTTTCCTTGTTCACCTTCGGGGAAAACCATGAAAATCTGCCTGTTTTTAGGGCTTCTTCCGATGTTGCCGGTAATAGTCCCGGCATCCTCTTTAACATTTCCCCAAACCAGTGCCAGGTATTTTCGTTCGGTGGTTTTAT
>JAJUGS010000334.1 GCA_029265875.1 Prolixibacteraceae bacterium
AACTGCTCTGATATTCTGAATGCGTTAAAAATTGAGAAAGAAAAAAAGGAAAATTTAAGGGAAATCAGCAACATTATGCTGAACCGTGTGTTTTAGTTGCGGCTTAAGAATTTAAAAAATTGAAAGTGGGTTGAACTAACTGAAAACAATTATAAATTTGTTGAGCACTTGAATTTATTAGTAAAGAAAAATAAAATCAAAAAAAATATATGGCGGGTAATTTCGGTGAAATAATTCAGGTTATAGGGCCTGTAGTCGATGTTAGTTTTGAGCGCGAAGGAAACCAGATTCCTTCCATTAATGATGCCCTGGAAGTGATTCGTGAAGGGAAAGAAAATCTGATAATTGAATGTCAGCAGCATTTGGGGGAAAATACCATTCGTTGTATTGCAATGGATTCGACTGATGGTTTGCGACGCGGATTAAAAGTAATGGCAAAAGGAACCCCGATTGTTATGCCAAAAGGCGAACTGGCCCTTGGCCGGTTGCTGAATGTGGTGGGCGATGCCATCGACGGGATGGAACAACTGCCCAAAGAAGGATTGAACATTCACAACGAACCGCCAAAATTTGATGAGTTAAAAACTGAGACAGAAGTTTTATATACAGGTATCAAAGTAATCGACCTGATTGAACCTTATGCAAAAGGAGGTAAAATTGGTCTGTTTGGTGGTGCCGGAGTTGGGAAAACAGTTCTTATCCAGGAATTAATCAACAACATTGCATTGGCGCACAGTGGTCTTTCGGTTTTTGCAGGCGTTGGGGAACGCACCCGTGAAGGAAACGACCTTTTACGAGAAATGATTGAAGCCAACATTGTTGATTATGGGGAAGAGTTTAAACATTCGATGGAAAAGGGAAGCTGGGATTTGTCAAAAGTTGATAAGGAAAAGCTAAAAAAATCAAAACTGGCAATGGTTTTCGGGCAGATGAACGAACCGCCCGGAGCACGTGCCCGTGTGGCACTTTCGGGATTGACCATTGCAGAAAGCTTGCGGGATGGCGATGGAACTTCAGATCATGGCCGCGATATTTTATTCTTTGTCGACAATGTTTTCCGTTTCACACAGGCGGGTTCCGAAGTTTCGGCCCTGTTGGGCAGGATGCCTTCTGCCGTGGGTTACCAGCCAACACTGGCCACCGAAATGGGTATTATGCAGGAAAGAATTACCTCCACAAAAAGAGGCTCAATCACTTCGGTTCAGGCGGTTTATGTACCAGCCGACGACCTGACCGACCCGGCCCCTGCCACAACTTTCTCGCATCTTGATGCCACAACTGTTCTAAGCCGTAAAATATCAGAATTAGGTATTTACCCGGCAGTTGACCCGCTTGATTCATCATCCAGGATTCTTACTCCCGAAATTGTGGGCGAAGAACACTACAACTGTGCCCAGGATGTAATCATGTTGCTTCAGCGTTATATTGAATTGCAGGATATTATCGCCATTTTAGGGATGGACGAACTTTCGGAAGAAGATAAACTGGTGGTTCACCGCGCCCGCCGTGTTCAGCGTTTCCTTTCTCAACCGTTTTTTGTGGCGTCACAATTTACAGGTCTCGAAGGAAAATTGGTTTCGATAGAAGATACAATCAAAGGGTTCAGGATGATTATGAACGGTGAAGTGGATAAATATCCCGAAGCTGCATTCAATCTCGTTGGAACCATTGAGGAAGCCATTGAAAAAGGTGAAAAACTGTTAGCAGCACAATAAACAAATTACAGTATGCATCTCGAAATTATCACGCCCGATAAGAAACTGTTCGATGGAGAAGTGAGCCTCGTTCAGTTGCCTGGCAGCAAAGGTTCGTTTGCTATTCTGAATAATCATGCGCCTATCATCTCAACGCTTGATTCCGGAATAATTAAAGTTCAGGATACATCAGGGAAAGAATACGCGTTTAAAACAAACGGTGGTGTTGTGGAGAATCTTTCCAATAAAATTGTGGTTCTTGTAGAATCAGCATAAACAACAAACCCCGGTCAAGGTGCCGGGGTTTTTAATTTATCATTCAAAGTGAATATTCTCGTTATACGTTTCAGCTCCATTGGCGATATAGTTTTAACCACGCCGGTTGTGCGTTGCGTGAAAAAGCAGATTGCCGATGCTGAGATTCACTTTGTAACCAAACATAAATATGCCAGTCTCGCCACTTCCAATCCGTATATCGACCAGATACATCTTTTTAAAGATAATCTGAATGAGCTGATCCGGGAATTATCGCAAATGAAGTTCGATTATATAATTGATCTTCAGAATAATTACAGAAGTGCCCGGATTAAGCAGGCACTGGGCGTTAAATCGTTTTCTGTTGATAAACTGAATATCAGGAAATGGTTGCTGGTTTGGTTAAAAATCAACCGGATGCCGGCACTGCACATGGTTGACCGTAATCTCGCGACAGTTGCTGCCCTGGGCGTGAAAAATGACGGAGCCGGGCTCGATTTTTTTGTCCCATCGGATGAAGAATTCCACCTAAACGATTTGCCCGGTCATTTCAAACAAGGGTACATTGCTTTTGTGATTGCGGCTACCTGGGCTACAAAGAAACTGCCTGTCGGCAAAATCGTGCAGATTTGCCAGAATATTGATTATCCGGTGATTATTCTCGGAGGGAAAGATGAATTTACCGAGGGCGAAGAAATATGCTCGGCAATAAAGGGAAATATTCTGAATTTTGCCGGGAAATTAACGCTGAACCAATCAGCGTCTGTTGTTAAAAATGCCCGCATTGTATTGACAAACGACACAGGTTTGATGCACATTGCAGCCGCTTTCAAAAAGAAAATCCTGGTTTTCTGGGGAAATACAGTGCCGGCATTCGGAATGGTACCTTACCAGCCTCACCCAAAATCAGCAGGGTTGGAAGTTGAGAACCTGAAATGCAGGCCCTGTTCGAAACTGGGACACACACGCTGCCCGAAAAAACATTTCAAATGTATGAACGAGATGAACACGGACAAGGCAATTGCCTGGATCAACCAGAATTTCGACGAAAAATAACGACCGGCAGTTACTGGCAAAAAAAAAGGCAGTCACATTTCGTAACTGCCCCAACCATTTGAAAACATCTTATTATTTTACCGAAACACTATAATTATATGAATCTTCATTGGTAGAGAATACTACGCTGTACGATCCTTTCGGAAGTCTTGCAAGGTTAAGCCCATGCTGAATATTGAATTCATTGTTGAATTTTTTTGCGTACAATTCGTTTCCGTAAACATCATAAACCACCATGCTTGCATTTTCTTTTGAAAAGTTGAGGTAAGTCATTCTCAACTCGTTGTTGTTAAACGAAAAGTAGGGCAACACAATTTTCTTTTCTCCCACAAGTTTGAGAGTTCCCCTTTCAACCTGAAATTCAGATTCGTTAATTTCGTTATCAACTTTTACGGTTAAATAGTAGGTGCCATCTTCCAATTTCGAAAAATCATAGTTTTTTCTGTAGTTAGTTGCAGGCTGAGTTGCTTTTGTGAAAATCACATCGCCAACATCATTCTTAACGGTAATCTCAATCGGGCTTGATTTTACATTTGAAATCTCCACAATTGCCAAATCAGATTTTACTCCCGTAAAGTTCACTTTTAAATTTCCCGTGGCAAAAATGCTCCCGCTGATAAGTAATGCAAAAAACATTAAAATTGAGTTTTTCATTGTTTTCATTGTTTTCAAAATTTAAATGTTAATACAACGACAAAAATAAGACATGATCGTATTTTAATACAGATAATAAGTGTGTTATTAACGCTATTTAGGATTTGATTTATGTAA
>JAJUGS010000355.1 GCA_029265875.1 Prolixibacteraceae bacterium
ATGCTTACCAAATTTCTTTGCATAAACTATGATATCATCGTGTTTTCTATTCCAATAATTTTTAGAAAATTGTCTGGTTTTATAACACCAAACTACATTATTCATAAAATTATCAGCACCAAAAATATCATCGAGAATTATTCTTAAGTGAGTATTTACTCTCCAATCGCAATGCACATAAATACTTCCATCTTCAGCCAATAAATTATGCATTAATTTTAATCGTTCATACATCATTGTTAAATACGAAGAAATTCCTTTCCCCCAGGTATCACGGTATGCAATTTCTTCAATAATGCTTTGTTTCTTTTCTGCGGTTTCGCCGCCAATTTCAATATTAAATCCAAAGTCGGCACCCACAGCAAAAGGTGGGTCAATGTAAATAAGTTTGAGTCCGCCTTCTTTTTCAATTTCTTCACGGATGGGTCCATTTGCCAATGAGGAAAGAATCAATTTATTATCGCCCCAAATCAGTTTGTTTGTCCAGCCTTTGATTTGTCTTCCCCGGAAATCGGTTTCAAACAAACTCGTTTGTGCTTTATTGGCTTCTTTTCTGGGTTCGTCAATGTGTTCAATGCTGTGGAATGGAAGGGAAATATTGGTAACATCTTCTTTTCGCCCGTTCCAGAAAAGGAAAACGTCTTCTTCGTCGGAAAAGAGTTTGTAAATAAATTCTTTGGGCAGTTTTTCACCTGCTTTAATCAGTTCAATTATCTGGTTTTTTTCTTTATCGTTCATTCGTTGTTATTGTTTTATTACGTAAATGTATTATCTTTGAACCAATTCGTGTATGCGAAGGTGGAAGGACGACAAGAGCCTTTGCCCCGGCGACGGGGTTTTTTTATGCCCTTTTTTTAAGGTAGTCGTTTAATTCCCCAACCTTCCAACCGGTTTCCGTTGCTCAATATTTTGGGTTTAATAATTTCCAGTATTTTTTCGTTAAAAGTTTCCCTGTCGTCGTTTTTCAGGTTATAATATTTTAAGGTAAACCGGTAAAGTGGATAAGCAAGCAGGTCGGCAACCTGCAAGCCGGCAACATTTGCCGATTTTGGTTTAATTTTCAGTTCGCGGCTGGTAATGGTGTCGTCAATATCTTCCGGTCGTATCCAGTCTGTGCCTTTTAAGAAAATATTCCGATATGATTCTTTTAATCTGCGGTCTTCTTTCCCTCCGCGCGATTCAAACATCATATCGCCGGTAAGCCCGGTTTCTTTTAAGCGCAAATGAAAACGTTCAAACAGAATTGCCATGCAGTAGTGATAGGGGTCGTAACGCCAGGTTGAATAACGGTTTTGGTGTTCCAGTTTGTCAATTAAAACGGTAATGGTTTTAAATTTCCATTTGTCGAGCAATTGCAAATACTCTTCATTAAATGCCTTTTCAATGTCCGGGTTCAACAGCGCTTTGAACGGGTATTTTTTATTCATCAGTTCTTTCCGGTGAAAAATAACCGGGTCGTCGGGGTGGCTGTTGAAATATTTGGTTTTCAGGTTTTCAATGTCGGGCGATAAAACTTCCTTAACGTAATCCAAATCGAAAACCACACCGGTAAGGCACAAAAAACGGTGGTTGGGATTATTTGAACTCCCGATATCGTTGTTTCCAACTTCGTCGATGTAAATCCTATATTTCATCCTTTACCTTAAAGATTAATAACAAATCGGCGAATGATTTCAAACCCATTTTTATTTCGTCCCATTTCTCCTGTTTGATGTAAACTGGATTGTAAGAATACTTGTCCTGAAAGTTGTTAATATCGTTGCACCAGGTAACAAGCCGTTTTATTTTTAATATGTCGTCCGTGTCTTCACGTCCTTTTGTCTCAACAATGAAAAAGGTGTTGGGCTGGGTTTTAACAAAAAAGTCGGGATAATATTCACGGATATTTCCGTCTTGTGCCTGATATTCAATTTTAAAGTTGACACCACCTTCCCCCATTGTATTCTTGGCATACGAAACAACATCATCAAACTTGTTTTCAAGAAATGAAGCCAATTCCAATTCAAAAGGATTGTCGCCAATGATTTTAGTGAATACCGATTTTTTAGGAACAAGGAATGGTTGATTTTCGGCAATTTTGGGTTTTGTGAGTTTTAATGAAATGTAGTTTTTTACTTCGGCTGTTCCTTTGTCGGAAACAGTTAATTCGTCAATTGCCTGTTTAAAGGTGGTTTTTAAAATTTCCTTTGGTCTTAGTTCAGATAGATTCCTTAAAGTTTGAGGGTCGCTTAATTCCACTTCTTTTGAAAAGAGTTTGTATTTAATAAAGCTTTCAACTTTGGGATACAAAATATCAAAACCGCTGACCAAACGGCTGTCTTTTAAAATTGCAGAAGTAAAAAAGCTAATTACATTCCGGTAATCGGGAATGGCATCTTTAAAAACGGTTTTGTGTGAAAAATCTCCTTCAATGTCGTTAAAGATGATTTCCTTTAATTCTTCATTGCTGAAATGTTTTAAATATGCCTTTTCATTCCTGAATTTATTAATGTCAATTAACTCAAGATTTTTAAATTCCCTGTAAATTCTTGGACTTAATTGTGGAATAGGAATATCTAATTCATCCAAATCCTTGTTTGGATTTTCTTTGTCCACTTCCACAATAACCGGAGATTTGGTTTTTGTTCCTTTTCCCATCGGGCTGTATTGAAACTCGACACCTTCGGTTTTTAAACTTTCCACAAACTCTAAAAAAGCTGAGGTTCCAACCACAACCAAATTTTCGGGTGTGTCTAAAGGAAACATTTTTCGTAAACCGCGCCCGATTGTTTGTTCCGGTAAAATCTTAGAATCTGCCCCGAACGGGCGCAGACCTACAATTGTGGTTACATTTCTGACGTCCCAACCTTCACGCAGCATAAGCACGGAAACAACTGCTTTGTAAGGCGAATCATCTTTGTCGATATCATCGGCAGCTTTTCTAAGTTTTTCCAGTTCTTCTTTTGCCTTTTTTGTGGTTGCCGATTCGTTAATTTCACCGGAATTGTTGGTGTGGATTGTCAAAACTGAGTTTTTCATTTTCGGATAAGTACTTTCCAAAAAGGCAGCCGCCTGGTCTGCTTCTTTTGTACTCATCGTCATTATGAAAAGGATTGGCGTTTTTAAATCCTTGAGTTCATCATATTGTTTTTCCCATTCCAGATAACCTAAATGAATGTAATCCTTGTATCGTTCAACAAAGTCGGATGATTCTTTTTCCTGAATTTTTTGTCTCGAAGCTTCATCAGGCAGGACAGGCGATTTAACAACGTTTTGTTTAATTGCTTCAACCAAAGGATAATCGCAAATTGTCTGGACGAAAATTGCCCCA
>JAJUGS010000343.1 GCA_029265875.1 Prolixibacteraceae bacterium
GGTTGAACGACGATGGTAAATTCAGCTATTATGCCGGAAAACGCTGGATTCCTTCCGACACGGTGCTTCACATTGCCGCAGGGCCTGATAATTCGGTGCTGATTCTGACCAACACTGGTTTGGGTCAAATCTGTTTCAAAGAAATGACTTTGTACGAAAAGGCCATGTTTTACGAGAAACAGGTCCGCGAACGTCACATCCGCACCGGTTTTAACGGCGCCTTGGGAGGGATTACCAACGGAGATGTGACAACAGGAACACTCGAAAACTCGGATAACGATGGGTTGTGGACATCAATGTATCTTGCTTCCCAGGCATTCAGATATTCCGTAACCAAAGAAGAGGAGGCTTTGCAAAACGTCCGCGAATCGCTCGATGCCATGGAACGGCTTTACACTATCAATCCGATGAAATCAGGTTTCCCTTCACGTTCATTTCAGCGTTCGGGATACAATAATAACGATAAACCGTGGCGGCCAACCGAAGATCCCGAATGGGACTGGAAATCGACCACCAGCAGCGACGAAGCCATCGGCCATATTTTTGCCTTTGGCGTAATAGCCGAATTGGTTGATGTACCAGAGTTGAAAAGTAAATCCATTGAGCTGATAGACACTCTGATGTCGCACACTTTGAAAAATGATTATTACCTGATTGACTGGGACGGCCAGCCAACCCGCTGGGCACGCTGGAACCCTGAGTATGTAAACGCCCGCCCTGAAATGGTTGGCGACAGAAAAATCAATTCATCCAATTATATTGCCATGTTGCAGACAGCCTATCATTTCACCAAAAAAGAGAAATACAAGGAAGCAGCTTTTAAACTGATGAATGAACACGGCTATTTTACAAACATGATGCGGCCGATGAGCCAGATTGGCAGGGCACCTGAAACGGCTGATGAATTGAGCCGCGAACTGTCGGATGGCTGGAACCACTCTGATGATGAAATGTACTATTTGGGATATTGGGGATTGTACCGTTATGCTTTTAACGATACATTGAAAACACATTACAAAAACCAGATTTTTGACCACTGGCAGGCTGAACGCCCCGAAAAGGAAGGTTTGTGGAATATTATGACCGGGCTGGTTGGCAATGAAGATTACGATTACGAAAATGCAGCCTGGTATCTTCGTGGTTATCCGCTCGATTTGGTTGACTGGACCGTGAAGAACAGCCACCGAAAAGACATTGAAATGATGGAACCCAACTTCAGAAACCAAACAACAAAAGAAGTATTGCCTCCCGGAGAACTTCGGATTTCGCGTCACAATGCCAACCGTTTCAGTCTCGATAGTCATGGTGGCGGTCGATCTGAAGAAAGTGCCGGCGACATTTGGCTGCTGCCTTACTGGATTGGCCGTTACCTGGGTGTAATCAGCGGACCTGTATCAAAATAAACTAATCAATTACGATCATAGAATTTTGATTTTGATTATTTTAGAAGGCGTGTCCTGTAAAACCACAGGGTGCGCCTTTCTTTAAAAAAACATAAAAACATAAACCAATGAGACTTTTATTAACTACAGCTTTAAGTTTTATAGCGATTGTGCTTTTTGCCCAGAAACCCGGTAATTTCAATGGCATGGACATGAACATGGGAAATCTGTACCGTTTGTCGAATGCCGAAACCCGGTCAATCAGTCCCGAGAATTTTACAGGCGAAAAAGGAAAAGGCGGAATGGCCACACTCGAAAACGGCAGCGCTGCCAAAGCTGCCCGCGAACTGGGTCAGGGTTGGAAGGTAAATCCGTATGTCAGGATTAAACCCAACGAAACCTTTGTGATGGCTGAAATCGAAGGCGAAGGCGTGATTCAGCACATTTGGATGACACCGGCCGGCGATTATCGCGGTAACATCATTCGTTTTTACTGGGATGGCGAAGAAAAACCTTCGGTGGAAGCGCCGGTAGGCGATTTCTTTTGCACGGGATGGGGAAGTGGCTACGAACCTCAGATAAACTCCCATGCCATTTGCATCAATCCGCGCAGCGGTTTTAATGTTTATTTTCAGATGCCTTTCCGCAAAAAATGCAAAATCACCATGGAAAACATTGATGGAAAAGGAATGACGCTGTACTACCAGGTGAATTATGCTTTAACCGATGTGCCGGATGATGCTGCTTATTTTCATGCGCAATACCGTATGGTAAAAGCGCTGCCCGACAAAACTGTTTTTACCATTGTTGATGGTATAAAAGGAACCGGTCATTATGTGGGAACGTATCTTGCCCGTGGTACCGCTGCTTTGGGCTGGTGGGGCGAAGGTGAAGTAAAGTTTTTTATGGATGGCGACAAGGAATTCCCTACAATTTGCACAACAGGAGAGGAAGATTATTTCAATGGTTCGTATGGTTACAACGACCGGAAAGGTGATGATGGTTACGAGGTGTTTACCCCGTTCAGCGGGCCATACACAGGGTTTCACTATTTTCGCAATCTCGAAAAAAGGCCGCAGTACCGGAGTATGATTGGCCAGTACCGCTGGCACATTATGGACCCCATCCGGTTCAAGTCCGATTTGCGGGTTACCATTCAAAGCCTCGGTTGGAAAGATGGCGGTTTGTACAAACACCTCGAAGACGATATTTCGTCGGTGGCTTACTGGTACCAGAACGAACCGCACAACCCGTTTCCGGCTTTGCCTGAATATGAAAAATTAGTTATACAGCAGAAATAGTTTTCAGGGGTTTAAAATCCCTGATCGCGTCAGCATCAAAATCGCAGTTAAGCCATTCATGGTCAATATAAGCGCCGGCTTTTTCATAAAGGCTGATGGCATTCTGGTTCCAGTTGAGTACCTGCCACCTCACCCTTTTACAATTTTCGGCCTTGGCAATTTTCATTACCTCGTTTAGCAATGCCGAGCCGATTTTCAACTTCCGGTAAGTTTCTTTTACATACAGATCATCGAGGTAAAGCGATTTTCCAACCCAGGTGTAATAGGCGAAAAAGTACAACGCCATCCCAACAATTTCACCGTCTTTGTTTTCGGCAACAATGCTTTGGAACAAACCTTGCTCTTCTTTCATCTGTTCCACGGAGTTGGTTACTTTTTCAGGCGCTTTTTCAAACAGCGCCAATTCTTTTATTAATCCCAGAATAGCAGGAAAATCGGCTTCTGTGGCTTTACGGATATTGATAATCATAATTTTTTCCGGTTTATAATTTTTGATTCAGGCTGCAAGATAGGGAATTCAACCTTTCAAAATTTTTTGAGAAATCAATTTAATTCGAAACAAAACCAATTTTTTCTGGAGTAATGAAAAAAAATCTTACCTGCGGCCTGTCAGTTAAAATTCAATAACTTTTGAGTAAAAAAACCGAAGCCATAAGCATTCAAAGCCCGTTTATTTGTAATATGCATAAATAGATAATTCGTTGCTAAAACGTTTTTTAGTAAGTAGTGCAAAATATTTAAACAACAACACAATGAAACGCTGCATTTCCGTTTGCCTGATGGTATTTTTACTTTCGTTGAATGGTTTTTCACAACCTCTCCTGGTTGCCGGTAAAATGTGGAAACCGCAAAACGATGA
>JAJUGS010000101.1 GCA_029265875.1 Prolixibacteraceae bacterium
AAGTTCCTTCACCCTTTCATTCCGTTGAAAAAGGATAGAGTTGAGGTCGTATTTGGTATCGGTTGATACTTTCCTTGAAACAGCCATTGGTTTTTGTTACCGGTTTTTTTTTTGACTGTAGCAAAGTAAGCAGAATGATGGGAAATAGCAAACCACCGGTGCCACTTCAGCGCTCGCCCCCTTTCTGCAAGGAGATTTGTTCACGTTTTGGGCATTGGAATTTGTTGTACTGGCGATTCCGGCACTTGTGATTTGTTTCGGTTTTGCCTGGCTGGTAAAACAGCTTCCGGTATTAAAAGAATTTTTTAAGCAATAACGAATTATTTATCGATTGTCAATTTTTTCCGGATTCATATCGTGATTTTGCAGCCGGAGCCAGGCCATTTGTTCAAACCGAGTTCCCGGTTTGCCATAATTACACCAGGGGTCAATGCTTAGTCCACCTCGCGGAAGAAACTTTCCGGTAACTTCTATGTATTTCGGGTCGAGAAGAGCAATCAGGTCTTTCATAATAATATTCATACAGTCCTCGTGAAAAGCGCCGTGATTACGGAAACTGAAAAGATATAGCTTCAGACTTTTGCTTTCAACCAGCTTTCCGTCAGGTATATAACTCAGATAAATTGTTGCAAAATCGGGCTGGTTGGTAATCGGGCACAAACTGGTAAACTCCGGACAGTTAAACTTTATGAAATAATCGTTTTCGGGATGCTTGTTATCAAACGCTTCGAGGAGAGCGGGATTATAGTCGAAGGTATAACCTGACTTATTTCCAAGATGTTTAAGTTCACTCATAGTGCAATTCGGATTTTAAATTCAGACTTCTTTGAGACGGAAAGGATTGTACGAAACCGAGTAGTCGAATACATCATCACCTTCTATCTTTTTTATCTTTTGAATAAGAACGACAGTTACAGGCAAAATGGCGATTTCGTAAACAGTTTTCACCAAAGCCTGTGTCAAAACCATAGTCATTATTACACTTGGCGGAAATAAACCTGCAAAAGCCACCGAAATAAAAATCAGAGAGTCGGCGCCTTCACCTGCCAATGTAGATACTACTGCGCGTAAAGGCAATCCTTTTCCTTTGGTGATTACTTTAAAGCGGCTCATAATAAATGCATTCAGAAAAGAACCTGTCAGGTAAGCAATCAGGCTGGCTGCCATAATGCGTGGTGTACTGCCCAGCACAGTGGCAAAAGCATTCTGAGATTCGTAAAACGCAGCGGGAGGCACTGCAATGCTCAAACTGAAGAAAAGAAGCGCCAGCAGATTCACCCCGAAGCCGGCCCAGATGATAAATCTTGCTTTCCGGTAACCCCAGACTTCGGCAATGACATCGTTAATGATGTATGATAGCGGAAAAACGAGTACTCCGACAGGCACAGCCCACGGACCCAGCATCATGATTTTAGAAGAAATAATGTTTGAAATCAACAGACAGGCGGCAAACAGAATACCCGCCAACATAAACAAAACAGAAACTTTGTTTTTCATTTTACTTGTTTTTTACGTGGTTATCAAGCACACGGTTTGTTAATAATGGGGCAAATATAAAAACTTCTGTTTTTGAAAGATCAAAAATCAGTGTCACAAAAAAGTCGATATGCTTTAAAAGTGAAAATTCAGCCTGTTCCCGCAAAAGAAAAAGAAGTTAAATAAGCCAAGTCTGTTGTTCCTTTATTCTTTTATAAATCTTCCGGTTAATATTTTGTCATTTTGTTTTAACTCAATAAAATATATTCCCTGACTTAGATTTGAAACATCCAGAGTACAATAATTTTCAGGAGCATTTAATGGTTTTATCAGCTTTGCTAATCCGCTGATGTCGAAGATTGTCACAGTCGGATTTGTTAGTAATTTTGTGGAAAATGATATCTCGTTTCTGGCAGGATTCGGGAAAACCAGCAAATCTTCATTCATTGAATGTTCAACAGGGTTTATTCCTGATACTCCGCCAAATGAAGTTTTGATTGTGTAACTTCCATAACCAACCGAACCAATTTCGAGATAATAGGTTCCCTCCGGAAGTGTTTGCATAACCATTGAATCGGTGTGAAGTTCGGTTGAACATGAGCCATTCGACTGCAAATTCATGCTTCCTGTGCTGTTTAACAGCCTCATATTTACACACAATGTGGAATCGGTTTCGGCTTTAATTTTAAAATCAGACTTTCCGGTAGAAACAATTTTATAGAAATCATAGTCATCGTACATTATGTATCGGTACCCCAGATGCCCTGTAACTTCGGAGCCTGCGATTAAAGGCAAAGCAGTTTCCATTGTATTATTGGGTTCAGCGTCGGCAGCCAGTGGAGCCGGTGTAAGTGTGTTTGAAATTGTATAGGTTCCGTATCCGACTGCAGAAGCCAGGATAATATAGGTTCCGGCAGCCAGATTATTAATGTCCAGCGTGTTTGAATGGCTCGGCCCTGAGCAATACCCATTCGAATATAAATTTTGTGACCCGCTTTCGTTATAAACGGATAAATCGATACACAGGGAATTGTCAGCGGAAAGATGAATGGAAAGTTTGCCATCGGCTGGTGTTGTTATTTTATAGCAATCGTAATAGTCGGTGTTGAGCTCACGATATCCCAAATGACCCGCTTTTTCAGAATTTGGAGCAAAACTTAATGCGGTTGCAGCTTCATCGTTGGGCTCAGCATCGTTGGACAAAGCAGCTGCCTGAAATGAATTGCTGATAGAGTAATTTCCATTCCCGCTGTTTCCGGCCCAAATATAATAAGTTCCGGCTGCCAGATTGTTGATTGTTAATGTATTGGAGTAACTGCCTGTTCCACAGCTACCGTTATTATACAAATTCATTCCTCCGGTGGAGTTTAATACCGATAGCGAAACACAAAGACCTGCGTCTGATGATACTTGTATGGTCAGTTTACCATCAGAAGGTGTTGTGATTTTAAAGTAATCTGAGGAATAGTCGGCATTGCTGAATGAGCCTGAAATACTGCCATTAAGACTCAAAATATTAGCTGTTTCAATAGAATTGTTTGGTTCATTTTCTGAGAATGCGTTTATCTGCACCATGAAAAGAATCAACAATAAGGGCAGGCTTTTAAAAATGTTTTTTTTGCAGGCAAATTCATTTTTTTTCATAATTCACAGATTTTGATTTTGGTTAAAACTGATAATTTGTGTTATTCCAAATTTACGATAAAAATGAATTTTTAGAAATTTTGTCAGATAATCTGTAATCTGACAGGTCGGAATCTATTCTCTTAAATTCTCATTGGAGAAGTACGTTGTGAGTCGGCTTCTGTTTTGAGTTTTTTTGGCAACTCTGTGCTATCATTTTGATAATATCCAATCGTTTTGATACGGCGGTATTAAAAGTTGCAATTTGTAAAATGCTGTTTTGCTGCACAATTCAACAAGCTACTGAATCTGCATGAATTTTGCCTTTGTTCAGGAATTGAAAACCATTATTTAATTTAAAAGTTAGAAACCATGAAAAACAAAATTATTTTGTCGGCATTTCTTGCTGCAACAATTGGGTTCACCTCCTGTAACAAAGATGAAATGGGAACCAACGGCCCTTCAACAATGGGCGTCAAAATTGAAGCCGTCAACAAAAGTTATTCACTTCCGGTTACCAGCGACACCAAATCGGCAGTTGCCACCGGTGCTGCTGTAACCTGGGATACTGTTCAGCTGGTTGTTTCGCAAATTAAGTTTGAAGCAGAGCTGAAAAGCATTGTTACGCACCACGATTCCATCGAAATTGAATACAAATGGAAAGGCCCCAAACTGCTCAACCTGCTGGATGACCAGATGGTTTTGGGTAATTTTTTACTTCAGCCCGGATTTTATGATGAAATTGAACTGAAAGTGTCGGGCAACCGTGACGATGCCGGTAAAAAACCTGTGTTTTATATGGTTGGAAAATACACCAATGACGAAAATACCCAAATACCGGTGGCTGTAAAAGTTTTTAACGATGTTCAGTTTAAAACCGAAAAAGACAGTGTAACGGTTACCGAAGAAAGTATGGATATCACAAGTTACATCCAGATTTACCTCGACGAACTGATGGCGGGAATTGATCCTGCCATGCTTGACGATGCAAAACTGACCGACGGTGTGATTATCATTTCATCAGACAACAACCGCGAAATTTATTTCACGGTGCTTCGCAATCTGGTGAAGAATCACAAATGCTATTACGAACACAAATTCAAAAACAAATACAAAAAGTGACGAATCTTAGCCAGTAATTCCGGCAAAAAGAGACGCATATTTCCGTGCGTCTCTTTTTTTTGCCCATGACAAGTTTCAAACTTTAGCAGGGAAAAAGGAAACTGAATACATTCTTTGGGTTGAATTCCGGAGAGCGTATTCCCTCTCGCCTCAGGCGAGACGGGGTTAGCGAACAAAACACAAAAAAAATCCTTGACGCAATCAGATTCCTCGACAGCTTGCTGAGAGGAGTTTCAATTTTGCCTGGGCTTGAAATTATACACCTTTTCGGATTTCCCTTCACTTCATCCTTTTCTCTCCCTGGCTTTTTGCCATTCAACTTTCCTCTTACTGCTGAGATCCCAAAATCAGAGGGTTTAACAATTTTACTACCTTTATACCTCAGATTCAAAAAATTCATGAAAGAAAAAATTTATATCAGGCATTGGCTTGAATTCAAGCCTTATCGTAAACAGGCAACCACGGACGGATATTACCTGAAAGTGGCCAACAACATAAAAAAAAGTCTGATTTCGGAAGAAGGTTTTGTTTTGTGGATGTACATTTCTCCGGAAGAAATCAACCTGCTCTCGTGTTTTCTTACTTCCTATTTTGAAGATATTATTTCGGGGACCCAAATTTGGAAAACTTTTATAAGACTGCACACCGAAAGATATGGGAAAAGACTGCCTTTCTACGACACATCAGAATACTACGATGATGAAATAAACTTGCAGGATGTTGCTTTTCTGATCTGGTATTTTATGAATACTATGCAGGAAGACAAATTTATCAGTCCGTACAACGAATTTATCATCAAAATTGCCGGGCGCGTGATAGAAGTTTTTGATGAAGAATATGAATATGCACCTGAAAATGATTATCTTAAATCATTCTATCAGATTTCAGCAAACGAGACCGATTATTATACGGCCAGGAAAATGGTTGATAATGTTCTTTTTGGTTCGTGGCTTTTTTACAGCGATACATTAAAGGAAATGTCGCTGAATGAAGCCGAAATTCTGGAAACCGGAAATGACCAGTACCTGATGAGTTATCTGCAGGAAAACAGGGATACACTATTACATTCACTACGTACCCGTTTGCTGAGCCTGAAAGGAAATGAATGGGCTGCAGCAATCCTGGGGCCTGAACATCCGCTCAGCAAACACTTGATGAATATTTCTCAGCGGATCAGGGGGTATTTTTTTTACAAGGGACAGGATGAGCATGATGTTTTTCTTGAATATGTTGCCACGGGGCATCAGTTCAGGCTTACCAAAAAGTCATTCGATTATGGAGATGAACTTACTGGCACTGATTCTATTTTGTACCTCGGTATTGTGAAATGGATGGACGAATGGTGGTTTTCAGGTGTATATGTAAAAACTTCGTTTAATGCCGACCTGGTTTTAGATGAAAAAAACTCGGTCGAAAGCCGGAAACAGGTGAGTTTTCTGGATCATGAATCCAACGATATGAAGTCAATCCTTCAGGAACATCTGGAGGTATTCAAGAGATTTAATAATGGCAGTCAGATTGCCTTTATGCCCACAGGCGAGGTGGAAAAATTTGTGAAAGGGTATTATGATTTTTATAATAGTTCTCTGAACATCAGCCCTGCAGAAAAGGAAGAAGCTGTTAAAAGGGCTAAAGCCGAAGGATTTTTGGGTGGGGAAGATAATTTTCAATCCAGGCTTGGTGAATTTGAAGAACAGGCACTGGTTTTTTTCAATCCTGAAAGTGGAATCGAAATGGCATTTGGCGTAACTGATGCATTTCCTTTGCCCAATAACCCCTTGTGCAATATAAAAAACAGCGACGAAGCGGTTATACATGTGCTGATGTCGGATGAGATTTCGGCTGAACTGGCTAAGTTCTGCATCGAAAAAGGAAAAAGCAAACTGCCGTTTTTTAAACAGGGTGTTGGTAAGGAATACCTGAAAGATATTGATTTCCTTCTGCGATTCTGGAAGGGAAGCTATTACCTGTCGAAACCCGAAATATCTTTTACCGGCAGAGATGTAAACTAAACAGCCCTTGAACATTCAGAAACAATAATCTCCGGTTGTTTAAACATTCTTTCCTTTTCATGTCTGTCAAAGGCGGCGCACTGTACTGCGGGCAAGGGATTTGGGGAGCCTTCTTCAACAGGGGCTTCACCCATTGACTGCTCCCGACAATTCGTCGGGAGCAGTCAAAATATTGCTTCTTCGGAGCTATCAACAAACGTCGTTTTTACTTTTCCCTCAATCACACTTACCCATTTCCTTTTCCCTTTTTTCTGACTTCCGTCTTCTCCCTCATTTACCCCAGTCTCCCGACTTCCGTCTTCTTCCTCAGTTACCCCCGCCTGAATGACATCATTCGGGCAGGCAATCACTCATTTCCTCACCCACCCAATCACTCACTTACCCATTTACACATTCACTTTATTTATCCCCACTCCGGAAACTGGGTTTTGTTCAAATCCAGTACGGCAATGGTCTGCAAATCCATCACATCGAGCTCAAAATCAAAAATGTTGAGGTTCTCCATCATGTGGGCTTTGTTCTGCGACCGAGGAATGGCGACGATTCCCCGCTGGTAATGCCACCGGAGGCAAACCTGTGCAATGGTTTTGTTGTGTTTTTGTGCAATGGCGGCCAGGGTAGGGTTGCTGAAGATGTTGTTTCTTCCGGCTGCAAACGGCGACCACGCTTCGTGCTGAATGTTTTCTTTGTTTAATACCTCATAGAGATTGTTTTCCTGGAAGAAAACATGGGTTTCAATCTGGTTGACGGCCGGTTTCACGGTGGCATCCTTCATCAGGCCGGTCAGTTGGGCGGGCTCGAAGTTGCTTACACCAATGGCCTTTATTTTTCCGGCCTTGTACAATTCCTCCATCGCCTTCCACGATCCCTTCACATCGCCGCGCGGCCGGTGGATGAGGTACAAATCGAGGTAATCGGTCCCCAGTTTGTCGATGGAAGTCTGGAAAGCTTTTTTGGTGCTTTCGTAACCCGCAAAGTCAACCCACAGTTTCGAGGTGATGAACAGCTCTTTGCGGTTGATGCCACTTTGGCGGATTCCTTCGCCCACGGCTTCCTCGTTGGTGTAAACATGGGCGGTGTCGATCAGGCGGTAGCCCACCGAAATGGCGTCGGCCACGCTGCGGGTGCCCACCTCGCCGGTGAGCGTGTTGGTGCCAAACCCGATGAGCGGCATGGGCAATCCGTTGTTAAGTTTTACAGTGGGGATAACCGGTGTTTTGGCGGTTGCACCAAAAACCTTATTTGCACCTGCCTGTAAAAGCAGTGCTCCGGCTGCCAGCCCGGCACTGTTGCGTAAAAACGCCCTTCGATTGATTGACTTGTTTTCCATCGTTTTATCCGTTTTAGTTTGTTTTGTTGGTTCCAAATATAGCAAAATTGATGCGCCCGCCAGACCGAAAGATCGATTCTGGCGGGAACGGGTTCATTCGGGCAGGGGGTTGTGGGGTTGTGGGGTTACGGGTTTCGGGTTATGTGTTGCAGGTTGCGGGGTAAAAATCTGCTGTCTTTTCCATCCGGCAACTTCCGGTCCGCTATCCGGTATCATCCGATCCGGCATCTGTAATTAATTTTTAATTTTCCCTTTTGAATTGCATCCGATGACCGACGTGCATAACAAAGCGACCCGCAGCTACAATATGAGCCGCATAAAGGGGAAAGACACAAAACCTGAAATGCTGGTGCGTAGATTTTTGTTTGCGCAGGGTTTCCGTTACAGGCTTCATGTGAAAACACTCCCCGGAAAACCCGATATTGTACTCCCAAAATACAAAACCGTTATTTTTATTCATGGTTGTTTTTTTCACGGACACGAAAACTGCCGGTATTTTAAAGTTCCTGCCACCCGCACCGAATGGTGGCTTGATAAAATCGGGGGAAACAAAAAACGTGATAAGGAAAACGAAAAGAAACTCGCTGAACTGGGCTGGAAGGTGATTACAGTTTGGGAATGTGAACTGAAAAAAGACTTTCTTAATATTGGATTGAACAATCTGTTAAAAATCCAGCAGTAACGCACTTCATAGTTTTTGCATCAAGACTACTTGCTAAATATTCTTTAAGACCTCCAATTTTGAAAAAGCATTTATAAACATTTAATAATCAGATATGTGACTTATATGCAAATGTATTATAAGTCACATTAAATAATTTTCGGAAAATGGATTTAAAAGAAAAAATCGGACAACGAATTAAAGGGTTGCGGGAAGAAAAAAGTCTTAAACAGGAAGAGCTTGCCTGGCAATCAAATCTCGACAGAACTTATTTAAATCATGTTGAAACAGGTAAAAGAAATATTACCGTGGCAAGTCTTCAAAAGATTGTTGTTGATGGATTAAAAATTACACTCTCAGATTTCTTTAATCATGAATTCTTTAAAGAAAAATAGTTTAAATTTTATTGATCTTTTCTCAGGAGCTGGAGGACTTTCAGAAGGATTTATACGTGCAGGATTTAATCCAATCGCACATGTTGAAATTGATGAAGCTGCCTGCAATACATTGCTCACAAGAACTGTCTACCATAAACTTAAAGACACACCCCAATTTGACCTTTATAAATCTTATCTGAAAGGCCAATTGTCCAAAACTGAACTACACGGTTTGCTGAATGAGGACGAATTAAGCTCTGTTATCAATCTGGCAATTTCCGATGAAAATAATCCAATAATTTTTAAAAGAATAGATGGCCTTAAAAAAGGAAAATCCATTGATTTAATTATTGGTGGGCCACCCTGTCAGGCATATTCATTAGCTGGCAGGGCGAGGGATAAAAACAAAATGAAAGGCGATAGCCGTAATTATTTATTTCAGCAATACGCAAAATACCTTGAATATTACAAGCCCGAAATGTTTGTTTTTGAGAATGTTTTGGGTTTGTTATCAGCAAAAAATGAAGATGGTACCAGATATATAGACAAAATGATATCTCTGTTTTCTGAGATCGGATATACCACAGAATACAGGTTGGTAAATGCTTCCGATTTTGGGGTTTTACAAAACAGAAAACGGGTGATACTGATTGGCAAAAAAGGATACAAAAAAGGCTTTTACCCTGAATTTGAAAAGAATGTCAACAATAAAATTACAATGGTTAGGGATGTACTTGATGATTTACCCGAAATTCAGGCAGGAGAGGGATACTGGTATAATGTAAAATATAAGAGTAAGGGGAGTGATTATGTTTTTGATGCCTGTATACGAAACGGAATTGATTTTACTACGCAGCATATTGCAAGACCACACAACGAGCAGGACAAGAAAATTTACCGAATTGCAGTAAAAAAATGGATTTCCGGACAAAACCGGCTTGATTACAACGATTTACCGGATGAATTAAAAAGCCACAACAACCGCCATTCATTTGTTGACCGGTTTAAAGTTGTTGCCCCTGATTTGACAAAAACTCAAACTGTTGTTGCCCATATCGCAAAAGATGGACATTATTACATTCATCCGGATATCTCCCAGAACCGTTCTCTAACAGTGCGCGAAGCCGCACGCCTTCAATCTTTTCCCGATGATTATTTTTTTGAAGGTGCTGGTAATGAGCCAAGCCGGACTGCTGCTTTCAAACAAATTGGAAATGCTGTACCACCTCTTTTAGCTGAACAAATTGCAAGAAAAATAAAAGACATGATCTAATTGCTTCCCCATGAACTATTCTGATTACCAAACTACTTCTGTCATACCAAATGCTTCGTCGATGATAGAAACTTTTCGGGCAATTGGTTACAGCATTGAAACTTCCATTGCTGATATTATTGATAATTCAATTTCCGCTGAAGCCAAAAATGTATGGGTTGATTTTGAATGGAAAGGTTCCGGAACTTGGATTTCAATTAAGGATGATGGTTTTGGAATGAGTAATGAAGAATTGATAAACGCAATGCGACCCGGCAGTAAAAATCCATTGGATGAAAGAAATGCCAGTGATTTGGGGAGATATGGATTAGGCCTCAAAACAGCATCATTTTCGCAATGCAGAAAACTTTCGGTTGTTAGTAAAAGTAAGGAATCTGAATTTTCATACTGGACATGGGATTTGGATTTCGTAAATCTTACAGGCAAATGGGAACTGATTAAATATTTGCCTGATAATGAATTTGAGAATAAACTGGAAGATTTGGAATCAGGAACTATTGTTATTTGGAATGATATTGACAGATTAGTCAAAGATGCAAATGAAAACGATAACAAAGCTTTGGATAAATTCCTTCAAACGATGGAGTTTGTCAAAAAACATTTGGCAATTGTTTTTCATCGTTTTATTGAAAAGGGAAAGATCAAGATATGGTTTCAGAATCGAATTTTGGAAGCATGGAATCCTTTTTTGCTTGAAGAAACATCTACTCAGTCTTTTCCGGCAGAACCATTATTTTCAGGAAGTGTGATATTAAAAGGTTATATCCTTCCACATAAATCAAAATTGTCAGCCGAAAAATTCAAAATCGCTGAAGGTGTTAAAGGATGGAATGGACATCAGGGTTTCTATATTTACCGAAATGACAGGTTACTTGTTTCCGGAGATTGGTTGGGTTTATTCAGAAAAGAAGAACACTACAAACTTACCCGAATAAGTATTGATCTTCCAAATAATCTTGACTCAGATTGGCAAATTGACATAAAAAAATCTATTGCAAGACCACCGGTAATATTAAAAGATCAAATCAAAGCATACGCAATTAATGTTCGTTCTCAGGCTGTTGAAGTATATCGTCATCGCGGAAAAACTGTAAAAGTTTTACCAGGACAAATCTTTGTCCCATTCTGGAAAGAACACAAAAGAGGCGATAAATGGTTACATGTTATAAACAGAGAACATCCTATTCTGGATAATATTAAAAAACAGGCAATCACTGAACCTGAAAAGGCAGTTGAGACATTACTGAAATTCATTGAAGAAACAATTCCCGCTAAATCAATTTATATAAAAGAAGCAGAAGAAGCCGATTTGCAGGCAAAGCCATTCGAAGGAATTGATTCAGAGCCGGTTTTGAATATAATGAAGCAAATGTATTCTTCATTAGTTCAAAACGGTAAAACTGATTTACAGGCTAAATCAATTATCAAAAACATTGAACCATTTAACAATTTTCCGCATCTCATAGACCTTCTTAACTAAAACTCTTATGATCCAACAAGCAATTCGAACCATCAGAACTTTTCTTCCCAGTAGTGGAAGTGTTACACCTGAACAAATTGAAAATGCAATAAACATAGCAATTTCAATTCCTCAATATTCAGATATTGAAAGAGATAAACTTTTAAGGGAAATTCAAACAATTTATAACATCAGAATTGACGACTTCCGTGTGCTTGAAAATTCGGAGCGGCGTGTTCCCTGGATTAATAATAAGAAAAGTTCGATAAACTGGGATTTTTGGAACAGGTACAGAGATTATTTGTCTGTCGAAAAAAATTACGCTGAAACTATTATTAACCAGTTAGACCGATTAACTGACAGAACATTGGATGGGCTATTTGATCCAACTATTAAAGCAGTGATTGATAAAAAAGGAATGGTAGTTGGCCATGTTCAATCCGGGAAAACATCCAACTATACAGGGCTTATATGTAAGGCGGCTGATGCAGGGTATAAACTGATTATCGTTTTGGCCGGAATTCATAACAATTTAAGAAGCCAGACACAATTAAGGCTTGACGAAGGGTTCTTAGGGTTCAATACAAAATTTGCTCAGGTATTTAATAAGATTGATAAGGAAGATATCTGGATTGGAGTGGGAAGAATAAGCAGGAAGGAAGTTGCTCATTCAATTACTTCATGCCTTGATAAAGGAGATTTTAGTCAGGGCGCATTCAATTCATTAGGTTTAAATTTTAATACTAAAGAACCAATCATTGCAGTAGTAAAAAAGAATGGACGAATTCTCGACCGATTGCTACAATGGCTAACAGCACAGGCAACTGAAGTTGATGGTAAAAGAGTTATTAGAAATAAATCATTGCTTTTAATTGACGATGAAGCAGATAATGCTTCAATTAACACAAGACCAGAAAATGATGGTACAACCAGAATTAATGGATTAATAAGGGATATAATCCGGCTTTTTGATAAAAGTGGCTATGTTGGATATACAGCAACACCATTTGCAAATCTTTTTATTCCCATTCAGGAAGATGAACTTTTCCCGAGGGACTTTATCATTAATTTACCCGCACCTTCAAATTATATTGGCCCCGATAAAGTTTTTGGTTTTCAGTATGTTGATGATGACGACTTATCCGATACGGTTTTGCCAATTGTAAGAAGAATCGATGATTTCCAAAATTTTGTTCCAAATGGTCACCGCAGCACAGATATTTTACCTCAAAACGCACCTGATTCACTTAAACTTGCGATAAAATGTTTTATCATAACCTGTGCAATAAGAAGATTAAGGGGGCAGGAAAATGTACACAATTCAATGCTTGTTCATGTTAGCCGGTTTGTTAACTGGCAAAGACAGATTAAAGATATAGTGCAAAATGTATTTGATTTTTATCGAAGAGGTATTGAGATGAATGTTCCATCAATTATTGAGGAACTAAGACTGGCTTTTGAAACTGATACTGAAACATACAAATCATATCCCACTACTTCGCAACAGATACTTGATTCTCTACTGGCAGATATTGACCCATATATACAGGTTCACACCTGGAAAGAAGTTTTGCCACATCTCAACAATGCTGCTTCAAGGATTCAGGTCAGAGAAATAAACGGAGGTTCAGCAGATGCATTGAATTATTTTGATGATAAAAATGGATTGTCAGTAATCGCAATTGGTGGTGATAAATTATCAAGAGGATTAACCTTGGAAGGTCTTTCTGTGAGCTATTATTTGCGGGCTTCAAGAATGTATGATACACTCATGCAAATGGGCAGATGGTTTGGATATCGGCCAGGATATGTTGATTTATGCAGATTATTTACAAGTCGGGAATTGAATGAATGGTTCTGTCATATTGCACTTGCCAGTGAAGAACTCAGAAACGAGTTTGATTATATGACAGATGTTGCCGGAAGTACTCCTGAACAATATGCGCTGCGTGTCCGCACTCATCCGGGTGTATTGCAAATTTCAGCATCAAATAAAATCAGAAGAGCTGAAGAAGTAAGAATTTCATGGTCTGGCAGGTTAATTGAAAGTTACGAGTTAAGTAAAAAGCCTGAAATCATTGAAAAGAATCTGAAAAATACAGTCGCCTTTGTTAACTCTTTGGGTAATAATTTCGAGCGCGACTCAAACTATTACTTATGGCGAAATATCCCAATTGAGTCTGTTAAACAATTTCTTGCCGGATTTGAATTATATGACAATTTGAAATCAGCAGCCCCGCAAAACTTATTGAAGTTTATAGATTTTAAATATCGGAATAACGAACTGCAATCGTGGAATATCGGATTAATCACGAAACAAAAGGGTGTCAGTTATAAAGTCAATGATGATGTTATTGTTAATCTAATTCAAAGAACACAAGCTGAAGAATCAACAGACAGCCTTTATTATATTAAAAAGTCTCATATCATTAGTCCGGATGACGAATTTATTGATTTAACCCAAATTGAAAAGGAGAATGCCCGACAAGCTTCCATCAGAATCTGGAGAGAAAAGAAAAAGGTAACT
>JAJUGS010000328.1 GCA_029265875.1 Prolixibacteraceae bacterium
CGCAAAATGCCCACGCGGCTCGAAATGATTCCGGCTGACAAACCGGGGCAGAAAACTGTGCTGATCTTTAAAAACATTGAATTCGATGTAAAAATCGATGAAAGCTTTTTCTCGCAACAAAATATGAAGAAGGTGAAATAAGGAGAAAGTAAATGAGTTAGTGAGTAAATGAGGAATTCCGGAAGACTGGAATTAAATCTAAAATCCAGAATCCAGTATCAAGAATCTAAAATATCAAAACAAGCATCCGGTATGAAAACCAACATCATCCTCGCGTGGCGTAATTTATGGCGCAATAAACGGCGTACACTGATTGCCATTTCATCGATAACTTTCAGTGTGTTGCTGGCTTCGTGGATGCGATCGATGCAGGAAGGGTCGTATGAAAGTATGATCGACAATGTAGTGAAGTTTTACTCGGGTTACCTGCAGGTGCAGGACACGGCCTACTGGAACGAACGCACGCTGGAAAACAGCTTCGAAGCCGATCCGCAGATTATTCAGCAAATCAGCGGGGTAAAAAATGTGTCGCTGGTTTCCAACCGGCTCGAATCATTTACCCTGGCAGCCAATCATCTGAAAAGCAAACCGGCACTGGTGATGGGAATTGAGCCTGAAGCCGAAAATCAGATCACAAAACTTTCAGCAAAAATCACCCAAGGTACATTTCTGAAAAACGGCGATGACGGCGTTGTGTTGGGTGAAAAACTGGCTGATTTCCTGAATCTTGGTGTTGGCGACACGCTGGTGATGCTCAGCCAGGGTTACAGAGGGGTTAGCGCCAGCGGGTTATTCGTAATAAAAGGAATCGTAAAACACCCAAACCCCGAGTTTAACAAACGCATCATTTATATCGACATTCAGAAAGCCCGCGAATTTTATTCTGCCGAAAACCGTTCCACATCGCTGGTAATCATGACTGAAAAACACGATCATATATCGGCCATGCAAAATGAAATCAGAAAAATTATCCCGGCTGGCAACACCGTGATGAACTGGCAGGAAATGCAACCCGAAATTGTCCAGCTTATTGAAAGCGACCGGGGCAGCGGGCTTGTTATGCTGGGAATTCTTTATATGGTAATCGCCTTTGGTATGTTCAGCGTGGTAATCATGATGGTGAAGGAGCGCCGGCGCGAGTTTGGCATTGTTCACGCCATAGGGATGCAAAAAGAAAAACTGGGAATCATTGTATTCTTTGAAACGCTTTTTATCGGTTTTATCGGGTGCGTGGCAGGACTGGCCATCAGCATTGTTTTCTGCCTTTATTTTTACCACAACCCTATTCCCTTAACAGGTGAAATGGCCACCGCCACCGAGCAATATGGCATGGAACCTTACATGTTTTTCTCGATGAAACCTTCGCTGTTTTACAGCCAGATGATTGTGGTATTTTTTGTGAGCCTGGTTATTGCTGTTTTCCCGATCCGAAACATCAGCAGGCTGAATATCACCAAAGCAATAAGAGGCTGAGAATCGGGAGTTTGAATATCGAATATCGATTAACGAATGGTGATTTTTGATTTTTTTAGGAATTGGAATTTGGAGTTTGGAATTAAAACCTTGTTACTATGATATTTTCAATTGCATGGAGAAACATCTGGAGAAACAAAACCCGCAGCATCATTATGATGACAGCCATTGCGCTGGGTTTGTTTGCCGGAGTTTTTATGATTGCCTTTATGCAGGGAATGGTGGATGCCCGGATCGATTCGGCCACAAAAACCGAATTGGCGCATTTGCAGGTTCACGCCCCGCATTTTCTCGACAACAACGAAACTTCGCTGTTGATCGATGATGCTGAAAAACTGACTGAACAAATTGCACAAACCACCGGAGTTGTGGCTGCAAGCCGGCGATTAGTGGCTGAACCTTTTATCACGGCAGCCCACGGAACCGGTGGAGGAAGGATGATTGGCATTTTTCCTGATCAGGAAAAACAGGTCACCGATATTTATAAGTTTGTTAAGGAAGGTACTTTTCTCGAAAAAAATGGCAGAATGCCACCAGTTTTGATTGGTGAAAAACTGGCCAAAAACCTGAACCTGAAAGTGGGATCGAAAATCAATGTCCAGTTGGTGGATCTGAATGGCGACCTTTCATCAAAAGGTTACCGGGTTTGCGGGATCTACAAAACTTCGAACACCGGTTACGATGAGGTTCATTTGTTTGCCCTTTTCACTGATTTGCAGACACAATTAGGTATTTCGGAAAATAAAGCACACGAGCTGGCAGTGGTGGTAAATAATGGAGATGAAGCAGCAATTGTTAAACCCGAAATTCAGAAAATAGCCGGCAATCTTGATGTGCAAACCTGGAAAGAACTGAGTCCTGAAATGTCATTGCTCACCGATTCGATGGACCAGTACATGTACATTTTCGTACTGATTATTCTACTCGGACTTTGCTTTGGAATCATCAACACCATGTTGATGGCAGTTTTGGAACGCACCAAGGAAATCGGGATGCTGATGGCCATCGGCATGAACAAACGACGCATCTTTTTCATGATTATTCTCGAATCGGTTTTGCTCACATTAAGCGGCGGTGTTCTCGGAATTTTTATTGGTTCAATGGTGACAAGGTTCTTTTCGGTGCACCCGATTGACCTGTCGATGTTTGCCGAAGGGCTTGAAAAATATGGCTACAACACGCAGATTTATGCATCGCTGCAAAACCAGACACTTGTGGTGATTACCATTCTTGTAATTCTTACGGGCATTATATCGGCTGTTTACCCGGCCCGGAAAGCACTGAAGCTGAATCCTGCTGAAGCAACGAGAACGGATTGACCACGAGTGAATGCGTGAATGCTACAATGCGTGAATTAAGGATTGAGGGAATGATTAAATGTAAAAATAAGTGAAAGAGAAATTATAACAATTAAAACATAAAAAGCATGGAAAAAGATTTATTCATTGAAAGCATGAAAAAGCGAACCAAAAAATTCGGTGTTGATGTTATACTTTTCTGCGACTCGTTAAAACCATGTAAAGCAGCATCAATTGTTACTTATCAATTAGTAAAAGCAGCTACATCTGTTGGCGCTAATTATCGCTCAGCATGCCGTGGAAGATCAGATAATGAATTTTTCAGTAAAATATGCATTGTGGTAGAGGAAGCAGACGAATCACTTTTCTGGTTGGAAGTAATTGAGGATTCAGGGCTATCAATAAATCCGGGAGATTTAAGGAGATTGCTTGAGGAAGCTACAGAAATCGTAAAGATTGTTTCAAAAACAAAAGACACCATGTACAAAAAACTTAATCCTTGAAAACAAATGATGAATTCATATCTGAAAGATTTCAACATCAGATAATTCATCTTAAATTATTGCAATAAGAATTATAGCATTAAAGCATTATAGCATTAAAGCATTAAAAATGAAAATAATAGAAATCAAAAATCTGCACAAGGTTTACAACGACAACTCTGTTTCGGTAAACGCACTGAACGGTATTAACCTGGAATTTGAAGAGGGCGAATTCAGTGCCATCGTTGGCCCGTCGGGTTCCGGGAAAACAACGCTGCTGAATATTATCGGTGGATTGGACAATGCAACCGAAGGGAATGTGATCATTGAAGATGTGGCAATTAACGAGCTTTCTCCCAGAAAACTGACCGATTTCAGGATGAAAAACATCGGTTTTGTTTTCCAGGCTTACAACCTGATTCCGGTGCTCACCGCCGGCGAAAATGTGGAGTTTATTATGCAATTGCAGGGAAAAAGCAAACCCGAACGTGATATGCGTGTTAACGAACTCATGAAAGCCGTGGGTTTGGGAGAAATGACCAACCGGCGTCCCTCAAAACTGTCGGGCGGACAACAGCAA
>JAJUGS010000286.1 GCA_029265875.1 Prolixibacteraceae bacterium
ATCAACTTTCCAGGTAACTTTTACTGTTACTGGTTCTGCGTCATTGCCACATTCATCCTCTGCATTAAAGGTACGGGTTGCCCAGTAGTAACATCCTTCGCTGCCGGTTGCATCTTTTGACGTAACTGAAACATTAGCATCACATTTGTCCGAAGCTGAGGCTCCACCCAAAGCAGCTTCAATGGCTGCTGTACTCGGGTTACATTTTAAATCACCACCTTTTCCGTCTGCGGTAATAACGGGGGCTTCTTCATCTCCTATTACAGTAAATGTGGCCTCACAGGTAATTGCACAAGCTCCGCTACCGGCTGAAAATACAACTGTTTTTGAACCGCCGCATTTATCAGGGTATGCACCATTAAAGTTATTTGACACCGGAATGCTAACACCTCCCTGGGTTGCGGAAGCCGTTGCAAGCCATTCATCAAAAAGATTGTTAACTTGTTGTTGGGTTAAACCGCAGCCATCCTTTGATTCATCTGCTGCACAAGTGAGAATAATAATAGCAGGCGATTCTACTGTTGCAAAACATTCACTAAAAAGTTCAGTTCCATCGGTTACCACAACTTTGTAGGTTCCGGCAGGTAAGCCGGTAACAAGCTGGCCAGTGCCAACCTGCACATTTGCTTCATTGTACCAAACATAGCTAAAAGGAGCCTCGCCCGAAGCCGTTGCACTAACACTACCATCAGAAAATCCGTAACAACTTACAGGGGTGGCATCTGCCTCACAGGTTGGTGCTGTTGGAGCAATTACAGCATCGGTTGATAACTGTACCTCTTTATTTCCACATCCATCTAACCCGGAACAGCTTTTAATAAAAGTATGATAAGGACTTCCTGTAATACCTGTTGCTGAAAAGCCTTCACCCCACATTTCCTGGGAAGCAATGTTGGCCCCCCAGGCAAAAACAACAGCTGATGTTTGAGCGGTAAAAGTAATTGTTAGATAATCGGAAACTGTTACATTACCACCCAGAGGTGTATGGGTATAATTCATACTGGTAATAATTGCGTTATAAGAGGTAAATTCTCTGTCCGAGAGTGGCATTGAATTAAAATAGGCTGGCATAGTTCCCATGACATAATTACCGCCTATGTTTACATATCCAGCATCATCAGGAGTCGGTATGGGGAATTTATATTCAACAGGTGAAGCATTGGCCAATGCGGTTCCCTTAAGCGGATTAATTATTTCAGGTGCATGATCAAATATTTCATGCATTTCATCCCTGTCATACGATGTCAGAAAATCAAGTGCATGTTTACCATTTTTCTTGGTATCCCATCCAATTTGTACAACATATGTTGAGCCGGGAACAAGATTAATAATTTCAAGCTGATAAGGGATGGTCATAAATTCTGTAAAATGCGCTTTCTGTCCGTTCACATTACCAGTAACCCAATCAACAGGACTTTTCACAGCATTTAGCCTGCCATTTGCGGCCTGAGAAAGTTTTTCTATTTTCTGAGCATTTGCATTAATTGCGGGAAGAACAAATAAAAGTACTAAACTAAACATCAGGAATCTGATGTAATTGGCATTTGATTTTTCAGGTAAATTTTTACAACATAAAATTCCTTTTCTTTTTGTTAAAACTTCGGTTTTCATAATTTGAATTACTAACTAATTAAGCTAAACAATTGTGGGGTTTGCCTGGCTTAAATCGCAGCTTTGTGATTACTGCCTTTTTTAGTAATGTTCATTTTATTTTGTTTGTTCAGGAATTACCATAAACAAGTTCTGAATTTTGAATGAACATTTTAGTTCCAACTCGCTGAAATGTTTGTTATTTATTAAAAAGCGTCGAATTGTTAATAACAAACTTATTTCGCTACTTTCAAAATTCATGTGGGATGATGTTGTGGTAAAAATTGTTGCATCAGCTTTTTTTAAAATTTTGAGACAATTTACAACTTATTAACATACATGTCAAGTATTAATATCTTTTTATCTTTTATTTTGTTGAAAAAATATTTCAAAATACACCTATATTGTTGTATATAAACTATTTAACCTTATTAAAAAATTGAATTTTTATAGAATAATCTTTTTTTTGAGAGACAATTCTGCTATTTCAATATCCTTTTGTGCGGTTTCACCGATAAAAAAATTTATCAAAATCTGTTTATTTTTTTGAATAATTTACCTAATTCCGGTATCTCTGGGATTTATCACGCTGGATAAAAATCAATGTTGTTTTTTGCACAAAAATTAAAAATCTGACTTATTCCCTGGGTCCCAATGTACCTCCCTGGTTATAATGCTGAATTTTCGGAAGAGCAGGATTTCCAATCCCGGCCAGCATCAGTTTTTTTAACTCCTCAAAATGGGTTGAATAGATTTCGCGCGGAGTGCAGTTTTTTTGTTTGCATACCGACGCTGCCATTCCAATCACTTCGCCCATCATTCCGGTGGTACGCATTACACGCACTGTTCCGAGCGCCACATGTGAAACGCTGATGTTGCGGCCGGCCATCATCAGGTTCGGTACATTTTGTGAATACAGACAGCGAAAAGGAATGGGATACGGATGAATGGGCGTATGCTTTGCAATGGATTTAAATTCGGTACCGGGAAAAAGTTTTGAGTTTTCAGGGTCAGGATAATGCAGGTCGATGGTCCAGGATGTCGGTGCCGTTCCATCGGGATAAACCTTGTGTTCCACTAAATCCGATTCGCGCAGGATATAGTCTCCAATCAAACGGCGCGACTCACGTTTTCCGGCAATAAAAGCCACCCATCTTAACTGTCGTTTTGCAAACTTGTTTTTGTCGATGGAATGGTTCTTCAGAAACGACCAGTTACTGAAAACCACCAGTAAACCATAATCACGGATTCTTTCAAACTCGTTAACCTGGTCGATTCCCATGCCGGTTTCCCAGTTCCAGTCTCCACGAACCAGGTGTTCGGCTTTCTCCTCATCCCACGGCAAACCCCACTGAATATCGGGGAATGGAACAACTTTCTTCTTATCTTCTGCAAACCATTGAACCGACGAACCCATTGTCAGATTGTCGGCGGCTTCAGGTGCGGTTTTTTCACCAAATTCCTCAGCACTTTCGCGGCCTGTGAGGTATTTGGCGCCAGCCAGCACACCAATGGTCCCATCGCCGGTACAATCGGCAAAAATGGGAGCCGAAAATGAACGTTTTTCACCGGTTTCAGTATTAATTGCCAGCACACTTTCAATGCGTCCTTCTTTCATTTTCACTTCATTGGCGTGATGACACAGGAACAAAGAAATGTTCTTCTCAGCCCTGACCGCTTTCATTTTCTTATCGTCCTCATAATTTTCGTATGCACGGGCATTACCCTCCTTCGACGGTCCGATTTCGTTTACCAGGTTACCCAGATTCGGGTAGGGTTCGAGATTAATACGCCCGCCCAAATGCACGCGCACTTCGGAACTGTTGTTTCCACCCAAAATGGGTCTGTCCTGCACCAGCGCCACTTTCAAACCGAGCCGGGCTGCAGAAATTGCGGCACAGGTTCCGGCCATTCCACCGCCAATCACCACAAAATCGAAAGTACCGGCATCTTTTATAATAGCTGTTTCAGGGTTCAGTCTGGCCCGCAATTCAGCCAGCTTTTCAACTGCTTTGGGCGGAACAAAACCTGCATCGGTTGTAAAAATCAATGCATCGCACCGGCCATTAAATCCGGTAATATCATTCAGTTCGATTTTTGTTTTTGTTTTACTGATGTCCATCCAGCCACCGTCCTCCCAACTCCAGTATGGCGATTCGTCACCAAAAACCTGATTTACTGCTTTTCCGTTTACCAAAACCCGGAATTTTCCGGGCGCATCTTTGTTTGTCCAGCGGGCAGCCCAATTACGTGTGCGTACAAAAAGCCGGTATTTTCCTTTTGCCGGAAAAACAACTTTTGTTTCGGCATTTTTCACCGGAATTCCCATTCCGTGCGCCATCAGAAAGGGCGAACCCATCTGGTCCATAAACTGCTGGTCGGTTACCCAGCCACCTTTTTGGGCAAAGCTTTCGGCTTCGATTAAAACTGTATGATTTTGTGCAAAAACAGAACTGGTAAATATTGTGAGGGAAATAAGAAACAGATACTTCTTCATTATCTACTGATTCAGGTTGTTCAAATTATTCAAGGTTTACACCCTCAAACGTCATTTTCACAGGTTTCAAAGTGCCGTCATCATTAAATTCGAGTTTGTCGATACAGGTAACGCGGTGATCGCGGTCGAGGTTCGGGATTGGCCGGCGATGGTAAACAATTAACCATCTGTCGGTTCCGGGAATATTCATCACTGAGTTGTGCCCGGCACCGGTTGCCACCTTTTCATCCGATTCAAGAATCGTCCCGATGCGCTGAAAAGGCCCTGTAATTTTATCGGCCATTGCATAGGCAACTTTGTAGGTTCCGTTTGTCCAGCCACCTTCCGACCACATAAAATAATATTTGCCATTTCGCTGGAACACTACCGGACCTTCCACATAATTTTCGGGAGTAATATCTTTATAAATCGTCCCGTCTTCCCAGGGAATAAAACCTGTGAAATCGTTGTTCAGCTTCACAAGGTTACATTTTCGCCAGCCTCCATAAAACATGTAGTACTGGTTGTCCGAATCTTTGAAAACAAACTGGTCGATGGGTTGGGCGTCGTTGTAAAAATCGTCTATGAGTGGTTTTCCCAGATAATCATTGTAAGGGCCGCCGGGCGAATCGGCCACAGCTATTCCAATTCCGCCTTTTTGGTTGATGGTATTATTCTCGTCGAAATAAACACTGCCCTTTCTTTGTAAGTCGTTGGCACCAAAGAAGAAATAATATTTGCCTTCTTTTTCAACAACCGATGGCGCCCACATGGCCTGACGTGCCCACGAAACAGAAGCTGTATCAAGCACATGAGGATGCTTTTCCCAATTCACAAGGTCTTTTGATGAGAATGCATCAAAGAAAACCTGTTTTTCATAATCGTCGGAAGTAGTGGGAAAAATCCAGAATTCGTCGCCAAAAACAACACCTTCGGGATCGGCGTACCAGCCATCGAAAAC
>JAJUGS010000111.1 GCA_029265875.1 Prolixibacteraceae bacterium
ATGAAAAATTGCTGAAGGAAACACATGAAAAAGGCCATGTTCACGAAGCTGAAGTACACAGGGTGAGAAATAAATGAAGTTTTTAGTGGTTAAATAAAATTGCCTGCCGGCTTGTTTTTGCAAACATCGGCGGGCTTTTTTATGATTGATTTTTACTATAAAACAAAAAATTCAATCAAAACCATTAGTTTTGAATTGTTCTTTTAACAATCTAAACCAATTAATTATGAAAAAGCTATTTTATCCGGTTATTTTAATAATGATTATCCTTTCTGCCTGCCAGACAAAACCTGCCGGCGAATGGGAAGTGATTTTTAACGGCGAAAACCTCGATGGCTGGAAAAAAGCCACCGAAAATCCGGAGAGTATTACCGTTGAAGAGGGAACGGTCAAATGTTCGGGCGAACGCAGCCATTTGTTTTACGACGGGAAGTTTAAAAACTTTGAATTCGAAACCGAAGTAAAAACGATGGAACATTCCAATTCAGGAATATTTATCCACACCCAATACCAGGGAGAGGGCTGGCCGGCTGCCGGTTACGAGATTCAGATTAACAATACTTACCGCGGGACCGGAAATTATATTGAACGCAAAAAAACAGGCAGTATTTACAGCATCCGCAATATTTATTACCCGTTAGTTAAAGACAATGAATGGTTTAAAATGCGGGTGAAAGTAGTTGAAAACAAAATCGAAGTATTTGTAAACGACATCAAAGTAAACGAATACATTCAGCCACAAAAGCCCTGGCGATGGGAGGGGGGCGAAAAAATCCTGCTGGGCAAAGGAACTTTTGCCTTGCAGGCTCACGATCCCAAAAGCACGGTTTATTTCCGGAATATCAGGGTAAAAGCTTTGCCCGATGATACACCGGTACCGGTGCCGGACGAAAGCTGGGACGAAACAGTGACTAAACTGATGCAGCCCGGTTTCCCATTGATCGATTATCATGTTCACCTGAAAGGCGGGCTCACCATTGAAGAAGTGGTTCAGAATTCGCAGGCACTGGGCATTAATTACGGAATTGCGCCCAATTGTGGCCTGAAATTTCCGGTTACCAACGATTCCACTTTGTATGCCTATATCGAAAGTGTGGCCGGAAGTCCTACTTTCAAAGGGATGCAGGCCGAAGGCCGTGAATGGGTGACGCTGTTTTCGCCTGAAGCAATCGCGCAATTCGATTATGTTTTTACCGATGCCATGACTTTTACCGACAAAAAAGGACGTAGAAACCGGATTTGGATAAAAGACGAAGTTTGGGTTGACAACAAACAAAAGTTTATGGACGACCTTGTTGAAAAAATCGAAGCCATTTTCTCGCAGGAACCCGTTGATATTTATGTGAACCCCACCGTTTTACCCGATACTTTAATGCCTGAATATGACCAGCTCTGGACCAAAGAACGCATGGCAAAAGTGGTGAAAGTGCTCGCCGATAACAATATTGCGCTCGAAATCAATGCCCGCTATAAAACCCCAAAAGCCGAAATGATTAAAATGGCCAAGGAAGCAGGGGTGAAATTTACTTTCGGGACGAACAATACAGGCCGTGATCTGGGAAAATTGGAATATTGTCTTGAAATGATTCAGGAATGCGGACTGACTCCCAACGACATGTTCGAAATAAAACCCGACAGTTTGAAACCTATCAATGTAAAAGGTTTGCCGGCAAAAATCACCGGATAGAATAAAACCTGCGAAAATGGACGGCGGCGGCATCCTGTAAAAAGATACCGCCGTCGTTATTTTTATTGCCCCGCGATTTTCAGACAGAAAAAATTCCTTTCTTTTCAGCCGCAAATTCAATTAATTCAACAATTGCCCCGTTACTGAAAACACCCCTGTTCAGCATTATGTCAAACATTTCATCGTGTATTTTTGCCCCTAAAACAGATTCCCTAAAAGCAATTCTTTCTTCCTCGACCTGGTGAATAAAACTGATGGCTTTCTCGCGCGTGAGGCCATTGTTGTCCATAATGGTTTTTATCCTGTATTCAAGTGGTGCCGTCAACCTGACATGTAACGCTGTTTTCATGTCCTTTGCAATAATGTTTCCGGCTCTCCCAACAATGATGCAATATCCGTTTGTGGCAAAATGCATAATCACGTCGCGCGTGGTTTTAGCGATGGTTGGGCCGCTTTTATACCGCTTGTCATTGAAAGCTTTGATAATCTCTTCAAAATGAAACTTTTCACGCTGGCTTAAAGTTTTTCTTAATTGTTCCGGGCTCATATTCAGCTCCTTTGCACTTTCAAAAAATACTTCTTTGCTGATAACCTTCCACTGAACAGCCGGATTTTTTTTATTCAGGCTTTCGGTCAGCATATGTGCCAGCTTTACACCATTGCAACCTACTTCCCTTGAAATGGTGATCACCGGTTTTGGTTTAAATTCTTCCGGCTTTTTGCGTATGCCATTTTCAGCCAGCCGGTTATTCAAATATTTAAGGAGTAAATTACTGCTCATGATTTTCAGTTTTTTTTAGCTTACGAAAAACATAATATTTTGTTTTATACAACCTGTTATTTAGAACTGATAAGGATTTCATGAAATTGAATATCAATATTTAATCCCATTTTATTGATTTTTTAACGATATAAAAGATAAATATCAGTTTCTGTGGAACCTGTTTCGTTATATTTGTGCAAATACTAAAATTGAATGAAAATGTTTACAGCAGCAACTTATACCGGCAGAAGAAATGCACTAAAATCGAAAGGATTAAAAGGCATTGCCATTTTCCTGGGAAATAATGAATCGGCCATGAACTATCCCGACAATACCTATCATTTCAGGCAGGACAGTAATTATCTCTATTTCTTCGGGCTCGATTTTCCGGGATTGGCTGCTGTAGTTGATTTCGACAGTGGTGAAGATTTTATATTTGGCGACGATGCCACCCTGGCCGACGTAATCTGGATGGGCCCGCAAATTCCGTTAAAAGAAAAGGCAGCAAAAGTAGGTGTTACAAAAACCGCACCTTACGCTGATTTTGCCAAAGTGGTTGATAACGCAAAAAAGCAAGGCAGAACCATTCATTTTCTTCCGCCATATCGTGGCGACAACAAAATTCTGATCCACGAATTGTTGGGTATTCCGGTCAGCCAGGTTCAGGAGAATGCTTCACTGCCGCTGATTAAAGCGGTCGTTTCATTGCGGTCGGTAAAAGATGCCGGCGAAATTGCCGAAATAGAAAAAGCCTGTGCGGTGGGTTACCAGATGCATGTAACCGCCATGAAAATGGCACTGCCCGGCGAATGGGAACAACGCATTGCCGGGACTATTGAAGGAATTGCCATGAGCGGCGGAGGAATGACTGCTTTCCCGATTATTCTCTCGCAAAACGGTGAAACCTTGCACAACCACAACCATTCGCAATTGCTCGAAAAAGGAAGGTTGCTGATTACCGATGCCGGTGCCGAATCGGCGTTGCATTATGCCAGCGATTTTACCCGCACCACACCGGTTGGCGGAAAATTCACGACAAAACAACGCGAAATTTATGATATTGTGCTGGCTGCCAACAATACCGCCACCAGCCTTATAAAACCAGGTGTCACTTATCTCTCTGTCCACCTCGAAGTGGCAAAAGTAATTGCTTCGGGATTGAAAAGCCTGGGACTGATGAAAGGCGATGTTGACGAAGCCGTAAAAAATGGAGCTCATGCGTTGTTTTTCCCACACGGTCTCGGTCACATGATGGGGCTCGATGTGCATGATATGGAAGACCTTGGCCAGATTCATGTTGGCTTCGACGAGGAAATTCAACCCGTAAATCAATTTGGCACCGGCTATTTACGGTTAGGAAGGCGGTTGCAACCAGGTTTTGTAATTACCAACGAACCCGGGATTTATTTTATACCGGCGTTGATCGACAAGTGGCAGGCCGAAAAAATCAATGCCGGTTTTATCAATTTCGATAAGGTGGACGAATATCGCGGCTTTGGCGGGATCAGGATTGAAGATGATATTTTGGTAACCGAAACCGGGGGCAGGATTCTGGGTGAAAGGGTGCCGGTAACGGCGGAAGAGATTGAAAGACTGGTTATTGGCTAATTTTCCGGTTTATCTTTGCTGATGATTTTGTCGTAAAAATACCGGAGTTCGATCAGGATTTCGTCCCTGATTTCGGCACATTTTTCCTTTAAATCGTTGCGATCCCTGAAATGAAGGTAAGGATTCTGAAAGCCGAGGTGCATTTTCCGTTTGTATTTTATGGAAGCCGGTATTTTCAGGTTTTCGTTGGTTCCATCGCCAACTGTAATCAGAAAATCAAACTCCAGGTGTTCGAATTTTGAATAATGCTGCGGAACAGAAGGGGCAAGCTTAATCCCGATTTCTGATAATACTTCGATTGCTTCAGGGCTGATATGGCCGGCAGGTGCAATTCCTGCTGAATAAATCTCGAGTGCCGGGTCAAAACTTTTCAGAATTGCTTCTGCCATCTGGCTTCTGCATGAATTCTGGTTACTTAAAAAGAAAATCCTTATCCCATGGTTTCTGAATTTAAACTGATGTCAAAATAATTAAAAATTCAGGTGAAAAACCTGTCAAAAGTTATATTTTCAATTGTAAATGAAACTGTTAAAGGTGTTTTTCAACATTCTTTCAAATCAAATATTTCATTCAAATAACCTGAACTCGCCAACAATTAAAACCGGAAATACCAGCTTCCTTAAAAATTTAGCCAGCAGAATCAGGCCAAATACACAATAAATTTCATCGAACAATGAAGGAATTATGGAAAATATACGGGTTTCAAGTGGATATTTATACCAAAAACTTTGACTATTAAGGCGTAATAATATATTTTCGTAGCGCTAAAATTAACGTACACCATTAGTAGTGGTAAATAAAATTATTTTGAATGAAATCTAAAGATCTCAAAAACTCAGAAGAGTTAGAAAAAAAAGCAGTTGTTCCGGAAGATGAAACAACCACTGAATCGGCTGATGTAAATGCTGTTACCGAAGAAAACGAACATGGAACATCCGAAAAACCCATTGAAAACGAAATCCCGGAGAATGTACCGGAAAGTTCAGAACCTGAAGCAGAAGTAGTTGAGGAAGGACCAGCAGCAAAAAGTAAAATTGCTGATTTTCTCGACAAACTTGAAGAAAAAGCTGCTGACCTGAAAGATGATTTATTGGAAAAAGCCGAAGAATACAAAGAAGAACTTGAAGAGAAAATCGAAGCAGGAAAAGCCAAATTAGGGGAAATTGCCGACAAAGTTTCGGACAAGATTACCGAAGTGGCACAACCTGCCGTTGATAAAATTGAGGATCTTTTAGAGGGGGAAATTACGGAAAAAGCCAAAACCAGTTTGGGCGAAATGGCGGATAAAGTATCAGAGAAAATCGCAGAAGTGGCACAACCTGCCGTTGATAAAATAGAAGAATTACTTGATTCGGAAAACATAGAAAAGGCCAAAGCAAAATTAAGCGATGTTGCCGATAAAGTTTCGGATAAAATTTCTGAAGTGGCACAACCTGTTGTGGATAAGGCGGAAGAAATCTGGGATGATGCAAAAAATACCACTATTTTCGGTAAAAAAGCTGAAAAGGTAAATATTGAAGAAGAAATTGAAATCCAGTCGGCTCCCATTGATATATCTGATGGTTTTGTTGACCTGACAGAAAAAATTGACTATTCAGCTTTAACCCCGGTTGAATTGGTGAATGCTTTGCGCGACATTGTTGAAAGTGTTGACGAAAACGATGTAAGGGCTGATGTTGATGCCATTAAATCGGTATTTTATAAACAAAGAAACGAGCAGGTTGAAATTGCACGGAAATTATTTGTCGATGGTGGTGGCAATCCGGATGAGTTTGTTCCTGAAGAAGACCCGTATGAAAACGACATCAAGGAATTGCTGAAAAAATACAACCTGGTTAAAAGAGAACAAAATAAACAACTCGATACCGAGAAAGAAGAAAACCTGAAGAGAAAACTCGATATTATTGAACGGATAAAAGGCCTGATCAATAACGAAGAATCGATCAATAAAACATTTAACGAGTTCAGGGAATTGCAGCGCGAATGGCGCGAAATTGGCCCCGTTCCGCAGGCGAAAATGAAAAACCTGTGGGATACCTACCATTTTCATGTTGAAAATTTCTATGATTACATCAAAATCAACCGCGAGTTGCGCGACCTCGATCTGAAAAAGAACCTCGAGAATAAAATCAAACTTTGCGAAGCAGCCGAAGAATTACTGGTTGAAACCAATATTATCAAAGCATTCAACACACTCCAGAAGTTTCACGAACAATGGCGCGAGATTGGCCCGGTTCCGCGTGAAAACAAAGAGGATGTCTGGGAACGTTTTAAACTGATTACCTCGAAGATTAACAAGAAACACCAGGAATATTTCGAATCGAAAAAAAGCGACCAGAAAAAGAATTACGATGCCAAAATCGCACTTTGTGAAAAAGTGGAGGAAATCTGTAATTCAGAAATCAACAGCTACAAAGACTGGGATGCCAAGTCGAAAGAACTTGTTGAATTACAAAAAGTCTGGCGTACAATCGGTTTTGCCCCAAAAAAAGACAACACGAAAATTTACGAACGTTTCAGGACAGCCTGCGATGTTTTCTTTAACAAGAAGCGTGAATTTTACTCAAAAAACAAAGAATCGCAACAGACCAACCTGCAAATGAAAATAGACCTGTGTGTTCAGGCGGAAGCACTTCGCGAAAATACCGACTGGAAAAAAGCCACCCAGGATTTTATCAACATTCAGAAAAGATGGAAAGAAATCGGGCCGGTTCCACGGAAACATTCCGATGCCATCTGGAAACGGTTCAGGGCTGCCTGCGATTATTTCTTCGATAAAAAATCGGAACATTTTTCCGATATCGATTCAGAACAGGTGGAAAACCTGAAAATGAAAGAGCAGATTATTGCTGAACTTGAAAACTTCCAGCCATCCGCCGATCCGGAAGAAAACCTGAGACTGCTGAAGGACATCCAGCGTCGCTGGACCGAAATTGGCCACGTTCCGTTTAAAAAGAAAGATGCCATTCAGAACAAATTCAGGGACGAAATCAGCAGGTTGTTCGACCAGTTGAGCATCAACGAAGAAAAACGCAACCTGATCAGATTCAAAAGCAAAATGGCCAACTTCTCCGAAACATCGCGCGGACAAAGCAAAATGCGCATGGAACGCGAAAAGTATATGACCAAACTGAAACAGCTTGAAAATGATCTCGTTCTGCTTGACAATAACATCGGGTTCTTTGCAAAATCGAAAAACGCCGAATCGCTGATTGAAGATGTGAAACGCAAGATTGAAGATACCCGCCAGAAAATTGATACCCTGAAAGAAAAAATCAGGGTGATTGATGAAATGGAAGATTAAAAAAAAAGAGAAACAATAAGTTAAGGCAATCTGGAAACAGGTTGCCTTTTTTTATGCGTTGATTTCGAAACTGTTCAGTGTCTCAAATTTCCAGATCTCGAGCACCTGCGAAATATGAATGTTGTACGGAGCATAATTACGGTTGGTGGAAACAAGTTGCAACTCGTTGTTTTCCATTTTTTTATAAATCAGCTTAAAAACAATTCCATCATTCCGGGTTACCACTATGTGGGGTTTTCCGTCTTTAATGTTTTCCCAGTTTTCGAGGTAAGAACAGGTTACCCATGAATTTTCAGCAACCGGCAACATCGAATCGCCTTTTACCTGAAAACAGCGGTAAGTTTTGTTGCCGGGCAAAAATGGCAGGCTGAACCTGGGTAACGAGGCAATAAAATCGAGATCGCCGTAACTGCCGGCATAACCGGCGTGTGCCTTCACGGGAACCATTTCAATGTTTTCCTTGCCCGACTTATCAACGGTTATGGTTAAAAGCCGGAGTTTATTCCCGGTAATGTCAATATCAAATCCTTTTTCAATCTGCGAAAGCTGAAATTCAGAAAGCACCTCCAATTTGTATTTGATCATGGCATCAAGCGATACATTGAAATATTCCGAAATCCGGATCAGTGTCCTGAACGGCGGCTGAACATCACGCTCGTACCCCGACAGGGTGGTGCGGGTAATTTCAAGTTCTGCAGCCAGATCGGTCTGCGATTTTCTCCGGCGGGTTCTTAAAAATTTCAGGTTCTCGGCAAAATACATAATCATTCAATTAAAAATGAGAAATTAAAAATACCAGATAATGAGAACTTTAAATGGAAAAGTGATCTTATAATGAATCATTGGCTCCCAAAATATTCTCATTATCGTGGTACAAATATACAAATCATTGACTATATTATCATCTGAATATTGACGATATTATTGACATTTTATGAACAGGCAAATTATTCATCTCGATCTGGACACATTTTTCGTTTCGTGCGAAAGGTTGCTGGACCGGAAACTGCAAAAGCTTCCGGTGCTGATTGGGGGAACCAGCGACAGGGGAGTGGTGGCTTCGTGCAGTTACGAAACCCGCGCGTATGGGGTACACTCGGGGATGCCCATGAAAATGGCCCGGCTGCTTTGCCCCGAAGCAGTTGTAATTCGAGGGAACAGCGGGGTTTATTCCAAGTTTTCCGACATGGTTACTGATATTATCAGGGAAAGTTCACCGGTTTTCGAGAAATCGTCGATTGATGAATTTTATATCGATGCCACCGGAATGGACCGTTTTTTTGGTTGTTACAAATGGGCACAGGAACTGCGCGAAAAAATAATCGACGAAACCCACCTGCCCATTTCTTTTGCCCTTTCAATCAATAAAACGGTGTCGAAAATAGGCACATCCGAATCGAAACCAAATGGTTACACCAATATTCCCGATGGTTTTGAGAAGAGTTACCTGGCGCCGCTTTCGGTAAAAAAAATTCCGATGGTGGGTACGCAAACCTATCATTTGCTGCGCAGTATGGGAATTGAGAAAGTAAAAACCGTGCAGGAAATGCCGGTTGAACTGATGGAAAGCATCATGGGCAAAAACGGTATTTCGCTATGGAAAAAAGCACAGGGAATTGACAATTCGCCGGTTGAACCCTGGAACGAGCGGAAATCAATTTCGAGTGAAAGAACTTTTGACCAGGATTCGACCGACATCGCAAAAATGAAAAGCATCCTGGTGGCAATGGCCGAAAGTCTTGCCTATCAGCTCCGGAGCGAAAACAAACTGACTGCCTGCGTGACTGTCAAAATCAGGTATTCCGATTTTCAGACTTACAGCAAGCAATGCATGATTCCGTACACTTCGTTGGACAGAACACTGATAAACACCACTTTGAGTTTATTCGATTCGCTTTACCAGCGCAGGGTTTTAATCCGGTTAATTGGTGTCAGGTTCAGTCATTTGGTGGGAGGCAGCTACCAGATCAGGCTTTTTGAAGATTCTGAAAAACTGGTCAGGCTGTACCAGTCAATGGATTCAATCCGCAACCGGTTCGGGCAGCAGGCGGTTAAACGGGCTGTAACCATGGGCGTTAAAACAATCGTTCATTCGCACAATCCGTTTACCGGGTAACATGGGAAAATGCTTGAATACAGGAATGCTTGAATGCATAAATAGAAATAAAAACGAGTAAATTTTCATTAATAACAAAAGTATTATGACAATCATGCATTATAGCATTTAAACATTGTAGCAATAAAGCATTCACACATTTAAAAACAAAAATATGCTCATCAACTGTCACTCATGGTTCAGCCTGAAATACGGGACTTTTTCTCCCGAAACGCTTTTACAGGAACTGGCAGCCAGCGGGTATTTCATGGCTGCTTTAACCGACATCAATAATACTTCGGCCAGTCTTGAGTTTATCAGGCTGGCCGGGCAATACAACATTAAACCGGTTGTTGGCATCGACTTCAGAAATGGGGTTGAACAGAAATACATCGGGCTTGCCCGGAATAACGAAGGATTCAGGGCGCTGAACGAACATCTGACCACTATCCAGCAAAACGGGCTGAAAGTGGAGGATACAGCACCTGAAATGGCCGGCACATATATTATCTACCCGTTTAAAAATACAAGATACCGGGTGTTGGGACAAAATGAATTTATTGGGATAAAACCCGCCGAACTGGCCAAAATTGAATTTACCGAATGGCGGAACCACCTGGAAAAACTGGTGATGCTCCAGCCTGTTACTTTCAGGAACAAACGCGATTATAACCTCCACAGGCTTTTGCGGGCCATTGATAAAAATACATTGCTCAGCCGCCTGCCGCTGACAGAACAGGCACCGGCCACCGAAATGCTGATCCCGCGAAAAGATCTCATCGGAATATTTAAAGAATATCCTGAAATTGCCCTGAATACGCAGAAATTACTGGATTCGTGCCTGGTGGAATTTGAATATCACACCAACAAAAACCGCCGTTTTTTCACCAACTCGCATGAAGAAGATTTGAAACTGCTCCGTACCGAATGTATGAAAGGAATCAAATATCGTTTCGGGAAACCGGCAAAGGAAGTGCTGGAAAGAATGGAAAAAGAACTCAGCATGATTGATGAAATGGGATTCTGTTCCTACTTTCTGATTAACATGGATTTGGTGAATTACGCACGCAGCAAGGGATATCCGTATGTGGGGCGGGGGAGTGGCGCCAACAGCATGGTGGCTTACCTGTTGCGCATCACCAATGTCGATCCGATTGAACTCGACCTTTATTTCGAGCGGTTTATCAACCCGTTCCGTTCTAATCCGCCTGATTTCGACATCGATTTTTCGTGGACCGACCGTGATGATATTACCCGCTATCTTTTCGAAAAATATGGTTACGCCCACACGGCACTACTGGGTTCGTATGTTACTTTTGAGCGGAAGTCGGCCATGCGTGAACTGGGAAAAGTGTTCGGGCTGCCTGCCGACGAAATCACACAACTGCAAAAAAATCCGGTTCCTGCCGAAAACGACCAATACGGACGACTGGTTGTTCAATACAGTAAACACCTGCATGGAATTCCCAGTCACCTGAGCATTCATGCCAGCGGGATTCTGATATCGGAAAAACCGGTCAGTTACTATACGGCAACCCATATTCTGCCAAAAGGTTTTCCAACCACGCATTTCGATATGCAGGTGGCTGAAGACATCGGGTTGTATAAATTCGATATTCTGAGCCAGCGTGGCCTCGGAAAAATTAAAGACGCGCTGGAAATGATCAGGACCAATCGGAACAAAAAAATTGATATTGATAATATTAAATTATTCAAGGAAGACCCGCGTGTTAAAAGCCTGTTAAAATCGGGGAGGGCCATTGCCTGTTTTTATATCGAATCGCCCGCCATGCGCATGTTGCTTACAAAGCTGAAGGCCGAAGATTATAAACGACTGGTGGCCGCCAGTTCAATTATCAGGCCGGGTGTGGCCAAAAGCGGCATGATGCGTGAATACATCCTCCGGTTCCAGGATGAAAAACGACGCGAAAAAGCCCGTGCTGAATTGCCGGCACTTTACGAACTTTTGGAAGAAACCTATGGTGTGATGGTTTATCAGGAAGATGTGATTAAAGTGGCACATTATTTTGCCGGATTAACCCTGAGCGAAGCCGATGTTTTGCGTCGCGGGATGTCGTGGAAATTCAGGGAACGAAATGATTTTAAAGTAGTTAAGCATAAATTTTTTGATAATTGCCGGAAAAAGGGATACGCAGAAAATATTATTTCAGGTATCTGGAACCAGATAGAAAGTTTTGCAAATTATGCGTTTTCGAAAGGACATTCAGCCAGTTACGCCGTCGAAAGTTTCCAGGCTTTGTACCTGAAAGCTTATTATCCGAAAGAATACATGGTGGCCACACTCAATAACGGCGGCGGATTTTATTCGCCTGAACTGTATTTTCACGAAGCGAGAAAACAGGGAGCCCAAATAGAATTACCCTGCGTTAACCGAAGCGAATTATTTAACATAATTATAAATGATACTGTTTTTATGGGATTCTACATACTTAACTCACTGGAAAACAACACTTCTGAGATAATTCTGTCGGAACGGAAGAGAAATGGCTTATTCAGAAATCTGAATGATTTTGTGAACCGGGTGCCGGTCACACTGGAGCAACTGATAATTTTAATTCGCTCCGGAGCTTTCAGGTTTACCGGGAAAAGCAAAAAGGAATTACTCTGGGATGCGCATTATCTGCTGGGTCATTCGAAAAAAACAGCGCCTGAAAATACTTTGTTTGAAACAAAAACCCGACAATTCAAACTGCCCGAATTGTGGAACCATGAACTGGAAGATACTTTTGACCAAATCGAATTATTGGGATTTACACTGAATTCTCCGTTTAAATTGCTGATCAAAAGTCCTTCATCTGAAATTACAGCCTCGCAGTTGCCTTCGTTGCTTGGAAAAAACATCGAAATTGCTGCTTATCTCATTCATTATAAACCAACACCCACAACCAATGGAAAAATGATGTATTTCGGGACCTGGCTCGATTTGGAGGGCGAATGGCTCGATACGGTGCATTTTCCGAGAGCCGACAACCGGAACCCGTTCAGTGGCCCGGGTTGTTACCTGATCCGTGGCAAAGTAACCGAAGAATACGGTTTTTACAGTGTTGAATCGACTTATATTGAGCGATTAAAATACCGGAACCTGGATGAACTGAACTGAAGAATCTTTAACTTATTAACAGAGCTGGAGTTGGCTGTTTTTCAAAAAACACTTTTGTCCTATAATTTATATTATGTTAATTATTAATTTGAAATTTAAGGGAGGACTTTTTTATCCTCCCTTAAACTCTTGTTCTGAAATTATTTCCCTTTTTCGATCTGTTCGAGAACAGCATTGTATTTGTCCATTTGTTTCAAACGATAATAAAGGTTTTTCAGCGATTCGAGAACCATTTTATCGCCGGCCTGTATTGAATTACATTTTTCCATGTATGGTAAAGCTTTTGCGAACCATTCGTCGGCTTTTTTCATTTCAGCTTCATAACGGGCATTGTCGTTCGCCGGAACATCTTTGGCAACTTCCATCTGCTGGACACCCTTGTTATAATAAAGGGCGCCAAGATTGTAATAGGCATTAAAGAAATTAGCATCCACTTCAATGGTTTTGGTATAAGTTTGAATTGCCTGTTCTTCCTGCCCCATTTTTTCATACAGTGCACCCATGGCAAAATAATATCTGGGTTGAGTCGGATCCTGTTTAATGGCTTTTTCAAGATTTGACAGCGCTTCGCCGGTTTTGCCTAAATCCATGTAAATCTGGATCATACTTTCGAGAATTGAATTATCATCCGGATATTTCTGGCTGCCTTCCTGAAGGCAGG
>JAJUGS010000303.1 GCA_029265875.1 Prolixibacteraceae bacterium
CAACATAATGCGGGTGACTATGACCAATCGAAATCACCGCGTGGCCGCCGTACAAGTCGAGGTATTTTTTGCCTTCGGCATCCCAAACGTAACAGCCTTTGGCTTTTACCGGGGTGATATCGAAAAGCGGATAAACATCAAATAGTTTCATAATTTTTATTTTACACCATGCTTTAGCTTGGTGAATTAAGCATATAAAATCCTGCGGCTTTAGCCTTTAATAACCTGAAAACCATATTTCGAGATAAATTCGTTATATTCTTCATCCCAGGATTTTGTCTTATGATGCTCTTCCTGGTTTGAAATATAGTTTTTGACCTTTTCAACCTGTGATTCACTGACACTTACTGCAAAATACTCCTTTTGCCAGTTCAATTTTAAACTTGATAAATCACTTTTATTGAACCAATAAGATGATTCACCTTTAATCAGTTGCATTACATTTTCAATGGTTTGGTTGTTTTTTAACCTGAAGAGGCAATGAACATGATTGTGATGTCCATTAACAATTTCCATCATTATTTCCTTGGCGACTGCATTCTGATGAATATGCTCAAATACTTTTTGCCGTATGTCCTGATTCAAAACAGGTTGCCGGTCTTTTACCGTCCAAACAGCATGAATCCAGATTTTTACATAAGACATAAACTATTGTATTAAAGGCTAAAGCCTGTTTCTTATTCTGCTCAAAATCACCGCCCTAAAGGACGGTATAAAATATCAAACCAAAAAAACTCATTGTTCTATTTTGCACCTGGCTTTAGCCTTTAAAAGTCTTGCTCCCGCCCTAAAGGACAGTGGTAACTCATATTTAAAACGCCACCGGTTTCAGGTTCAGTCCTGTTTTTTCATCAAGCCCAAACATCAGGTTCATATTCTGAACAGCCTGTCCCGATGCACCTTTCAGCAAATTATCGGTTACCGAAATTATCACCAGTTTGTTGCCATGCTTTTCCAGATAAATCACTGCTTTGTTGGTATTCACCACCTGTTTCACACCCGGATTAAACTCGCTGATCACCACAAACGGGTGACTTGCATAATACGAACGGAACAGGTTTTTGGCTTCCTCCAGCGAACCCGCATATTTTGTGTAAGCCGAAACAAAAATTCCGCGGGTATGATTTCCCCGAATTGGTACAAAGTTGAAGTCCTTGTCAAAACCGGGCTGCAACTGTTTCAGGCTTTGCAAAATCTCGCCTTCGTGCTGGTGTTCAAAAATTTTGTATGCCGAAACATTACCACTTCGCCAACTGAAATGGGTCGATTCGGTTGGCTTCTGCCCTGCCCCGGTTGAACCTGTAATCGCCTGCACATGCACATCGCTGGTCAATAAACCGGCAGCGGCCAGCGGCAACAGTGCCAACTGGATTCCGGTGGCAAAACAACCCGGATTGGCAATATATTGTGCAGTTTTTATTGTTTCGCGGTTCAGCTCCGGAAGACCATACAAAAATTCATTTCCATCCCTTTTCAACCTGAAATCGTGACTCAAATCAATGACTTTCAAGTTTTGAGGCAGATTGCTTTTTTGCATAAACTCCACCGATTTTCCATGACCCATGCACAGAAAAACCACATCAACTTTTTCGAGCGGCATTTCTGCGGTAAACTGCAAATCGGTTTCGCCAGCCAAATCTTCGTGAACGGTGGTTACCAGATTTCCGCCATTGCTCGAACTCTGGACAAAAACAATTTCAGCAGCCGGATGATTAATCAAAATCCTGATAAGTTCACCCGCTGTGTAGCCCGCTCCGCCTATGATTCCGACTTTTATCATTTTATTTTGTTTTAAACACGAAGTCACTAAGACACGAAGGTTTTTTATTCTTTGTGCCTCTGTGTCTTTGTGTTCATTTTTCACTTTTTATTCACCGTGTGATAAATTTTCAACGAATTCGAAAGAATTTTAGTAAACCCTTTCACGTCGTCGGCAGTCCAGGCTTTTACAGTTTCACCATATTCGCCAAAACCCGAATTCATCAGGTCGTGTTCCGATTCAATTCCCTGCAGTTCAAAACGATAAGGTTTCAGTTTTACAAACACCTTTCCTGTTACATTCTCCTGGGTAGCTTCGAGGAAAGTTTCGATGTTCCGCATCACCGGCTCCAGGTAAAGTGCTTCGTGCAGAAACATGCCGTACCAGTTGCCCAGTTGTTCTTTCCAGTAGGTTTGCCATTTGGTAAGCGTATGTTTTTCGAGCAAATGGTGCGCTTTGATAATCAGCAACGGAGCCGCCGCTTCAAAACCCACGCGACCTTTGATCCCGATAATGGTATCACCCACGTGAATATCGCGGCCAACGGCATATTCCGAGGCTATTTCTTCCAGCGCCTGAATAATTTCAGGGCCGTTTTTATAAGTTTTCCCGTCAATGGTTTTCAGTTCACCCTTCACAAATCCAAGTTCCAATGTTTTTTCACCGCTAGCATTCAACTGACTCGGGAAAGCTTCTTCGGGCAATCCTTTTGATGAAGTGAGCGTTTCTTTTCCGCCCACGCTGGTACCCCATAAACCCTGGTTAATGGAGTAGGCCATTTTTGTATAATCTTCTTCCACACCGTGTTTCCGCAGGTAATCAATCTCCTCCTGGCGGCTCAGCATCAGGTCGCGGATGGGTGTGATAATTTCGATTTCGGGAGCCAGCACCTGGAATGCCAGATCAAAACGAACCTGGTCGTTTCCGGCACCGGTGCTGCCATGTGCGATGAAACCCGCACCAATTTCCTTGGCATAATTGATGGTGGCAATAGCCTGAAAAATACGCTCCGAACTTACCGAAATCGGGTATGTATTGTTACGCAGCACATTGCCAAAAACCATGTAACGAACGCACTTTTCGTAGTATTCGTTTGTAACATCAAGCGTTACATGTTTTTTCGCCCCGAGCCTGTACGCGCGGTCCTCAATTTTTTTGAGTTCCTCTGCCGAAAAGCCGCCTGTGTTGGCGATGGCGGTATAAACTTCGTACCCTTTTTCTTCTTTCAGGTATTTTACACAAAACGAGGTATCCAGTCCGCCACTGAATGCCAAAACCAATTTTTTGTTCATTTTATAGTTGTTTTGAATGTTCGCAAGACTCTTTTCGAGTTTGAAAATGAGCGCTTTTAAACGAACAGTGCGTTAAAAATCTTCGAAATCAATTTACTGCTTCCCGCGCCGTTTACTCCTTTTTTGCTTTTTAAGTTCGAAGGGCTCAGCTTTTTTATGATATCGAGCAGCGAGCGTTTTTTCACCGGAGTTTCTTCCTTTTTGTTTTTCTCCCAGGCCGGGTCGTACAACATGCCGGTACAGAGGCATTTTGTGCGGTTTGTTCGTTCCAGGATATCGTGGTTTACACAGCTTTTGCAGCCATTCCAAAACAGGTCGTCAGTGGTGAGTTCAGAGAAAGTTACCGGCCGGTAGCCCAGTTCGTGGTTAATTTTCATCACAGCCAGGCCGGTGGTAAGCCCGAAAATTTTTGAATCGGGAAATTTCTCACGCGAAAGTGCAAATGCCTTGTATTTAATGGCTTTAGCCAATCCCATTCCCCGGTATTCGTCCCGCACAATTAATCCTGAGTTAGCTACAAAGTTTTTATTTTCCCAGGTTTCTATGTAACAAAATCCGGCAAATTTATCGTCGTCGAGCGCAATGATGGCTTTGCCATCGAGCATTTTTCCCTGCAGATATTCAAAAGTACGGCGGGCAATACCGGTTCCGCGTTGTTTCGATGCCAGGTCGATGGCATCGTTTATGTCATCAACATATTTTACGTGCTCGGCACTGGCTACCAGAATTTTAATGTCTTCAAGTTTTTTCATTCCCTTCAGATTCTTCCTTCAAGATTTGGCATTATGGATATTAAGATATGGATGAAATCACTTTGGGTGATTCCTTCTTTTAAAACGATAAGAATGGTGTCGTCGCCGGCAATGGTACCGAGTATTTCCCAGGTTTCCGATTTGTCAATCACGGCGGCAATACTGCTGGCGTATCCGGGTTGTGTGCGCATTACCGCAAGGTTTCCCGAGAAACGCAAATCGCGGAAACCGTCGGCCAGAAAATTTACCGGTTTCATAATTGTTGGCGTTTTGGCCTTTTCTTCTTCTGACAATGTATAAACATACCCATTCCCCGGCTGGGCAACCTTGGCAACCTGCAGTTCTTTCAAATCACGTGAAAGTGTGGCCTGTGTCAACTCATAACCTTTTGCCTTTAATTCTGCCAAAAGCTCATCCTGACTGTGGATTTTCCCTTTCTGGATAATCTTCCGGATATCTGCCTGTCTTTTATAACGACTCTTCATTCTGAATATTTATGCATTTAAATTGCAAATTTATACAAATATTTAAATGTGGCACAGAAATCAGGTATTTTTATGGCCTGAATCTTATTTTAAGGTTAACGCGAAAATTACATCGGCGTAAATTTGGACATTCAATTCCCATTATTGGCGTAATTTTAGGAATTCAATTCCCGATATTGGCGTAAATTTAGGAATTCAAAATATTTTTACTATCTTTGACGGGTTTTAAAGAAATTAACGGGAATGAAAAACAGGC
>JAJUGS010000017.1 GCA_029265875.1 Prolixibacteraceae bacterium
AGCGCAACCAGGCCAATTCTTGAGCAAGTTCAAAATGATACCTTGCAGGCTGAGTATTATCGATACTCATTTGTATTACCGGAACATCTGCAGACGGGTAAAGATGTTTGATGACGCTCCAGGCACCATGGTCGAGCCCCCACGATTCGTCGAGCCCGACAGTTGTTTTCGCGGTTTTTTCTTTGATTTGCTTTGCCAGTTCAGGATTGCCAGGTGCAGGGTATTGAACTTCGAACAAAGCACGTGGAAATCCTCCGAAATCATGAATGGTTTTCGGGTTTTTCATGGCCGTTACTTTGGTGCCGCGTGTTTCCCAATGTGCCGAAATACAAACCACGGCCGCTGGTTTGGGAATTGTTTTTCCCGCATTTCTGAACCCCCGTACAAACTCATTTTCCTCGATGGCATTCATCGGGCTGCCGTGGCCCAGAAACAGTACCGGCATTTTATCTGTCGCATTTTTTTTTTGTAAGTTATTGATTATCTCATTCATCTGTTTGCTGTTTATAAACCATTTTCTGCCAGCCAGGCTTGCTGAATTGCTTTTTGCAAAGCATCGGCATTTTCGTTGCGGCTGAGGCTTATAAACGTTTTGCCATCGTCTTTTGTTGATTTTTCAATTTTGATCCCTGCAAAACCGAGGTATTTTTCATAATTAATTTCACGGGTGGTGTAAACATACTCAAACTCTTCACTGAGCTGGGTTCCGGCAATCGTTTCACATACCTGGCGGAATTCAGCATCGGTAAAACCACGATTTAATTTCTTGTAATAGAAGTCGTAAATGTACTTCATTACATCGTCGAGCGACTTTTTATTTTGTGTGGCGTTCCGGATGGCAAGGTCGAAAATCATCCCCACCACCGGGCCTTTTTCGTAGTACGAAATGGTTTTCCCTTTTTCCCGGTTGCTGAAAGGCCCGTCTTCCCAGGTACTGTAACTCGACTGGGCCAGCGACTGGTATTTTCTGCCCGGGTTGTTTTCCAGCGAATTGATTTCAGATTCAAAAATGTCAAGCAGCCAGTCTTCACTGGTCAGCCCGGCACGGCGCAACAAAACATTCTGGTAATAAACCGAAATCCCCTCGCTTACCCAAAGCTGAAAAGTTCGGTTTTCCCTGTCGTAATCAAACGGCCCCAGTTCAAATGGCCTGATTCGTTTTACATTGAAATGGTGAAAATATTCATGCCCGATAAAACTGAGTACCGGAATCATTTCTTCGTCGGTTTTCATGTTGTCGCCATTAAAACTGATGGTGGTGTTGTTCAGGTGCTCAATACCGCCGCGGCCCGGGCCTATGCCGATAAAAGTGTATTGTTTGTAGGGTACGTCGTCGAAAATATCAACTGCTGCCTGCACTGCTTTTTGCAATCGGTTTGTGAAAAGTTCTCGATCGAAAGTGCCCAGCTGGAACCCTGTAAAACTGTGGGGTACACCCCGAACATAAAAATTGTTGAGCGACTCCAGATTTCCAATCAGAATGGGGCAGTCGTACAAAATATCAAAATCGGGAGCCGTAAACAAGCCCTGATTGTTTTTAACAGGTTCAAGTCCGGTGGCAATATTTTTCCACTGAGAAGGTTGCTCAATTTTTACCAAAACCGGGTGTCTGATATAATTTTCAGGATAAAGCAAACACCCCGCTGTTACAAGATAGGCACGGGTTGTATTAACAAAGCAGTTGGCCACAAAAGCGCGGGTGGCTTTTACATTGTATTTTACATCAACTTCAGCACTTTTGTTTTTTGCAATCAGCCAGGTATTTGTTTTAGGGTGAACTACCTGAACGTTTTTGCCGGCGGCGGTGCAGCGCAGTTCTTCCACATTTTCGGCATAATTCATTAGCTGGTAGTAACCCGGCATCCACTGTGGCATTTTCAAAACGAGTGTGTCTTCCTGAAAACCTTCCAGTTTCATTTCAACCTGAACTTTTTGGGTTTCGGGGTGCAGAACCGAAATCAAAAACGAGATTTTGGTTTGGGCCGTCAGATTCAGGTTGAAAACGCCTATAAAAAGAATAAAAAACAAAATTGATTTTTGATTGACAACACTGGCTTTCATTGTGGCTTTTTTATAAATTACTGAAAAGAAATCAACCTGAATTTCTCCATGTTTTTATGGGCGAAAGATTTTCGGTTGACCGGTTGTAAAGATAAACCCAGCAAAGCAGTTTTTCATTTTTACCGGTAATAATTTCTGTTTTTGTTCTGATGAATTCATTGGGTTTAGCAAACTGGTCGCCTGTTTCCTCATATTCGTCGAGGGTGCGGAGAACTGATTCTTCATTTTTAAGGATGAAAACGGAGCCGTAAACTTTATCTTCCGGGTTGTTGCTTTCCACTGCACCCGGATAATCCCCAAAATCATAAAGTTTTCCCATGAAATAACCATCGGCATAAAATTCGGCATTTGATCGCAAATATTCTCCCACAGGATTTTTGGGTTCGAGCAAGGTTCCGTAAACAAATAAAAACTCCATGGTAATTTCAATTTCAGCGCAATTTACCGGTTTTCCGGTTTTTGTCAATTCACCCCGAATTCTATCTTTGTAACAAACCAAATAAACCGAAAAATGGAACGTAGAAATTTTATCAAAACAGCCGGACTTGTTACAGCCGGAGTCGGTCTTGCCGGAAACCTGGCTTATTCAAATTCAGCAACAGTCAGTAACAAATTACCCAAATGGAAGGGGTTTAACCTGCTCGATTTTTTTTCGCCCGAAAGCAGGGGTGGAGGACGTGGAATGACCACCGAAGAGGATTTTAAATGGATGGCTGACTGGGGTTTCGATTTTGTCCGTTTCCCGATGGCGTACCCACGTTACGTGAAATTCGACCGCTCGAAGAATATTACTCCCGAAGACATTTATAATATCGACGAAGCCGCTGTCGAATATGTTGAAAAGGTGGTTGAAATGGCCAACAAACATGGGTTGCATGTGAGCCTGAACCTGCACCGTGCCCCTGGTTTTTGTGTGAATGCCGGTTTTAATGAGCCTTATAATTTATGGGAAGACAAAGCAGCACAGGAGGCATTTTATTTTCACTGGAACATGTGGGCAAAACGTTTTGCTGCAAAAACACCCCGGCAAATCAGTTTCGATTTGGTGAACGAACCCTGCACCCGCGAGGATATGAACGACCAGCACTCCGGCCGGGGACCGATTCCCGGCGAATTGTACCGCGAAGTGGCCAAAAAAGCGCTGGAAACCATCCGGGCACACAATCCCAACCATCTGGTAATTGCCGATGGAAACGATGTGGGGGCAAAAGTGATTCCCGAAATTGCTGATTTACCCATCGGACAAAGTTGCCGTGGTTATTTTCCGCATTACATTTCGCATTACCGTGCGCCGTGGGTTTTTAAAAACCCCGATGATGCACCGATGCCCGTGTGGCCGGGAAAAATTGACGGACAGGAATTTAACCGGAAAAGCATTGAAGATTTTTACAAACCCTGGATTGACGCCGTTAAAAACGGGGTAGGTGTTCATTGTGGCGAATGTGGCTGCTGGAACGAAACTCCACACGATGTTTTTTTGGCCTGGTTTAACGATGTGCTCAGCGTTTTGTCGGAACACGGGATCGGCTTTGCTTTGTGGGAATTCAAAGGTACTTTTGGTATTCTGAATTCCGGACGCAAGGATGTTCAGTACGAAGACTGGCATGGCCAGAAACTCGACCGCAAATTGCTGACGCTGTTGCAGAAATATTAATATTTGGGTTCCATCCGATTTTCACAGGGTTGCACCCTGTGCTATCACAGGACGGGGCGTTGCCCCTGTTACAATCGAATTGAACCAGTCCTGAAAGGACGACCTGTAAAAGCACTGGCCGCAGGCCTGTGAAATCGAAACAATACAAACAAATAAGGGCTGAAAGCCCGAAATGTAAAAACGTGCAACATGCCACAATCATTAGCGAAAGTTTATATTCATGTTGTTTTTACCACAAAAACAGGATTCCCGTTTATAGCCGAATCAATCAGACCAGAACTTCAATCGTATATAATCGGAACTTTATCAAATTTGGGAGTTTTTACCAATGAGATTTATGCAAATCCCGACCATATTCATATTTTGTGCACACTTCTCCGGACAATAACTATGGCTGACCTTGTATCAAAAATGAAAACTTCATCTTCGAAATGGCTTAAAACAAAAGGAATACATGATTTTGACTGGCAGGATGGATATGGCGTTTTTTCGGTAAGTGCATCAAAAGTGCCTGTGGTTGAAAAATACATCCGAAATCAGCCCGAACATCACAATTCGGAGGTATATAAAGATGAATTGCGCAGATTTTTTGTGGAATATAAAATCGAATATGACGAACGTTTTGTTTGGGATTGAATGGATTGAAAACATACCGCCCTTTCAGGGCTGGATGTAAAAATCCGGTACGAAAACACAGGGTTGCACCCTGCGCTGTTACATATCGGGGCGTTGCCCCTGTTACCGTTATAATTGAAGCAGTCCTGAAAGGACGCCATGTAACAGCACAGGCCACCGGCCTGTGAAACAAGGAATTGTATCAATTAAAATTGATTTCAACGAACGGTGTGTTTTGGATTGAAATGGGATGAAAAATATACCGCCCTTTCAAGGCTGGATGTAAAAATCCGGTACGAAAACACAGGGTTGCACCCTGTGCTGTTACATATCGGGGCGTTGCCCCATCTGAATCCTTTTGAAAAGTTTTAAACTTTTGAAAAGTTAAAATCAAATTATCAAACCAGCGCCTCGTACAAAACCTCCACCGGGTGTTTTACAGTGCGGCCGGTCCCATCCTTGATGTGGTGGCGGCACGAGGTTCCGGGTGCCGAAATAATCACTTTCTCTTCTGCCTCCCGAACTGCCGGAAACAATACCATCTCGCCAATTTTCATCGATAAATCGAAATGCTCTTTTTCGTAGCCAAACGAGCCGGCCATTCCGCAACAACCTGACGGGATTTCTTTTACAGAATAATTTTCGGGCAACGAAAGCATTTTTTGGGTGGGTGCTGTACTGGCCACTGCTTTTTGCTGGCAGTGCCCGTGAAGCAGAATATCCTTTTGTTCCGTGGTAAACTGCTCTTTGGTAATCATTCCTTTTTCGATTTCGGCTGCGATAAATTCATCAAAAAGCAGCGCGTTTTTTCCCAGTTCGGTGGCTGCCGGTCGTAAAACAGTGTCCACCAATTCAGGGTATTCATCGCGAAAAGCAAGGATTGCAGAAGGTTCGATACCAATGAGCGGTGTTTTTGCCGAAATCAAATCTTTTAAAAGATTTACGTTTTCAGTGGCAATTTTCTTCGCAGTGCGCACCAACCCTTTCGAGAGGAAAGTTCTGCCACTTTCTTTGTGCACCGGAATTTTTACTTCATATCCCAGTTTTGTCAACAGCAAAATCGCTTTAATCCCGATGTCGCTTTCGTTGTAATTGGTAAACTCGTCGTTAAACAGGTAAACCTTTCCCTTTATTTCGGTTTGTGGCAGCGGAATGCCGTTGCTTGTCCAGCGGCTCAGCGTTATTTTCGACAGCGGCGGAACGGTTCTTTCGGTTGCAAAACCAATCGTTTTTTTCAGCAGGCTGGTGTTCATCACAAAATTGGCCAACGGGCGTACCAACACAGCGAGGCTGTTTAACCTCGGCAGGTAAGCCACCAGTTTCGAGCGTAGCGGAATGCCATGAACATCATAATACTGCTGCATAAATTCAGCTTTCAGCTTGGCCATGTCAACATTGCTGGGGCATTCGGCTTTACAGGCTTTGCACGAAATACACAGGTCGAGAATATCATAAATTTCCTGCTGGCTGAAAGGTTGTTCGGTTTTGCAGTCGTACAGAAATTCGCGCAGAATGTTGGCGCGTCCGCGTGTCGATTTGTCCTCGTCGCGGGTGGCCATGAAAGTAGGGCACATGGTGCCGCCAATCACCGCACTCTTGCGGCAGTCGCCCGAGCCATTGCATTTTTCGATGCTGCGGAAATAACCACGGTAATTCGAGAAGTCGAAAGTGGTGCTGAACTCCGGAACTGCTTTTCCCGGAATCACCCGCAGACTGTCAGTGATAGGTTCGGTGTCCACAATTTTTCCGGGATTCAGTATATTTTCGGGGTCCCACGCTTTTTTTACCTGTTTTATCAACTGGTAATTGTGGTCGCCCAGCATAAACGGGATAAAATGCCCGCGCACACGGCCATCGCCATGCTCGCCGCTCATCGACCCGCGGTATTTTTTTACCAGTTCAGCGGTTCGCTGCATCAGTGTTTCAAAACGTTTTACATCTGCCGGGTCCTTAAAATTGATGAGCGGACGGAAATGGATTTCGCCGGTGGCAATGTGGGCATAATAAATGCTGGTAAGCCCCAGATCGGCCAGCACCATTTTAAAATCGGCAATATAAGCCGAAAGCAACTCGGGAGCCACAGCCGTATCTTCCACACCCGGAACACCTTTGCGGTCGCCCGGAACGTTAGAGAGCAGTCCAAGTCCGGCTGTGCGCAGTGCCCACACTTTTTTGATGTTGTCGGCACCGGTTACCAGCGGATGATGATAGCCAAGTCCTTTTTCTTCCAGCTCTTTAGCCAGCGCTGCTGCGGTTTCCTGCAATTCCTTTTCGGTTTCAAACGAAAACTCTATCATCAGCAATGCAGCCGGATCTCCTTTGATAAAAAAACGGTTTTTATTTTGTTCGATGTTTTGTTTGGCAGCCTGCATAATCGGGTCGTCCATTAATTCCACCGCAGTGGGCTTGTATTTCAGCGCCACCAGGTTGGCATCAATCGACTCTTCAAGCGAATTAAAATGAGCGCAAACAAGGCCTTTGAATTTTGGCGGTAGTGGAATCACATTCAGTTTGATACGGGTCGAAAAAGTGAGCGTTCCCTCGGAACCTGCCAGCAATTTGCAGAAGTTAAAAGGTTCTCCGCCATCGGTAAAGATTTCGGAATCAAGCAAAATGTCGATAGCATAGCCCATGTTGCGGCGCGATACACGCGGGTCGGGGAAATGTTCGCGGATTTCCTTTTGATTGAACGGGTCAGATAAAATCTCGTTGATATTCTGATAAATGGCTTTTTCGAGAGGGTTGTGGTTGTTGGTCAGTTTTTGCAGAAACTCATCTTTTGAAAGCGCTTTGAAAGTGGTTTCAGTACCATCGGAAAGAACGGCTTCCACTTCGAGTACATGTTCGCGAACGCTGCCATACACCAGCGAATGCAGCCCGCATGAGTTATTGCCCAGCATTCCGCCAATCACACAACGGTTGGCTGTTGAAGTTTCGGGGCCAAACTGCAACCCATGTTTTGCCAGGAAAAGATTGAGCTCGGCCAGCACCACACCGGGTTCCACCCAAACCCATCGTTCTTCGGCATTGAATTCGAGGATGCGGTTCATGTATTTCGATATATCCACCACAATTCCCGGCCCAACCACCTGTCCGGCCAGCGAAGTCCCGGCACCGCGCGGTATCACGGAAGTCCCGTTTTCACGGGCAAAAGCAAGGATCTTTTTGATGTCTTCCTTGTTTTTCGGGCGGGTAACAGCCAGTGGTTTTTCCTTATACTGCGAGGCATCGGTGGCATACAAAACCCGCTGAACATTATCAGTAAAAAGGTCGCCTTCGAGCTGGTTTTTGAGTTGATTTAATTTTTGAATCAGATTATCCATGAGTGGTTTTTTCAAAAGGTTTCTGTCAGAAATTTACGCAGGTAAATATGCTCAATTCCTTCGTACGAATTAACCTGAATTTCATCCAAAGAGACAACAATTTTTCTGAAATTATCTTTTATCAGCAGCATATTCCCAAATTCCCTTTCCCTGGTTTTTTGATCAGGAATGGTAAAAGCAACCTGGACATAAAGTCGTTGGTTAGCTTTTTCAGCAACAAAATCAATTTCCAAATCATTCAGTTTTCCTACTGTAACATGGTACCCGTTAAATAAAAGATGCAGAAAAACAGCATTCTCAATAATTTTCCCAATATCGTCATTTTTATATCCACCAATTGAATGGCGGATTCCCAAATCTTCGAAATAATACTTTTCTCCGAATTCAAGTATTTTTTTCCCTTTTAAATCATTTCTTTTTACCTTGAATAGAAAAAATGCTTCACATAGAAAATTCAGATAATCGAGAATTAAGTTGTGTGAAATATTAACTTTTTGCGATTTCAAAAATTCGTTTATGTTTTTGGCTGAAACTATATTTCCGGTATTGTCAGCCAGATAAAGCGTTAATTTATCGAGAAAACCAACATTTCGTATATTATGACGGGCGATAATATCTTTATAAAGTATGGCAGCATAGATGTTTTTAAGGTAGTCAAAAACAATATGGTCTTCAAGTTGTAAATTCATCAGGAAAGGTAATCCCCCATAACGAAGGTATTTTTGCAGGCTGGCGTTATTGTCGTCAAGTCTATGAAAATCCAAAAATTCGGTGTACGAAAGTGTATGAATTTTTATTTCGATATACCTGCCACTTAAGTAGGTTGCCAGTTCACCCGAGAGAAGTTTTGCGTTGCTCCCGGTAATATAAATATCCCAATTGTTTTTTATCTGGAAATGCCTGAGTGCTTTTTCGAAATCTGAAATATCCTGAATTTCATCAATAAAAAGAAAATTATCCTGTTCAGGAATCATTCTTTCTTCGGCGAAATTTACTAAATCAACATAGGTTTTTAATGAGTCAAATGCCAGATCTTCCTTGTTGATATAAATAATATTCGCTGATGGCTTTTCAGTTTTTACCAACTCCACAATTTGCAGCAGTAGGGTACTTTTGCCCACCCTCCGTTGACCAGCAAGCACTTTGATTATATTCTGATACATGTATCTTTTAACATGTTCAATATAAACTGGCCGGTTTTTCATATTAAAAGTATTGATTATAGCTTTAGTATTTGCCAAAATACAATAAATTATTGATTATAATCAAAACTAATTATTTTTCTTTTAAAAATATGGTTATAGTCAATGGTTTGAATTTATTGGATAATTGAATGGCATGAATAAATGATACTGCGCAAATTGCTAATAAGGCAGGGGTTATGAGAAGCTTACCTGAAAACCTCTTTCACTGCTTCCAAATACTTCATCCCGTGAATGGTATCGGGTTCGAGGTAGCTGCCTTCGGTCCATTCGTTCCAGCAGTTAATGTTCAGTATTCGCGGGCCGTTTGGGTCTGCTAAAAGTTTTTCTTTTGTTAGTTGCAGTGCTGTTTTGAAATTCTCAGGGGTATTATTCCCGATGGTATTCATAAACGGGTAACCTGCGTTCGCCCATTCCGATTTTAAATCGCAGCGCGGGCTGGAATCCCATCCCATGGTAACGTTTGGAAAATAAGGCACTCCATATTCTGTTTTTACTTTTTCCCAGTGTTCGAAATAGCGGTCGCGCACCCAATTGTAATCAGTAATTGTATCGGGTAATTGCGTGTGGTGAATCCAGACGTATGAAGTTGCCGAGTTGAACCCGAGCGCTTTAATCAGCGCAGGTGTGTCGGCGGGTGCATTTTCAACGGGTAAAACCGGGTTACCCCAGGCCACCAGGTTCCAGTGAACGCCTTTCAATCCGGCTGCTGCTGCCTTCTTGTTCAGCTTTTCCATGGCAGCTTTTGCACCTTCAAGACTTCCAAAACCTTCCACAAATTTCTGCACATCATATACCGAGAAATACGGTTTTCCGTCGATTTTCCAATAGTTGGGCTTTGAGAAATACTCTTTTATCAGCAGGTCGCCAATTTCCTCAAAACGTCCAGGCGATACTTTCCCCGGATAAAGCAGTTTTTGTTCTGCGCCGCGGGTATAAGGGTGAATGTCCACCCAATCGTGATTAGCCCACATCAAAGCAAACTGAATCGAATCACAGTTTGGTGCTTTCAGAAATCCCTCGTCGATACAGCGGTTCAGAAACGGTCCGTCGTCGTACATGTACCAGTCGAAAATAAAACAGTTGATTCCGTGACTGGTTGCTGCTTCAATTTTTTGTGCCATCACTGCCGGGTCTTTTTCATCGGTGTAACCCCAGGCCGGAACTTTGGGCTGCTGATGCCCGGGAAAGCGTGGCTGCGCAGTTTTTACCAGTTCCCATTCAGCCCAGTCTTTCCCTTTGTTGATATCGTTGCGTGGGTCGCCGGTGTGGTAATTTGGGAAATAATAGGCAGCAATTGTAATCTTTTCATCTGTTTTAATGGGCGTCTTTCTTTCAGTGCATGAAAGAACCAGAATTACAAGTGCTGCAAATAAAACGATCCGCGGAAACATGGGATATTTTTAGTTGTATTTTCTGAAAAAACGGTTCAGGTTCTGGGTAACCTGCGTGTAAATTGGTTTTGTAAACTCAATAAACAAATCCTGGTCGGCCGGCAAAGGAAGCGCTCTGCGTTTGGTGAGTTCAAGCTGGGCGGCATTGAGCGCCTCTTTATCACCCACAAAAATGGCATATTGGTTAACCCAGGTAAATGACCCGGGAACCAATTCGTCGGTCATCAGTTTTCCGGTTGAATTATCAATAATTCTTACTCTCAGATTGCCACCTGAAATTACCTGGTCGCTGAAAGTTTTCAGCTTGGCCGTGTATTTTTTATACTCTGTCCTGGTGGTATCCCTCGTTTCAACTTTTATGGTTTGCTCTGCATTTTCTTCCTTTTCTGTATGGACAAGATTGCCAACCGAAAAATCAAAAAAATCCATATCGACAATAAAATCAGCGTTGTTCAGTCCCACTTTTTCAGCCTGTGCCGGGGTGTAAAAACTTACAAACCCCGATGGGCGGAACTGGTTGTTGAGGTACTCGAAAACCTGGTTGTAAAAAAACTCCGAAGAAAGTTTGTAACGCTGGGTGTTAACCGGAATGGCTTCAACAACAACGCGTAAAGTGGCCAGGTTTTTGGCTTCCTCCAACAACTGCCTGGTGTCTTTGTAATTGTTGACAAACTGGTTGGCTCTCGAGAAATGGTCGAAAGCCCGGCGGGCTGATTCTCTTGTATTGATCTCCATTTCCGCTAATCCAGCTTTGTAACGCTCTTCGGCAGCTTTTTCAAAAGCCATATTCAATTCAGTGGTGAAGGTTTTCGGATTGCTGATAATTTTACGGGCCGCCGGTGTGCTCCTGATCTGGTCGGAAAGCTGGTTTACCTGTTGCATCAGGTTAATGGCCTGTTCCCATTTAAAATGGTTGTTCGACGACATGATTAAATCCATCTCTTCCTGCGTCCATTCCAGCGTCATCGGGTATCCTTCGCTTACAACCTGAATTGCATTTTTATTTTCAGGCGATGATTTTAAACGTTCAACGGCTTTTGAAACAGCCGAAAAATAATCGCCTTTTTGGAGCGCTTTTTTGCCGGTGGAACAGGCAACAATAACAATGAAAAGGACTGCGGAAAACCAGATATGTTTCTTCATAAAAATAGATGTTCTTTAAAGCAAAAATAGGATTTTTACTGAGTTTCTCAGATATTGATTGAGGCTGCCCCTTTCGAAACAGCCTCAATCAATCATTATTGAATGTCTTTTTCAATCCACCCCGATCGGTCAGGTCCTGCAGGTGACTTAACTTTTCTGGGTGGATTCTTTTCGAGTTCCTTTAGCAACACTTCCACCGCTTTTTCAACGCAGGGGTCAATTCCCTTTGCCAATTGCTCAGGGCGGTCAACCACTTCTATGTCAGGATAAACCCCAATTCCCTCAATGATCCATTCTCCGTTTTCGTCGAAAATCCCAAAACGCGGAACAGAAATGTAACCTCCGTCAACAAGGCGGGCATTGCCTGAAATACCAACCAATCCGCCCCAGGTTCGGGTCCCGATGAGCTGGCCAAGACCTTTTTTGCGGAAATAATAGGGGAATGCATCTCCGCCCGATGAGGAATATCCGTTGATGAGCATCACTTTGGGACCATTGTGCGATATCCCGGGTGTTTTGTTAGGAACCAGTCCGTTGCGGTTCCAATAACTGAGCGTTTTCCGGTCGAGCAGGTCGGCCATCACATCCGGTATAAAACCTCCTCCGTTGTAACGGTCGTCGATTATCAGCGCCTCTTTGTCGTGGTAAGCATACATTCCTTTGAAGAGTTCACGGTTTCCATCTGTCGAGGTATTCGGAACATGAATGTAGCCAATCCTTCCGCCTGAAAGTTTGTCAACCAGGGCACGGCGTTCAATTACCCAATTGTAATACAACAGGTTGAGTTCGCTTTTGATAGGTTTAATGGTGTAAGTTCTGGCACCATCGAGGCCAGGCTTGCTGTTTATGCCAACTTCAACCTGTTTGCCCACCGTATTTTCAAGAAATTCATACGGATTTAAGGCAGTGGTGATTTCTTTGCCGTTGATCGAAACAAGGTATTCACCCTCTTTTACATCAACACCCTGTTCGGTGAAAGGCGAGCGCAGTGATTCGTCCCAGTTTTGCCCCTTGTAAATTTTTTCAATTTTGTAATAACCGGCTTTGTCATCGGCAGCCAGTCTGGCGCCCAGCAATCCGCCATCCACTCTTTCGGGCCTTTTAAAATCGCCCCAATCAACATACGAATGGCCGGTATTCGATTCAGCAATCATCTCGCCCAAAACAAAATCCAAATCGGCACGATGACCCATGTAAGGAACCAGTTGGCCATAACTTTTTTTAATGGCCTTCCAGTCAACATCGTGCAGGTTACCCACATAGAAGTAGTCGCGGAAAATACGCCATCCATCGTTGAAAACCTGTTCCCATTCTTTCAAAGGGTCAATCTTCATCTGCAAATCATCCAGTTTCAGTTTGCCGGCATCGGGTTTTTGACCGGGCGCTATTTTGGCAATTCCGAAATCGCCACCCGAGCGATACAAAAACGATTTGCCATCCGCCGAAACAGTGGCCTGCATCACGCGGTCCATGATTTCTTCCTCTTTTTCGTCGGCAATAGTGTATTTTTTCAGTTTTCCTTCGTTGATGTACAATACACCACCTTCAACCGGCTCCAGGTTTCTGTAATTCCCCGATTTTAAAGGCAGTGCAACAACCCGGTTGCTGATTCCGTCAAAATCGATTGAAACTGTTACGCTTTCTTTTTTCTCTGTTTTTTCAGCCTCCTTTTTGTCTTTAGCATCTTTTGCAACTTCCGCAGTTTTTGCTTCATCCTTTACCGGTTCCACATCGTTTTTGTATTTGAAAAGCTTGTCGCCCGTGGCTTGCAGCGACATGGCATAAATGCGTGTGGAGTTGTTGTAAACGTAATTGAATTCGAAACTGGAGAAATCGAGGTTGAAATCGCGGTCGGAGAGGAAGTAGATAAACTTCCCATCGGTGGAGAAAACTGCTGAATAGTCGTTAAACTGACCGTCGGAAAGCTGGTAACATTTGGCTTCAGCAATATTATAAACCCAGATTACTGAATGACTGTTGCCCGTCTGTTTTTCGTAGGCCACCCATTTTGAATCGGGCGAGAAAACATACGACCTGATTTCTTCTTCCGTTGCTTTGTCGATAATTGTTTCTTTTTTGGTTTGAACATCCAGTAATTTTAGCTGTAAAGAGCGGTCGGAATAAAGGATGTATTTGCTGTCGGGCGACCATTCTGTGTCGTATTTCCAGGCCGAAGAGCCGGTGGTAAGTTGTTGCGGTTTGGCCCCCTTTTTATTTTCGAGCAGATAGATTTCGTATTCACCGGTTACATCAGAATAGTAAGTAATGTATTTGGCATTGGGCGACCAGCCAGGATAAATTTCCCTGATTCCCTGTGTGTTTGTCAGGTTTTCGATAACGCCATTTTCAGCCGGAACGGAAAAAATATCGCCCCTCGCATCCAGCAAAACACGTTTGGCGGTTGGCGAAACTGCATAACTGTGAACGTCGTTCTTCACATTTTTATAGTAGGCAGCCAGGTTCGGATTATCGAAATTGATGTTGACCGTAAGTTTTTCGGTTTTGCCGGTTTCGAGATTCATTTTGTATAAAAAGCCCCCTTTTTCAAAAACCAACTGCCCGTTGCTTCCCGAGGGCCAGAGAACATCATAATCAGTGAAATCGGTGAGTTGTTCCACTTTTTTGGTTTGCGTGTCGTAGCTGTAAATATTTAAACGGAGGTTGCGGTCGGACGCAAAAAAGATTTTGTTGCCAAACCAAACCGGGAACTGGTCGGAACCCGCAAAATCGGTGATCTGTTCCGATGCGTCTTTTTCAAGATCGTAAATCCAAAGCTGTGTTGCCCGTCCGCCTTTGTATCGTTTCCAGGTACGGAACTCACGGTCAACCGGGGTAAAACAGATTTTTTTAGCGTCGGGTGAGAAAACGGCAATCCCGCCATTTACAATCTGCAGGGGTTTTTCCATTCCGCTTTCGATGTTTACGGTGTAGTATTTCCCGTTTCTATCGCCAAATTCGGTGCGGTTGGCCCTGAACAGGATATTTTTACTGTCGGGGGTCCAGTCAAGAATTACATTATCGTAACCACCGCGGGGCGGCATCACCCCAACAGAATTGTACCAGGTGAGCTGGCGCGGTTTGCCACCTTCGGCAGGCATTACATAAACCTGACGGCTGCCCGAATATTCAGCCGAAAAGGCAATCCATTTTCCATCGGGCGAAATTTTCGGAAAAAGCTCGAACCCTTCGTGTGAAGTGAGCCTGCGTGCTTCACCACCGTTTGCCGCTACGGTCCAGATGTCGCCGGCATACACAAATGCCACAAGGTTGTTGTTAATATCGGGGAAACGCATCATCCGCGCGTCGTTGGCGGCATTTGCCGAAAGAGTGGCTGCAACAAAAAGTATTGCCAGCCATGATTTTAATGCAGTTTTCAACATAGTTTTTCAATTATGATTTTTAAAATGAACTTTTATTTCAGAACAAAACTGATGACAGTTTAGTTGGTATTAACAGCACTGAATTAATTACAAATACAATAACTCCCCGATTTTTCCCAGTGCTTCGGTGGCTTTCATCTCCAGAAAAATATCGGTGAGCGAATTGGTGAAGTGGGTGGGTTGAATATTGATTTCGATAATTTTTGCACCGTGTTCTTTTGCAATTTCCGGAATTCTTGCAGCGGGCAGCACCTCTGCATTGGTGCCAATGATAATCATCACATCGGCTTTTGCGGCTTCTTCAAACGAACGTTTTTCCACCAATTTGGGGATGGGCTCATGAAAAAACACGATGTCGGGTTTCAGGATTCCTTTGCATATGTAGCAGGTGGGTGGCAGAAAGTTGAGATTGGCAAAACTGAGATCATATTCCGAATGACATTGTGTGCAAACCAGTTGTTTGTAAGTTCCGTGTAATTCGCAAACCCTTTTGTTACCGGCTTTCTGGTGCAAATGGTCAATGTTTTGGGTAATAACCGATTCGAGATAGCTGCGTTCTTCCATTTTTGCCAGTGTGAGATGGGCAAGGTTTGGGACGGCGTCACCCAGTTTATCGTAAAAAATCTCTTTGATCACTTTCCACGATTGATAGGGTTTGGTATAAAAGAAATCAATTTCGAGGTAAACTGGGTCCACCCTGTTCCACAATCCATTTTCGCCCCTGAAAGGTGGGATACCACTTTCAACCGAAATCCCGGCACCTGTGAAAGCCACTGTGTATCGCGATTTGCGGATGATTTCAGCAGCTTTTTCCAGTTGTTCGATATTCATAATTTGTTCAAAAATTTCCCGGCAGTTCACGCTGAACTGCCGGGAATATTACAATTTAACAGTCAGGATTCTATTAAACTTCTTCTTCCTGAATATCTTTTGTCACGGTAACAGTGGTGTCTTCGTTAAACCTGATTTTAAAATTCAGTTTTCTGAATACCGATATCATGGGTTTGTTATCGCGGGTGGTTTCGGCCACAAGTCGTTTTACACCCCGTGACTTGGCAATTTCAACACAATAATCTGTGAGAATATGGCCCAATTCCTTTTTTTGCCAGGCATCGGTAATTAAAACAGCGTATTCCATCAGTTCAACATCAGGGTCGGCAATCAACCTGCCCACCCCAATCAGCTTTTTGCGGCCATTATCTTCCAACTCGGCAACTATGCCAATTTCCCTGTCGTAATCGATGAAACAGTATTTTGAGGCAATTTCGTGCGAATCGAAATAAAAATCATACCTGAATCGGTGGTAAATCGACTCTTTCGAGCAGCTGGCCAATAATTCGAGCCACAAAGGTTCGTCTTCAGGTTTTATCGGGCGAAGCAAAACTTCAGTTCCATCAGCCAGTTTTGAAGGTTTGATAAGACTTTCGGGATAAGGGCGTAAAATGAGGTGAGAGTAATCTTTTACCGGTTTTTGCATTACTTCATCGTCAACCACAATGCGGGCATCAAGTGCAATTACATCTTTTGCATTTACAATCAGCGGATTGATATCGAGTTCCTTGATTTCAGGATAATCGGCAGCCAGGTAAGACATGCGTATGAGCACTTCCACCAGTTTGTCGATATTTTTCGGAGTGTCGCCACGCCAGCCTTTTAACAGTGGGTAAATTTGCAGCGATTCAAGCATTTGCCGGGCCAGTCTTTCATTCAGGGGCGGAAATTCGAGCCGTTTGTCTTTAAACAGTTCTGCAGTGGTACCGCCCATGCCCACCAGCATCACCGTTCCAAAAACCGGGTCTTTTTTAATGCCGATAATTAACTCGACAGCGTCGCGGGTATCGACCATGATTTGGACAGTCACCCCGTCGATTCTGGCATCCGGCCTTTTTTCCTTTGCGGTTTTTACCATGTTCCTGAAAGTGGCGCGTACCATTTCTTCATTTTTGATGTTCAACGCCACCCCGCCCACATCTGATTTATGGGTGATATCGGGTGAGTAAATTTTTAATACCACCGGATAACCTTTTTGCTCAGCAATTTTTACCGCTTCATCTTCTGTGTAGGCAGGTTGTGGGTGGGTGGTGATGATTCCGTAATCGTTCACCAGCATTTTTGAATCGTCTTCGTTCAGTACTTTGGCTTTCGGGAAAATTTCGTGGATGTATTTTTTACGCAGTTCAGCCCTGTCGTATTGGAACGAAACCGGCACTTCACGCGGCGTTTCGTATAACATTTCCTGGTTTTCAGAAAAATCTGACAAAGTCATAAATGCGCGTATCGCTTGTTCCGGTGTTGGATAATTTGAGATTCCGGCTTTGTTAAAAACCTGAATTCCGTTTATCATGCTTGCTCCACCCAACCATGCAGCCATGATCGATTTTGTGGTTTTTGAAGCCAGTTGGGCAATGGCTTCGGCCGTTTCGGTGGGGGCGGTCATTGCCTGGGGAGTAAGAAGTACCAAAACAGCATCCACATTCGGATCTTCAAGCACAATTTCGGTTGTTTTGGCAAACCTTTCAGGGGTTGCGTCTCCCAGGACATCCACCGGATTGCCGTGTGACCAGAATGGAGGAAGATAATCGTTCAGTTTTTGCATGGTTTCATCGGTGAGTTTCACCAGTTTGCCCCCCATCGAAATCAGGGAATCGGTAGCCATAACACCGGGGCCGCCGGCATTGGTAACAATTGCCAGCCTGTTTCCTTTTGGTATCCGGCGGCGGCCAACCAAATCGGTAAAATCGAAAATGTTGCCGAAATCGTAAACTCTTGCCAGACCCGCCCTGCGAAAAACGGCATCGTAAATCGAATCTTCAGAAGCCATCGCTCCGGTGTGTGAAGCGGCTGCAGCAGCCGATTCGGGGAAACGCCCCGATTTGTAAACAATAATGGGTTTTTCGCGCGAAAATGCCCTTGCTGCCGACATAAAAGTACGGGCATTGCTGATGGATTCAACATACAAAACAATGGATTTTGTGTTGGGGTCCTGTCCAAAATAATCAATGAGGTCGCCAAAATTTACATCCATTGAGTTCCCGATTGATACAAAATAAGAAAACCCGATGTTGGTGTTGTATGCCCAGTCGAGCACCGAAGTACAAAGAGCACCCGATTGCGAAATAAAAGCTACATGGCCTTTTCGGGGCATGCCGGCGGCAAAACTTACATTCATATTCAATCCCGGAACTAGAATTCCCAAACAGTTTGGCCCGATTACACGCATATCCGGAAATTTCGCTTTTTCAGCATAAACCTGAGCTTCCAGAATTTTTCCTTCTTCTCCCGATTCCTTGAATCCTGCCGACATGATGATCAGCCCGTGAATACCGGCTTCGCCACACTCCCTCACAAGGTCGGGTACAAACTTGGCTGCCGTCATTATCACTGCAAGGTCAGGAACTTTGGGAAGGCTTTTTACATCAGGATAACACGGAATTCCAAAAACTGCCTCGCGTTTCGGGTTTACCGGGTAAACCACACCGTTGTAACCTCCGCCCACCAGGTTCCGGAGTGTGATTCCGCCAACACTGTCGGGATTATTTGAAACGCCAATCAGCGCAATCCGTTTCGGTTTGAAAATGCTGTCTAATTTCTTTATGGCCATGTTTAATATTTTTGGTTTTAAACTTTAAAGGCTTTCGCTCCAGGTTATAAATTTGAATGAAAGAGGTCTTAAAATTCGTGAAAAAAATCAGTTAAAAAAACTTTAGAATGTTGTTTTAAAACAGGAATTGACTGTTTTATCTGAAAGCAAAATGGATTTAGTTTAATTCAGGCAGTAAGTATTTTGTTAATTTACTGAAAATCAACAGCCCGAATAAAATTTTCGGGCTGTTGACAAAATGATAAATATTTCGGGTTTGGTTTTTATTTTGTCGCGGTCGGTATTACCGGACAATTTCCTGTTTTATTGGCTTAACCAGCAAAATCGTTAAAACAGCCACAAAACAAAGTATTCCACAAATGGTGAATGACAGCGGGAAGTTATTCAGGTCGCCCAGTTTCCCTCCGAGGATTGGAAAAACAATGCCTCCGATGGCATAGGCAAGGAAAACCCAGCCGTAATTCTGACTGAAATATTTGCTGCCAAAAGTATCGGCGGTTATCGTGGGAAACAGCGAAAACAAACCCCCGTAATTAAAACCTATGAGTACGGCAAAGATGTATAACGTAGCTTGTATTCCTGCCATCCATTGAAACAGGATGACAAAAACACCCTGGGTGGCCATCATGATGGCGATGGAAGTTTTTCTGCCGATTTTATCACTGATCATTCCCCAAATGATGCGTCCCAGCCCGTTAAAGAGTGCAAAAAAGATGGCCATGGCCAGGGTAGCAGCAGCGGCTGCCACTTCTTTGCTGATCCCGTGATCCTGAAGCGCTTCCATGGGCCAGAGTTTCATCAGACCGATACTCATCAAACCCGCCCCGGCTCCAAATGCATAGGTTAATACAATGAGATAAAACTGCGTTGTTTTGAGCATCTGGCTGCTTGAATATTCAACAGTGCCTGCTTTTGTTGCAGCTTTGGCAGCAGTATCAGGGTTCCAGCCTGCAGGTTTCCACCCTGTTTCCGGAAATTTCATCCAGAAACTGCCAAGGATGATGATTACAAAAAAGATGATTCCCAATACAATAAAGGTGTTCGACATGCCAATGTTTTTGATGAGCTCAGCGCCGCCAAGCGCACCCAGTTTTCCGGCCAACGTCATCCAGAGTGTTGCCCCAAAACCAAATCCGGCTACGGCAAGTCCGGTAATCAGCCCTTTTTTATCGGGGTACCAGCGCATCGAAACTGCAATTGGAACCACGTATCCGAACCCGATTCCGGCACCTCCCACAATCCCGACAAAAATCAGGGTGGTCAGGTAATTTTCTGCACCCAGTAATCCGGCGATAATGTACCCAAGTCCCAGCCCGGTTCCGCTCAGGATTGTGAGTTTGCGCGGGCCCAGTTTGGGCATCAGTCTTCCGGCAATCACCATCACCACTGCAAAAACCGCCACACCCACCGAAAAAACAACCTGAGTTTGCGCTTTTGTCCAGCCTTCCTGTACAAGGTCGCTTGTAAATACCGACCATGCGTAAAGATTTCCGAGGGCCAACTGAATAAGAATGGCACCAAAAACCACCATTCCACGGTTTGTTTTAGTTTCAGTCATAATTTGTAAGTTTTGGTTTGATTGAGAAAAAAGACTCTCGCAAAGGCGCAAAGACGCGGAGTAATTAAAAAATTAGAATGTCGTATTTATTATTCTTCACTCATCCCGAGCTCACCGTAATTTGGATTGGTGTGAGTAAATCAAAATATTAAATGAAATGCATTCCATTGCTTATTTTTTTGCGTCTTCGCGTCTCTGCGAGAGAATAAAGAAGTTTATCGTTTTACTTCCACTTTGGCACCGGCAATGATTTCTTCAACCACACCCGGGTCGAGCAGCGTGGAAGTATCACCCAGATTGGTGGCATCGCCTTCACCAATTTTGCGCAGAATACGTCTCATAATTTTTCCTGACCTTGTTTTTGGTAAACCATGAACGATCTGAATTTTATCGGGTTTGGCAATGGCCCCGATAAATTTGGTGACAGTTGCCCTGATTTCTTCCTCGATGGTTGTCATTTCTTCGTCACTCAGGTCATCACAAATTACATAGGCGTAAATACCCGAGCCCTTAATTTCGTGCGGATAACCCACCACTGCCGATTCCACCACTTTCGGGTGCTGGTTAATGGCATCTTCCACTTCGGCAGTTCCAATACGGTGCCCCGAAACATTAATTACATCATCAATCCGCCCGATAATGCGGTAATACCCTTCCTCGTCGCGTTTAGCTCCATCTCCTGTCAGATACAGGTTGGGGAATGCCGAAAAGTAAGTCTGGAAGCATCGCGGGTGGTCGCCATAAGTTGTTCGTAACATCCCTGGCCATGGATATTTAATGCAAAGAATTCCTTCCACACCGTTTCCTTTCAGTTCTTTTCCTTCCGGATCAACAAGTATGGGTTGTATTCCCGGCAACGGCAAAGTGGCGAGCGAAGGTTTGGTGGGAGTCAGCCCTGCCAGTGGTGAAATCATGATACCACCGGTTTCGGTTTGCCACCAGGTGTCCACAATCGGGCATTTGCCTTTTCCAACAATATCGTGGTACCACCGCCACGCCTCTTCATTAATGGGTTCGCCCACGGTACCCAAAACTTTCAGCGAACTCAAATTGTGTTTCGTAACCCACTGGTCTCCCTGTGCCAGCAATGCCCTGATGGCGGTAGGTGCAGTGTAGAAATGGGTGACTTTGTATTTGTCGATGGTTTGCCAGAAGCGACCGGCATCGGGATAAGTAGGCACACCTTCGAACATGATGGATGTTGCGCCGGTAAGCAGTGGGCCATAAACAATGTACGAATGTCCTGTTACCCAGCCAATATCGGCAGTGCACCAATACATATCGCCCTCGCTATATTGAAAAACATTTTTAAAAGTATATTCGGCATAAACCATATAACCGCCTGTGGTATGTACCACACCTTTGGGTTTTCCGGTTGAACCCGATGTATAGAGAATAAACAAGATGTCTTCTGCATCCATTTCAGTGGCTGTGTTTTCAGTCGAGACACCTTTAATCAGGTCGTTCCACCATATATCGCGTTTTGCATCGAATTTTATTTCGTCGCCTGTATGTTTCAGAACTACGGTTTTTTGCACCGAAGGGCATTTTTCGAGCGCTTCGTCAACAATCGATTTAAGGCCGATACTTTTTGCCCCGCGGTAGGCGCCATCGGAAGTTATAACCACTTTAGCAGCAGCATCGATGATGCGGTCTGACAGGGCAGTGGCAGAAAAGCCTGCAAAAACAATGGAATGAATAGCCCCGATCCGGGCACAGGCCAACATGGCAACAGCCAGCTCAGGAACCATGGGCAGGTAAATAGCCACCCGGTCGCCTTTTTCGACGCCAATGTTTTTCAATGCGTTAGCAAACTGTTTCACCTGTTCAAACAGTTCGCCATAAGTAATGCGGATTTCCGGTGTACCCGGATCGTTGGGCTCCCAGATGATTGCCACCTGGTCTTTGCGCAAAAACAGGTTTCGTTCAAAAATATTTTCGGTGATGTTCAGTTTGCCGTTAACAAACCATTTCACATCGGGAGCACCGGGCCCCGAAAAACGCCAGTCGACCACGCGGTCCCACTTTTTATGCCAGTAATGGCTTTCAGCAATTTTACCCCAGAATCCTTCCGGATCGGCCACACTTTCATTGTATTTCTGAAAATATTCGGCCAGACTTGTGATTTTATTTACCATAACAACACGATTTTTATAAGTGATTCTATTAAGTTTTGCAGTTGTTGTTTTTTATTTGCTTCTGAAAAGCTCCTGTGAGCTTTAACAAAAAACTCCGTTCGAACGTTTTTGCGATGTTGAAAAAATATCGAACAGTTTTATGAAGAAGATCGCATTTTGCTTCATTTCAACTTGCCACATGTACTTATTTTGAAAATGATTTTGTTCTGCTTAACAAACAAATCAGGCTATGAATTTAGCATAAAATCTGTTATACAGTCGAATTTCGGATATATTGTATAACACCATTTTAAGGCCTCAAAAAAATGAATAGTTCGATAATTTTTTGATTCTTTTTTATTAATTTACGAGGTTCACATAATTAAAGATCATTACAAATACAGGTATTCCCCGGATTCCGGACTGAATCCAGTTTTTTTCTTACGGGGAAGTAAAAAATATTATTTAAAGTCTGAAATTAATCAATAGGTTATTGTGTTAATATCTAATTAAAACATGCTAAAATCTTATAGATTAAATTTAATCGGATAAATTTGAAAATCAGAAGATAAGCGAATTGAAACTGGATGAAAAATCTATCGGAAAAACCTGAGAAATGTTGTAAGTTTAAACCTGCGTTTGGTCTAAATTCGCGCAAAAAATAAGTAAAAATGCAAATCAGGAATTTTACCGAAATGATTGAAGCAGCCCGCCGGCAGACCGTGAAAAGGGTGGTTGTGGTAAACGGAGTTGATGAAAACACGATCGAGGGTTTAAACGAAGCTGTAAAAATAGGTTTTGTCAGCCCTATTCTCACCGGCGACAGGGCAGTGATTCTAAAAACCCTTGAAAATCTGGGGATCGATGCTGCAAAATACAGGATTGTACATGCTGCCGATGTAAGAGACGCTGCCGAAAAAGCAATTGAGCTGGTGGTAAATGGCGATGCCGATCTGGTAATGAAAGGCCTGATTTCGACCGACAAGTTTATGAAGGTGTTGCTGAAAAAGGAAAATGGGATGTTACCGTCCAATTCCACGCTTTTTCATATTTCGGTGATGCACAATGTAAATTATCATAAACTGCTCATTTTTACCGATGCGGCCGTTATCCCGTATCCCGACCTGAAACAGAAAATCATGATGACAGGGCACCTGATTCAAACGGCACAACGGTTAGGAATTAAAGAACCAAAAGTTGCCGTTATCGCACCTACCGAGCAGATTATCATTTCAATTCAGTCGTGCATGGATGGCGCCACCATTGCCAAAATGAATGAACACGGACAAATTGAAGGTGGGTTGGTGGATGGCCCGATGGCTTTGGATGTGGCACTCGACCGCGAATCAGCCGAAATTAAAGGTTTTACCTCGCCCGTGGCCGGTGATGCCGATTGCCTGCTTTTCCCGAACATCGATGCAGCCAACGTTTTTTACAAAGCCAACTCAAAACTGGCAAAAGCTGATATGTCGGGAATCATAGCCGGGGCAAAAGTGCCGGTGGTGGTTTCGTCGCGGGGCGACAGCGAAAAAACCAAACTCAACTCACTGGCACTGGCCACCTTGTTAAGTTAAATTATGCACCGGATACTGGCCATCAATCCTGGTTCAACCTCAACCAAGTTCGCGGTTTACTTCGACTCGGAATGCGTATTGAGCAAAACCATCCGTCATTCGTTTGATGATCTTTTTCATTACGAAACCATTATTGATCAGTTTGATTTCCGAAAAGGACTGATTATTGATGCACTGGTGGAAGAGGGGATTGACGTTGATTCCCTGAAATTTATCATCGGCAGGGGGGGGCTTACTTATCCGGTGGAGTCAGGAATTTATAAGGTAAATAACCTGATGCTCAAACACCTTCGCGAAGGTGTGATGGGGCAACATGCCAGCAACCTCGGGCCGCTTCTGGCCGACTACATTGCATTGCAGATTCCGAATGCACAGGCTTTTATGGCAGACCCGGTGGTAACCGACGAACTGGAAGATGTGGCGCGGGTCTCAGGACATGCTCTTTTTGAACGTCGTTCCATTTTTCATGCCCTCAACCAGAAAGCCAAAGCACGGTCACACGCATTAAAAACCGGAAAGAAATACGAGGAAATGAACCTGGTTGTGGCGCATTTGGGAGGTGGAATTTCAATTGGCGCGCACAAAAAGGGTCGTGTCATTGATGTGAACAATGCGCTGAATGGCGAAGGTCCGTTCAGCCCCGAACGATCGGGGAGTTTGCCAACCGGACAGCTTATTGACATCTGTTTCAGCGGGAAATACACCAAAAGTGAGGTTGACAGAATGGTGGTTGGCGAGGGTGGTTTCGTGAGCTTCCTGGGAACCAACAGTGCGCAGGAAGTGGAGAACCTCGCTGCTTCGGGGCACGAAAAATCGCGTTTTTATCAGGAAGCACTGTTCTACCAGGTCGCTAAATCAATCGGGGAAATGGCGGTGGTTTTGAATGGTGAAGTTGACGGAATTATCCTGACTGGTGGAATGGCACACAACAAAAGCCTTGGTAACTATATGTATCAAAAAGTCGGTTTTATTGCACCCATTTTTATATATCCGGGAGAAGATGAACTGGAGGCACTTGCCATGAATGCGTTGTTGGTGGCCAGGGGAGAAGTGGTGCCAAAAGAGTACAAAAAATAATACCGGTTATTTAATCCGTGCGACTTATATCGGTTTAAAACCCTATTTTTACGCTTCAAACAGAAAAATTACAAAAATGAAAAACAACAGATTGATCACATTTTTAATGGCCATTGGTTTGATGGTTCTGGTATCGTGTAACCAGGTGAAAACCGATCTCACGCAAACACCTTTTATACCCAAACCCGTTTCGGTTACCGCAACCGGTCAGGCTTTCAAACTTGAAAAAACTACTGTGGTTTATGTGCAGGAAGGTTTGGAACAAACCGGGAATTACCTGGCTCAATCGCTAGGAAAAATTACCGGGACAACTTTCGATGTAAAAAAGTCGGACGAAGTTCCGGCGGGTGGAATTTACCTGTCGCTTTCAGCCGGAAAACCTGAGCTGGGCAACGAAGGTTACGAACTGGTAATCGGCAAAAAGCTCATCGAAATTAAAGCGAATCAGCCGGCCGGATGTTTTAATGGGATTCAGACACTCTTGCAGACTATGCCGGTGAAAGCAGCTGAAGGAGAAATTCCGGTAATTGCAACAGGAACAGTAACTGATTATCCAGAATTTGGCTTCAGGGGTGTGATGCTCGATGTGGCCCGTCACTTTTTCAGTGTCGAGGAGGTTAAACAACTCATTGATTACGTGGCTGCCTACAAAATTAATATCCTGCATTTGCATTTGTCTGACGACCAGGGGTGGCGAATCGAAATCAAATCGTGGCCAAAACTTACCGAAATTGGTGGAAGTACCGAAGTTGGCGGTAGCCCCGGTGGTTTTTACACCCAGGAACAGTTTGTTGAACTGGTGAATTACGCGCTCGAACGCAACATCACCATCATCCCTGAGATTGATATGCCGGGTCATACCAATGCAGCACTTGCTTCTTATGCCGAATTAAACAAAGATGGCAAAGCCACGCAGCTTTACAGCGGAACTGAAGTTGGGTTCAGTACGCTTTGGGCAAAAAAGGAGGTGACCTACCAGTTTATCGACGATGTGGTGCGCGAAATTTCGGCCATTTCACCCGGTCCATGGTTTCATATTGGCGGTGACGAATCGCATGTGACTGATTCGCTGGATTATATCATGCTGATTAACCGTGCCCAGGAAATTGTAACAAAATATGGCAAAAAAGTGATTGGCTGGGACGAGATTGCCAATGCAACCCCGGTTGCCGGAGCCACTGTTCAGTTTTGGGCCGATGTTAAAAATACAACTATGGGTGTTGAAAAAGGCGCGCAGGTAATTATGTCGCCCGCCAAAAAAGCCTACCTCGACATGCAGTACGATTCAACCACGCACCTCGGTTTGCATTGGGCAGGTTATATCGAAGTGGACACGGCTTACTTTTGGGACCCGGCTTCGTATGTCCCTGCAATCGCCAAAGAAAATATTCTGGGTGTTGAAGCGCCGTTGTGGTCGGAAACTGTTACAAATATCGACGAAGTGGAATACATGGTTTTCCCCCGATTGCCCGGTTATGCCGAAATTGGCTGGACTGCCCCTGCAAACCGGAAATGGGACGAATACAAACTACGGCTCGCAAAACACGGAAAACGTTTTGAAGCGCTGGGAATTGATTATTATAAATCGACACTCGTTCCCTGGGAATAGCTTGAAATCATAAAACACAAAAGAACGGGCTGATTTATTGGCCCGTTTTTTTGTGTGATAGAATGTTGTTTTTTGAAAATATAAAAGACAGCAAAATCACTGATTATGTTCATAATTTTTAGAAACAGGTTGATAAATGATTGCATAAATATGTTTTGGTTCATACCCGATTTTTGTTTCTTTTGCCCCGAATCTTAAGTACTGATTTTATGGCCGGAGCATTTGGTAAAACCTGGTGGGGCGAACAGTGGCTCAACTCGCTCAATAATATCGATTACAGCAACCGTTTGCCGCGAGGTGCCTCGTATGCAAGAAAAGGGGCTGTCGAAAAAGTAAAAATTGACGGGAATCATATTGTGGCAAAAGTAAAGGGTTCGCGGCCCCGGCCATACAATGTGGATTTAATAATGCCACCTTTTTTTGACCCTGAACTGAATAATTTTATTGAAGAACTGATAAAACGCCCGGTAATTATTTCAAAACTCCTGAACCGGGAACTCGACCCAGCAGTGCTTCAGTTAGCCGAACGTTTCGGCCTGAAGGTTTTTCCCCGGCAGTGGAACGACCTGAAAATGCAATGTTCATGCCCCGACTGGGCTGTGCCGTGCAAACATTTGGCTTCGGTTATTTACAAGGTTTCTGCCGAAATTGATAATAACCCTTTCCTGGTTTTTTCGCTGCACCAGGTCGATTTGCTAATGGAACTCGAAAAACGTGGTATTGTCATTAAAAAGGAAAACATCGAAATACCCAAAATCAAAAACCTCTATTTTGAAAAAGAGGCTCCGGCAAAGGAATACAACCCTGAACAAGCCTATAGGAAACTCTCGTTTGCAAAACTGTCGCCCATCCACGGCCCGCTCACTGCCTTGCTTTCGCCATACCCTCCGTTTTATACGGCATCGTCGGGCGATTTTCGCGAAAAATACCTCGCCAACCTCAACCGGATTGTGAAAAATACGCAACGGGCGGCCAATGGAAAAACCGCACTGCCCGATTTTTTTACCGGCGCTTATTCCGAAGACCGGAAAATCAGTTATCACTCAACAAATACAGTCCGGCTCGATGAATCGCTCAAAGCTAAGGTTTTTGTTAACGACCGGGAGTATTCGGTGGCTGAGTTTTTACAGCAATTAGCGCAAATCCAGGGTTCCAAAACCTACGATTACCAGCCATCAACCGCCGCTTTGCATACGGTGCTGCATTTTGCCATTCAATTGGTTGCCAATGGCGCCATTGTGCCGCAAATCGTGCAATTGCCCGATAAATCATTTTCCGTGCGATGGCTTCCGGCTATGTTGAGCAAGGAAGTTAAACGGCTGGTTGACGAACTCGGACAGATACTTCCGCCCGATATTTTTACCGCGATAGAACGAAACAAACAGAAACCTGTGAACAGGGATGTTTCTGTAAACCTGTTATCGCTGTTTATTACCGAGATTGTAAGGTTGGTTGGTTACAACCTCAACGACGATTTGTTTGAACACCTGTTTTTCAAAAATAAAAGTTACCCGTTTTCAAGCCCGGGCGAGGAAGCGCTGGCTGGCGGCATCCTGTCGTGGCTCCAAAAATTTTACCTTACACAGGGCGAATTTCAGCCCATGCTTGTTGTGGAGGAATTGAAGGACGGGAAATTCAGGATCGAGGTCAGCGTTCGCACAACATCGGGAATCATGGAAGACCCGATTCCCCTGAAAAATATTCTGACCGAAAAATATTACGACCACCGGCGTTTCGAAATTTTACAGTCGCTCACCCAGTTGAGCAGTTTTATTACCGGCCTCGACGATTACATTAATTCCGGCGGCGAAAAGGAAATGGTGATGGAAAACGAAACATTTACCCCTTTCCTGATGCAGATAATCCCGGCCATCCAACTGCTCGATATTTCGGTGTTGCTGCCAAAATCGTTGCAGGAAATTTTGAAACCCCGCGCCAGTGTGAAAATTAAAAACAAAACAACCGGAAAATCGTTCCTCTGGCTCGATAAACTGCTCGATTTTGAGTGGCAGGTGGCTGTTGGCGACACGGTGTTGGATGAAGTTGAATTCCGCAAACTGCTTCAAAAATCTGATGGCCTGATTAAATTTAAGACCCAATACATATATGTTGAAAAGGCCGACCTTGAAAAGCTGTACAAACATTTTACACAATCGAAGGAAATGTCGGCTTTTCAGATGTTGCGCACAGCTTTGTCGGGCGATTATTTCGGGGCGAAAGTGGTGGTTGACGACGAGGTGAAACAACTCATACGCGAACTTACCGAATTTAAGGAAGTGCCGCTCCCGCAGGGACTCAATGCTGATTTGCGGCCATACCAGCAGCGCGGATTTTCGTGGATTTACCGGAATACCCGCATCGGTTTCGGGTCTGTTTTAGCCGACGATATGGGTTTGGGAAAAACGTTGCAGGTAATTGCCACTATTTTAAAATTCAAGGAAGAAGGCCTTCTTGAAAATGAAAAAATATTAGTGGTTGCCCCAACCGGCCTGCTGACCAACTGGCAGGCTGAATTTCAGAAATTTGCCCCCGGAATAAAACATGCAATTTACCACGGAACACAGCGCGATTTGCAGAAACTGAACGGTTACGATGTATTGATAACTTCATATGGCCTGGTAAGGAGTGATGCCGATTTGCTGAAAAAGTTGAAATGGCATTCGGTGGTTATCGACGAGGCGCAAATCATTAAAAACAAGAATACAGCGCAAACCAAATCGGTGAAGTCGATTAAATCGGGC
>JAJUGS010000381.1 GCA_029265875.1 Prolixibacteraceae bacterium
ATGAATTAAAAAATGAAACAACGGCTACGGTTGTTTCTGACAATCTGAATAAATCACTTGAAATTTACCAGATTGCAGGAACACTCATTCAAAAAGCCAGAAAAGAAATTGTTAATGAGGAAAGTAAAATCGAGTTAACCAATCTGGAATCAGAAGCGTTTAACCAAATCATAAAAATTGCATATAAAGCCTATTCATTAAATAAAGAATTGAAATATTTTGAATTGGCCTTTCAAAATGCAGAAAAATTAAAAAGCAGTTCACTTTTCGACAAAATATCAGGACAATTGGCACTTGAAAACAGTCTTGTGCCCGATACTATTACAATAAAGGAAAGTCAGCTCAACAGCAGCATTACCTATTATAACGAAAAAATACTGGAAGAAAAAAGCAAATCGCTGCCTGACACAGCCATAATTAAAGCGTATAACAACGAAATTTTTAACCTTTCACGCCAGCGCGATGAATTAAACCGGTTTTTAGAGACTGAATATAAAGATTATTACAATCTTAAATACGCCAATAACCTACTAACTGTTAACGAGATACAGAATAAAATTAAACCAGAGCAAACATTACTGGAATACCACATTCATCAAACTGACAGTTTGATGGAGTTATATACTTTTATAATTACAAAAACCGGAACCCATATCAGCAAACAGGAATTATCCTCTTCTTTCCAGCACTCTGTTGATCAGCTTTTTCAATTTATGTCCAACTCCGATTTTTTGTTTACGACCGGTGAAGATTCAAAAAAATATTGTTCTGCTGCCTGGTATTTGTATAACACCCTCTTAAAACCTCACGAAGCATTGTTTATAAATAGTAAAATCACTGTCATCCCGGATGGATTAGTTAGTTATATTCCCTTCGATGCCCTCTTGAAAACTTTACCTGACACGACAAAAAACATCGAATTTAATCAGTTGGATTACCTGATAAAAAAATACACGTTTAATTATGCTAATTCTGTAAACCTGCTTTTTCAAAAACATAAAACTAAAAACAGGCATACTGTTAAAGTGGTTGCGTTTGCACCGGAATATAAGATTGGCGATATAATTGAATATGCCGGCCAAAAAATTACCCTGGTTCCATTGCCAGGAACTCAAAAGGAGGTAGCGAAAATTTCACGATTGATCAATACGGATGTTTTTTCAGGAGCCGAAGCTACCGAAGAAAACTTCAGAAAAAACGCAGAAAAGTTTGACATTCTTCATTTAGCGATGCATGCATTCATCAATGATTCATTGCCTGCGTTTTCGAGTCTCGCATTTGCGCAAAAAGACAGTTCAGATGTATTGAACAATGGATTACTGAATACATCGGATATTTATAACCTGAAATTAAAAGCCGCATTAACCGTTTTAAGCGCGTGTAATACAGGTATGGGTAAATTAAGAGAAGGCGAAGGAATCATGAGTCTTGCCCGTGGCTTTCTTTATGCCGGATGTCCTTCCATAATTATGTCGCTTTGGGAAGTTGAAGATAACAGTGGTACTGAAATTATTTCTTCATTTTATAAAAACCTGAAAAAAGGCAAGGCAAAAGATGAAGCCCTGCGAATGGCAAAACTGGAATACCTTGAAAATGCGGGGTCAAGAATGGCACACCCACACTATTGGTTGGGATTTGTAAGTATTGGTGATGAATCGCCAATTTATAAAAGTTATGATTTTTACTTTTTCATTGTGCTGATTCTTGCCTTGGCCGGTGTCGGGGTTGACCAGATTATCAGAATAAAAAAAGCCCGCAGAATACGGGCTTTGTGAATGTGTGTATTTACAATTATTTTATTTTATCGTGTATTTTAACCTCCTGAGAACAGCTTTAGCATCTTTTTCGAAATGTCCCTTCCTTTCAATCACTGCAAGAAGCTCATTTTTAGCTTTTTCTTTGTCTGCAATTTTTAAATAACACAAACTTCTATACCACTCAGCTTCCTCAACAAAAAGATTGTCAGCATCTTTAATAACTTTTGTGTATTCAGTTATCGCTTCCTCAAATTTTCCAAGGTTCTGATAACTTGCTCCTTTATAAAAACTGAAAACCGGCTTTTCATCAGCATTTTCCAGTTTGTTAAGCAATTGAATTACCTGACCATATTCTGAATTTACAAAATGGAAATTAGCTTCCTGTAGTAAGGTTATTTCGTTTGTTACCGACCTTTCAGGTGACCAGGATGGCGTATGGTAGAAATGTTTATAGGTGCCATCCAAAGAGAGGAATCCATTATGCAATACCCCTGCAAAACCCACCAAAACAACTATTATCGCAACACTGGTTCTCAAAAAACGGAAATAATCGGATTTTGAATGAGGGATCAACATCTTGACTTTTTTAGTTTCTGCCTCGTTCCTTGCATCTTTCAATTTTGCCCTCAAAGCAAATATTTCACTTTCGCTGATTGCTTCATTCACCTGCCTTCTTAATTCCACTTCAGTCTGAAGGTCCAAATTATCAGCGTATTCTGCGTTAAATTCAGTC
>JAJUGS010000227.1 GCA_029265875.1 Prolixibacteraceae bacterium
GGTTTTGGGAAATGTGTTCGTGCTGAACATCATTCTCGGTCTGGCATTTTCAATTATAGTACTAACTTTTCTTAACCCAATCCTCCTGTTTTTCGGGGCAAGTGCCGATACACTACCATATGCGAAAGAATATATGACGGTGATTTTAGCCGGAAATGTAATCACCCACATGTATTTGGGCCTCAACGCCCTGCTCCGCTCGTCGGGCAATCCGAAAAAAGCAATGTACGCGACTATTTTTGCGGTAATCATCAACCTGATTTTGAACCCGCTTTTCATTTTCACCTTTAAAATGGGAATCAAAGGAAGCGCACTGGCCACCATTATTTCGCAAATTCTGATGCTTGCGTGGCAGATTTCGATTTTCAGCAACAAAAAGAATTTTGTACACCTGAAAAAAGGAGTTTTCAGGCTGGAGCGAAAAATCGTGCTCGATTCGATGGCTATTGGACTTTCACCATTTTTTATCAATGCCGCCTCCAGTCTTTTGGTGATTATCATTAACCAGTCGCTGAGCAAATATGGCGGCGATTTATCGGTGGGCGCCTACGGAATTGTGAACCGCGTGGTGTTTTTGTTTGGCATGGTGGTGATGGGATTTAACCAGGGAATGCAGCCCATTGCAGGGTACAACTACGGGGCACTCCAGTTTAAAAGGGTTGACGCTGTATTCAAAAAAACGATTATGTTATCGACAATTGTGCTGACAGCCGGATTTGTAACCGGGCAGTTTTTTCCACATGCTGTGGCTTCGATGTTTACCACCGATGAGGAATTAACCGAAAAAGCGGTTGAAGGATTAAGAATGGTGACAATGATTTTTCCTTTTTTGGGTGTTCAGTTTGTTACTGTGCAGCTTTTTCAAAGTATCGGGTTGGCCAAAAAATCGATTTTTCTGTCGATGACACGCCAGTTGTTGTTCTTTTTACCCTGCATCCTGATTTTCCCTTCCATCTGGGGAGCCGATGGCGTTTGGTACAGTTTCCCGGTTGCCGACATAGCTTCGGCCATTGTTGCCACCACGTTTCTTGTAAAGCTGCGGAAGAAATTTAAAAATACGGAAGAACCGGAATTTGAATAACAGGTGTATCTGAAAATTTCAGGAGGAATTCTTATGAACGAAAAATTTATCATTACAGTCGGACGGCAATTGGGCAGCGGAGGCCGCATCATTGCAAAGGAACTGGCACAAATACTGGGCATTTCGTTTTACGACAAGGAACTGATTCAACGGGTTTCAGCCGAAAGCGGTGTTTCGAGTAAATTTTTCGAGAAAGCCGACGAAACTGCATATCCTGCATTAACCGGTGGTTTGCTCACCGATTTTTTTCAGGATGTTTTTCTGAGCAACGAATCGCTTTTCCAACTGCAAAGCGATGTAATCCGTAAGATTGCAGAAACCGAACCGGCTGTATTTGTAGGCCGCTGTGCCGATTATATTTTGCGCGACCACCCTCGTGCAGTTCATCTTTTTATTTCGGCAAATATCGACGACCGTGTTGAGCGGGTTGCCAAATACCAGGGAATTTCTGCTGAGAAATCGCTGGCGCTGATTGAAAAGACCGACAAAAAAAGAGCTTCTTTTTATAATTTTTACAGCAACAAAACCTGGGGAGCCGCCAAATCATACGATTTGTGCATCAACACATCGGCATTGGGAATGGATGCCACCACAGATTTTGTGCTTGATTTTATCAGAAAAAAGCTGAACCTGAAATAAAAAGGTTTTGTAACAGAATTTTTAGAATGAAAAATAAAAGGAGAATGAAATCCATTCAATTTGACTTTTCAAGAGGTAGTGTCTGCCTGCATAAACATTAATAAGGTTTACTTTTTTCCTGTTTCCTGCTACTAAGGTTGATATCTGAAAATAAGGTTTGAATTTTTTCATCAACTAATTATTTGACTATTTAATATTTAATTCAAAAAAAGCTTTATTAATATTTTCAGCTTTAGTAGAAAGTTTTGAGTACCACAAACCAAAACCTTATTAATATTTCGTGGAATCCTAAAATTATTTCGTTACAAATCTTTAACCATGCATAAAAAATGGCTGAAAGAATAAAACATTCTATCAGCCATTTCAATAATAATCCGTCAATTTCTTATCCGATAAATCCTGTATGTTTCAGCATAAAATTATGCAGGTCGGTGTTTTTTACAAACGGCGGCAGTGCTTCGCTTCCGGGGCCAAACATGGCGAGTTCCACAAATTCGCCGGTGTGGTCCATCCCCGACCAGCCCACCGATGTATAATTCTGCTGAATTTGACCCAATCGTTTAAACGGCAGTTTGTAAGCGTTGTAAATTCCTTCGTTGTCGAGGTCGGAATAGTGTGCGAGCAATTCGGAAGCTTCCTCTTTCGTAATGGCAGTTCCCTGGGCTTCGTACAAACGGTCAATTATCTGTTGCGGAGTGTCGGTTTTGCGGATTCCGTTCAAAACCCACTCGTTGGTATATTTAAATTTCTGCACTTTATCAAAACTTTCGTCCACTTTGCTGCTTTTAATCAGTCCCGGGCTTGAATTTCCATGGTCTGTTGTGATGATTACCAGCGTATCCTCATTTTTCTCGGCAAAAGCAATGGCTACACCCACGGCATCATCAAAAGCAATCTGGTCGTAAACCAAAGCGGCGAGGTCGTTGGCATGAGCTGCCCAGTCCACTTTTCCTCCCTCAACCTGCAACACAAAACCGTTCGGATTTTTACTGAGTTGCTCAATGGCTTTATGAGTCATTTCAGCCAGTGTTGGAATGGTTGTCAACAGACCTGAGTCGGAAGCATGGTCAAGTGCATAAGGCAACCCGTCTTCGTGAAATACGCCAAGAACCGGCGTTCCTGATTTTAAGTTTTGCATTTCGGCTCTGGTTCGGGCCACCTGGATGCCGTTTCTGGCGAATTCGGCAAACAAATCGCGGCCATCTTTGCGTTTATCAGCGCTGAAAAATTCGGTACCACCCCCCATCATCACATCAAATTTCAGGTCGAGATAGATAGTGGCAATTTCTTCCTGGCTATCGCGTTTTTTGGTACTCACACTAAAACCAGCCGGTGTGGCGTGTGTAATTGGCACTGTGGTTACGCAACCCACTGCTTTTCCGCCGTCTTTAAATTTTTGCAGAATGGGTTTATGCGCAGTGCCATCGGGGCCAATATTGAGTGCACCGTTGTTTACACGCACACCCCCGCCCCATGCAGAGCTGCCGGCCGCCGAGTCGGTTACCATGGAGTTGGCCGAAGCTGTGTCCATGTAGGCACGCCGGGCTTTTTGTTCGCGATAAAGTTGAATCCAGTTGCTCGGACGGCCTTCCTTGCGTTGCAAAAGCAAATCGGCCATGTTCAGCGTACCGTGGCTCATTCCGTCGCTCACCATAAAAATGATGTTTTTGGTTTTGCCAGTTGGCGGCACCATTTTATTTGAAAAACCACCAGCCAGTGCATTTACCGAAAACGCACCACCAACAGCTGTAAGTGCCCCGATATTTAAAAAATCCCTTCTCTTCATTTATTAGGCATTAAATTTTACTTCCATTTTCAATCTCCTTAAAAAGGAGGCACAATTTTCAGAATAATCAACAAAAAAGCCTGACAAAAATTGATACAGATTTGTTAAATCTTAACTAAAATATTGTTATTGTTTTTTGGTAGTTAAAACAGGTCCATGCAGAAAAAGTTTTTATAACCCCTTACAAACACATTCGCATCAGGCGTCAGGTCAGCCAAATAGAGATAAAAAAAGAAGATTCAGCGAAGAACTTTTAGCTTTGCTGTGTTGTTGGAATAAAAAACAAAAAATGAAGATATTCAAAATATCGAGAGAAATTCCTGCGGCTCCTTCGATAGTTTTTGCAGCATTTACCGACCCTGAATTATTGGCAACATGGTGGGGGCCCGCCGGGTTTACCAATAGTTTCAATCAATTTGAATTTTGGGAAGGTGGAAAATGGGTTTTTACAATGCACAGCCCCGATGGCAAAAACTATCCCAATGAATCAGTTTTTGAGAAGATAATTACCGATGAAAAAGTTGTAATCCGGCACATTGTTCAGCCATTGTTTACATTAACAGTCAGGATTTCTGAAACGAAAAATGGTTCAATGGTTTTTTGGGAACAGGAATTCGACAATGAAGAGGTCGCCAAAAATGTGCCCCACATTGTAATTCCATCCAACGAACAAAACCTCGACAGGCTGACTGCAGTATTATCCGAATAATTTCTGAACGATTATCAATCGCCAATAAATTCTACTCTGCTACCTTTGTCATTTGTTTTAAAAATGAATAACGCTGATATATTAAAATATAACCCTTCGATGGAATACCGCCGTTTCGGAAAAACGGAAAAAATGCTGAGCGTAATCACGCTGGGTGGTATGCGTTTTAAGCATGGCTGGAACGAACCGCGTCACGAAATTCCCGCCGACACACTGGAACAATGCCGCGAGGTGGTACAACTGGCATTTGAAGCCGGTATCAACCACATTGAAACTGCGTGGGGTTACAAAAAAAGTGAAACCGTTTATGGCAGAGTGCTGAACGAGGAGTTAAAAATTCCCCGAAACAGTTATCATTTAATGACCAAATCGAGTTCGCGTACGGCTGCTGACATGCGGAAAGTTGTTGAATGGCAACTCAATGACCTGAAAACCGATTATTTCGATTTTTATGCCTGGCATGGGCTTAACAACGATGAATTGTTCGATACAGCCTGTAAAGCAGGCGGTCCGGTGGAAGAACTTTTGAAACTCAGGGAAGAGGGTATCATCAAACACGTGGGGTTCAGCACCCACGCTCCGTTGCACACAATCGTAAATGCCATTGAAACCGGCCTTTTCGATTTTATCAACTTGCACTATTATTACTTCAACCAGCGGAATTCGCCGGCTGTGGAAGCCGCCAAAGCCCGCGATATGGGCGTTTTTATCATCTCGCCCAACGACAAAGGCGGCCAGCTTTTTAAAGCACCGGCCAAAGTAAAAAACGCCACAATGCCATTGACCCCAATTCAGTGGAACGCCCGGTTTTGCCTGAAAAACAGCGGAATCCACACACTCTCATTTGGTTTGACAGAAGCTGCACATTTTGCCGAAATGAAAGGGATTTTCCCGGTTCGATGGTCAGAAACGGAAGGAAAAATTCAGGCCAAACTGGATAGTTTTCTGGCTGACGACCCCTATTCAGGATTCGATGGCTACGAGCTGGCTAACGACCCGTCGGGCATCAACATCCCCGAAATTCTCCGCCTCCGGAAACTCTGGAAATGTTACGACATGAGCAGTTTCGGCAAATACCGGTACAAAACTTTCGAAGACAGAAGTCATTGGCTGCCCGGCGAACAGGCTTTTAAAGCACATATTGAGAAAATTGATTTAACAAAAATACCTGAAAATATTCCGCTCAAAAAACTTTTGGCCGAAGCACACCACAAATTCTATATAAAACCCTGGAAAAGAAAAGTGGATAATTTTTTTTACAAGGTAAAGTAGAAGTTATCAAAACTAATCGCCAAAAAATAGTTACTTTTCAGCCAGTTTAAACCAAAAAATCTAAATCTATGAGAACTGAAAAAAAATCAGCGTTAACTTTTAGTCGTCTTGTCCTGACATTTTTTTTGTCGATTTTCTTTCTGAATTTATCGGCACGCGATTTTTACCAGATTAAAGTTTACACATTTAAAGATGCAGCCCAGCAAACAACCGTTGAAAAATACCTGAAAGATGCTTATTTACCGGCGTTGCACAAGGCAGGATTTAAAAAAGTGGGCGTTTTTAAACCCATTGAATCGGATACAGCCAATTTCGGCAAAAAGCTTTTTGTGTTGATTCCTTTTGAAAGTCTGAGTGATTTTGATGAAATTGAGAAAGCAGTTACCGGAGATGCCAGATTTGAAAAAGCAGGCGCCGAATACATCAATGCGCCACACGATAATCCGCCTTATGTAAGAATTGAATCCATATTGCTGAAGGCTTTTAAATCGCAGCCCGAATATTTTGTGCCGAAATTTAAAACGCCAAAAAGAGAGCAGATTTTTGAGTTGCGCAGCTACCAAAGCGCCACCGAAAAAATCCACAACAAAAAAGTAGAGATGTTTAACGAAGGTGGCGAAACCGCGATATTCAAAAAAATTGGCGCCAACGCCATTTTTTATGGTAAAGTACTGGCCGGCAGCGAAATGCCCAACTTGATGTACATGACCAGCTACGAAAATATGCAAGCGAACGAAGACTGCTGGAAAGCCTTCCGCGATCACCCCGACTGGAAAACATTATCGGGACTGGAAGAGTACAAAAACACAGTTTCGAAAATCACAAAATACATGCTCCACCCGGCAGATTATTCTGATTTTTAGATAACCGAAAGCCCCTCCAAGCTCCCTGAGTGGAGGAGAAAGAAACAGTTTAGTTTAGGTAAACCGACCCGATAAATTTGGATAGATTGCTTCGCTGCGCTCGCACTGAGATTCTATTAGTTGCAGGGAAAAAGGAAAAAATCAGGTTGGAGGCAAAGCCACCAACCTGATTTTTTCCTTTAATTTACAATTGACGCTGTGTCATTGCGAGAGTTCACCCATTTTTTAAATAGGAATAATGAGTAAATGACAGAAAGCCGCATCAATGCTGTCATTTCGATCTCGCCTCAGGCGAGACGAGGAGAAATCTCTTCGAACTGGCAGATTTCTCCTATCGTCGAAATGACAAGAATTTTGAATCTGTCATTAGCAACAAAGCGGGCATTCTTATCAAAGTTTACCAAACAGCATTTTAAAATTCCGAAGTA
>JAJUGS010000030.1 GCA_029265875.1 Prolixibacteraceae bacterium
AAGCGCTTTTGATGTAGTTTGAACTACCGTTCAGTGCCCAGAACAGGACTCGAACCTGCACAGACTTGCGTCCACTAGTCCCTGAAACTAGCGTGTCTACCAATTTCACCATCTGGGCGATAGTTGTATTTTCGAGAACGAATTTCAAAACCAAAACGGGTTTCAAAAATGGTGCTGCAAAACTATAAAAATTATTGAAATGCCAACAGGTTTTTAATTTATTTTCCGGTTATCGGTCGTATTCTTCCTCTAAACGGGCATTTACAATTTTACCATCTTTTACAGTAAAATAATACCTTTCGGTTTTTTGTACCATGGGCGAAACCATTGGGTCGAGCGTTAGTTTTGCCTGGCTGATTTCGGTACTTTTTAAGTCTTTAACAATTTCGTAAACATATATTTTCCCTTCTTTTTGGTCAAGCACTACTTTGGGATTTCCGTATTTTTCAGTTAGTATTTCCAGTGGTTTTCCTACGTAGGCTTTCTTTAAAACCCTTTGCTGACTGCACGATAAAGCAACCAGCGCCAACAATATATAAAATATTCTCTTCATAGCGTTTCAGAAATTTCTGTTCAAATTAATGACAAAAATGTTGTTTCCTGAAATTCATGCCATGTTATTTCAACGGTTGTTAATAACAAAACGATGCTGATGGAAAAGTAAAATCAGGCACCCGTGATAATTTTTTATCTTTGCACCGATTTCAAAAGTATCCACTTTAAAAGCTGCAAAAATGATCCGGTTTTTCAGAACTCAGAGTAAAAAAATCATCGCCGTACAGGTAAATCATCCGCTTAATTCAGAAGAAATCAACAGGCTCAACTGGCTTTTTTCTGATTCGGAAGTAATTCAAGAAAACCAACTCGAAGGTTGGTTTGTTGGCCCGCGCAAAGAGATGATCACTCCCTGGAGTACCAATGCGGTGGAGATTACACAGAACATGGGGCTCGAAGGAATTCAGCGCATGGAGGAGTTTTACCCGGTTGAGGACGAAAAAGCGCATTACGACCACATGTTGCAGCGTTTGTATAAAAATCTCACGCAGGATATTTTTACCATCAACCACCAACCCGAACCTATTCTTGAAATTACCGACATTGCAGCCTATAATGAAAAAGAAGGTCTGGCGCTTTCTGACGATGAAATCAAATACCTTGAAAAAGTTTCGGCTGAAATGGGGCGCCCGCTCACCGATAGCGAAGTGTACGGATTTGCACAGGTAAACTCAGAACACTGCCGCCATAAGATTTTCAACGGCACTTTTGTTATTGACGGAAAGGAGATGGATTCGTCGCTGTTTAAGATGATTAAGAAAACATCGGCGGTCAATCCCAATAAAATTGTTTCGGCTTACCGCGACAACTGCTCGTTTGTGCAGGGGCCGGTTGTGGAGCAGTTCGCCCCGAAAACACAGGATAAACCCGATTTTTTTGAAATAAAAGATATTGAAACAGTGCTTTCGCTGAAAGCAGAAACGCATAATTTTCCCACCACGGTCGAACCTTTTAACGGTGCAGCCACCGGGACCGGCGGCGAAATACGCGACAGGATTGCCGGAGGGAAAGGCAGTTTACCCATTGCCGGAACCGCTGTTTACATGACCTCATACCCACGAACAGAAGCTGAACGACCCTGGGAACAGGCTACCGAAGAACGTGACTGGCTTTACCAGACTCCCGAAGAAATTCTGATAAAAGCTTCAAACGGTGCCAGCGACTTCGGAAATAAATTCGGACAGCCACTGATTACTGGTTCTGTTCTTACTTTCGAGCATTTCGAAAACTTCAAAAAATATGGCTACGACAAGGTAATTATGTTGGCCGGTGGAATTGGGTTCGGCAACAAAAAGCAAAGTTTGAAAGCAACTCCTGAAAAAGGCGACAGGATTATTTTGTTGGGTGGCGACAATTACCGCATCGGAATGGGCGGTGGTGCAGTTTCGTCGGTGGCAACCGGCGAGTTTGAAGGACACATCGAATTGAATGCGGTGCAGCGTGCCAATCCCGAAATGCAAAAACGTGTTTACAACGCCATCCGTGCTTTGAGCGAGTCGGATGATAATCCAATTATTTCAATCCACGACCACGGCGCCGGCGGGCATCTGAATTGTCTGTCGGAACTGGTGGAAGCCACGGGTGGAAAAATTGATACTGCCAAATTACCGGTTGGCGACCCGACGCTTTCGCAAAAGGAAATCATCGGGAACGAATCGCAGGAAAGAATGGGCCTGGTAATGAAACCGGAACATGTTGATCTGCTCGCTAAAATTGCCGAACGCGAAAGAGCGCCCATGTACAACATTGGTGAAGCAACCGGCGATATGCAGTTTACTTTCGAAAACAGCAAAACCGGAGAAAAACCCATCGACTGGCAATTGGGTTACATGTTCGGGAACCCGCCGAAAACAGTGCTTGAAGATATTACAGTAAAACCCGATTACGAAGAAATAGAATACACCCCTGAAAATATTCAGAATTATGTTGAGCAGGTTTTACAACTCGAATCAGTTGCCTGTAAAGACTGGCTCACCAACAAAGTTGACCGCTCGGTAACCGGCCGTATTGCCAAACAGCAGGGAGCCGGGAAATTGCATCTCCCGCTAAACAATGTGGGTGTGATTACACTTGATTATCATGGAATTGCAGGGTTGGCCACTTCAATCGGTCATGCGCCGGTTGCCGGAATGATTGATGCTTCAGCCGGTTCAGTGCTTTCGATTGCTGAATCGCTCACCAACATCATCTGGGCACCATTAACCGATAAACTGAAAAGTGTTTCGCTGAGTGCCAACTGGATGTGGCCGGCAAAAAATACAGGGGAAAACGCGCGGATTTACGAAGCAGTAAAGGCAGCCAGCGATTTTGCCTGCGAACTGGGTATCAACATCCCGACGGGCAAAGATTCCATGTCGATGACACAGAAATACAAAGATGATGTGGTTTATGCTCCCGGTACCGTAATTATTTCAGCATCAGGCGAAGTTTCTGATTGCCGGAAAGTAGTGGAACCAGTTCTGGAAGCAGATGAAAACAAGGAAATTTTGTTTATCGACCTATCTTTTGTTCCGAGAGCAATTGGTGGTAGTGCTTTTTCGCAGACTAGGAATAAATTGGGCAAAACAGCTCCCACAGTGGGTGATCCGCAAAAATTTATCAATGCTTTCGATACAGTCCAGGAATTAATTGAACAACAGTTGATTGTTGCGGGGCATGATATTTCTTCGGGTGGGTTGATTACCACCTTGCTCGAAATGTGTTTCAGTAATAGTGGTGTGGGAATGAACGTCGATTTAACTGGAATTGGCGAGGCTGATTTTGTAAAAGTTCTTTTCAGCGAAAACCCGGGTTTGGTAATTCAGTGTAAAGAAAATGAAGCTGTTAAAACGAAACTTGCTGAAGCGGGTGTTGACTTTGTGGTAATTGGAAATCCTGTTTCCACTGGCAAAGTTATCGTTAAAAATTTCGGAAAAGAGGCAGAATTTGATATTGAAACCCTGAGGGATTTGTGGTTCAAAACTTCGTATTTGTTAGACAGAAAACAAAGCGGTCACGAATTGGCCCTGAAACGTTTCACCAACTACAAAAAGTTTGAATTGCATTATGATTTCAAAGGGTTTACAGGGAAAGCCGCTGATTTGGGAATTGATTTGTATCGCCGGAACCCATCGGGAATAAAAGCTGCCATCATTCGCGAAAAAGGCGTAAATGGTGACCGTGAAATGGCCTACGCGATGTACCTGGCCGGAATGGATGTGAAAGATGTTCACATGACTGACCTGATTTCGGGTCGGGAAACACTTGAAGAGGTAAATATGATTGTTTTTGTGGGAGGGTTCTCGAATTCCGATGTGATGGGTTCGGCAAAAGGCTGGGCCGGTGCTTTCAAATTTAACGAGAAGGCAAGAGTTGCCCTGGAAAATTTCTACAAACGTGAAGACACGTTGAGCCTTGGAGTTTGCAACGGTTGCCAGTTGATGGTGGAATTGGGGCTTGTTTATCCTGAACACAGCATACAGCCTAAAATGTTGCACAACGAATCGGGTAAATTTGAATCAGCTTTTGTGAATGTCGATATTCTGGAGAATAACTCGGTGATGCTGAAAAACATGGCTGGCATGAAACTCGGAATCTGGGTGGCGCATGGAGAAGGGAAATTCTATTTACCATTCAATGAGCAAGAATATCACATTCCGATGAAATATAGTTACGATGATTATCCGGCAAATCCAAATGGTTCGCATTTTGCCACTGCTTCATTGTGTTCCGACGATGGCCGTCACCTGGTTATGATGCCACACCTCGAAAGGGCTTTTAAACCATGGCATTGGGCGTATTATCCTTCCGAAAGGAAAATGGATGAGGTGGCTCCATGGATTCAGGCATTTGTAAATGCACGAAACTGGATTGCCGGAAAACTGAAGTAGTCAGTCCACAATCATTTTTCGGGCTAATTCTGTGGCAAATGGTTCACCTTTGAGGGTTTCAACAATTTTCAAAGCAAAGTCAATTGCCACACCAGCGCCTTTTCCTGTAATAATATTGCCCGATACTTCGGTGTTTTCGCCGGTTACCACCGCTCCGTGCAACTGGTTTTCATAACCCGGATAGCAGGTGGCTTTTTTGTCTTTCAGAATGCCAAGGTTTCCGAAAACCAGCGGTGCAGCACAAATGGCACCGAGATATTTCCCTTTTTCATTGAAATTCAGAATTTGCTCACGAAGTCCCGCGTGTTCATTCAGGTTTTTTGAACCGGGCATTCCTCCGGGCAGGATAATCATATCAATTGTTTCGTAATCAATATTTTCGAAAAGTTCATCGGCAATTACCTTTATTTGATGCGATCCGGTAACCTCAGTTTTTCCGGCTACCGAAATGGTTTTTACATCCAATCCTGCTCTTCTTAATACATCGATGATTGCCACTGCTTCAATTTCCTCAAAACCATCGGCGAGATGCACCGCAATAGAAACTTTTTTCATGATAATCAATTATTTACAACAAAAAAAAGATTCTCAAAAGAGAATCTTTTTTTAAAACTATTTTCAAAAATATTAATTGTTGGCGTAATCTTTCAACGATTTTTCGAGTTTTTTTCTGGTGAAGAAAATCCGGCTTTTTACGGTTCCAAGCGGCAAATCCAATTCTTCAGCAATTTCTTTGTATTTAAAACCATCGAGGAACATGGTGAAAGGTATCCTGTATTCATCTTCCAGTTCATCAATTGTTTTATTGATTTCTTTCGAACTGAATTGAGAATCGGGGCCCGGGTCAACCACATCTTTTGAATACAATAAATGTAAATCACTTCCTGAACCATCGAACGTATTTTTTGTTTTAACGTTTCTGCGATAGTCGTTGATGAAAGTGTTTTTCATGATGGTATATATCCAGGCTTTGAAATTGGTATTCTGTGCAAATTTTTCACGGTATGTTAAAGCTTTTAAAAAAGTTTCCTGGAGAAGGTCGTCGGCCCTTTCTGAATCAGAAGTCAGGCTGAGTGCGTAGTAGTGCAATTTGTTGCTTAATCCGAGCAGTGCGTTGTTAAACTGAATCTGAGTCATGGTGTTTTATTTTTAATTTGTCTAAACAAATATAGGTTGCAAAACACTCATTTAAAATAGTTTTGAGGACTTTCTTAAATGATTTTCTCTATGCAATATAAAGATTCTTTATGGGTGTGTTTTGATTTAATTCAATAAGAGATTAAATGGTCTTTTAATCAAATGTTTATCTATTTTGTTAAAAACAGTAAACAAAATCGAAATCAAATAGATTTCTACGAAATTGTATTTTTGGCAAAAAATTTTCCGATATGAAAAATTACAAAAACGTTACAAAAACAAACGATACAATTGTTTTCAGCAGGTGGAGCAGAAAAAACTATGCAGTTTTTCAGACCTTGAAACGGGTAGTTTTAATTTCTGTTTTAGGTGTAAATTACCTTTATGCAGTCCCAGTTCCGAAAAATAATGAAATCATAATATCGGATACAACCAGTACTGAAAAAGAATACCAACTCGAAGAAATTGAGGTAAGTGCGCAACGTGCGCCAGCACTATTTTCGGAAATTGCGCGGATTGTAACTGTAATCAATTCAAAGGAAATTGCAGCTGCGCCGGTGAGGACAGTACAGGGGCTCCTTGAAAATGTTTCCGGAGTTGATATCCGGCAAAGAGGTTCAGAAGGTGTTCAGGCAGATATCAGTATCAGGGGCGGTACTTTCGATCAAACGTTAATCCTGTTAAACGGTGTAAATATTTCAGACCCTCAAACCGGACATCATAATTTAAACATACCTGTTTCATTGAATCAGATTGAAAGAATTGAAATTCTTGAAGGTCCTGCGGCCAGGGTTTATGGGCCCAACGCTTTTGCCGGAGCTATCAATATTATTACCAAACAACCGGGATCAAATTCATTGAATGCAAATGTATCGGGCGGGAGTTTCAGATATTTTGAAACGGAAGTCACTGGTGATTTTAAAACCGGGAAATTGAATAACTCGGTTTCTATGAATTGGAAAGGTTCAGATGGTTATATCCAAAATACCGATTTTTACGGGCAAGGTGTTTTCTATTCCAATAATTACGAGGATTCGTCGGGGAGATTTGCCTTACAAACAGGATATACAGATAAAGGATTTGGAGCGAACAGTTTTTATACACCCAAGTACCCCAATCAATATGAACAGGTAAAAGCTTTGTTTACTTCAGTACAATGGGAATCGAAAGGGAAACTTCATTTAAGGCCAGTGATTTACTGGCGGCGTCACCAGGACCGGTTTGAACTATTCCGGGAAAATCCGCCAACGTGGTACACAACACATAATTACCACCTTACCAATTCATATGGTGTTCAATTAAATTCGTGGATTGGCTGGAAACTTGGAAAATCGGCATTCGGGTTTGAATACAGGTCAGAAAATATCTTTAGTAATGTTTTGGGAGAACCGTTGGATGAGCCGGTATCTGTGGCGGGAGAGAAAGCATTTTTTACAAAATCAAAAAGCCGGAATATAATTTCAGGTTTTGCCGAGCATGTATTTTATGCCAATAAATGGATTTTAAGTGCCGGAGTTATGGGTAATCATATTTCTGATGGAGAGAATGGTTTAAACTTATTTCCCGGATTTGAAGCGGGTTACCAGATGAACAGAATTGCACGGTTGTTTGCCAGTTTCAATACATCATTACGGATGCCGACTTTTACCGATTTGTATTATTCAGGGCCTACAAATATCGGAAATCCTGATTTGAAACCCGAACTTACCGCTGCACTCGAAGGGGGTATTAAATTAAACTCACCAATTGCAAGGGTAAATCTTGTATTGTATTACCGAAAAGGGAAAGATGTAATTGACTGGGTGAAAACAAACGAACAGGATAAATGGCAACCACAAAACCTTACAAAATTAAGCAATTACGGAACCGAGATTCTGTTACAGTCAAATTTGGAGCAGGTTTTTGGAAATTCATTGCCTGAGAATATTTCGATAAGTTACATGTTTAATACAATCGAAAAAGGCGATCTCAGTTTTATATCTTATTATGTACTCGATTATTTAAGTCATAAATTAAGTTTTTCTGTTAAAAAAGAGATTATCGAAAATTTCAATATCAACTTTCAGGGGGTTTATCAGAAAAGAGAAGGAACTTATACAAAATTCATCGATAATCATTGGGGGGAAGAAGTAAATTATAAACCATTCTGGATTTTTGATACAAAGCTGACTTACACGATTAAAACTTGTCAGGTTTTTATTTCGGCAAACAATATTTTTAATTGCGGGTATGTTGATTATGGTAACATACCACAACCGGGGCGAGTGATAAAAGCTGGAATTTCAGTGAATGCTAACTTTGATTAAACTTTTTATCAGGAATTTCAAAAATTGTATATTCGCGAAAATTTTTAAAAAATGTTGAAAGGAATATTATCAATATCAGGTCAGCCAGGGTTATATAAGCTGGTTGCCGAAGCAAAAAACAATATTGTAGTTGAATCGTTGGATACCAATAAAAGAATGCCGGTTTATTCCACATCCAAAGTATCGGCACTCGAAGATATCGCCATATTTACAACGAAAGAAGATTTGCCGCTAAAGGAAGTTTTTAAGGCCATTTCTGAAAAGGAAAATGGAGGCCCAGCTATTTCGCCAAAATCACCTGACAAAGATTTGAAAGACTATTTTCGAGCTGTAGTGCCTGATTTTGATAAAGACAGAGTTTATGTTTCGGATATTAAAAAGGTGCTTAACTGGTATAATATTCTGCAGGAAAAAAATCTTATAGATTTCACAGAAGAAACGAATAAAGGGACTGAAGATAAGGGCTCAGAATAACTTTGGTCCATCCGCAGCATTTTGTTTTTCGTTTTGTTGAAGTATTAATTCAAAGAGTTTGACGGTGGCAAGTGCATCGCCGGCAGCACGATGTCGGCCGTTAATTTCGATTTTAAGGTTTTTGCAAAGATTTCCGAGCGAGTAGGAAGGAAAGCCAGGAAGGAATTTTCTTGCCAATTGAACAGTACACAACGTCTTTCGTTTATAATTATAACCTAATCTGTTGAACTCTTCTTTAATAAATGAATAATCAAAATGGACGTTATGTGCAACAAAAGTTCTTCCTGCAGTAAATTCTATTATTTCACGGGCTATTTCAAAAAAACGGGGAGCATCTTTTACCATCCGGTTGTCAATACCCGTTAATCTTGTGATATAAAAGGGTATATCAACTTCAGGATTAACCAAAGTTGAGAATGACCCTGTAATTTCTGCTCCGTTGTGTTGATAAATTGCAATTTCTGTAATATTGCAGTATTTATAGCTGTTTCCCGTGGTTTCTATATCAATTATTGCAAACAAAATATGTAAAAACTTATGCTATTTAAGATAAATGTATAAATTTGTTAAAAGTTTGAGTAAAATTTTAGAAACAATATTTTAACCAACCGTTTTAATCGTAATCTTTATTTTATATATTGCAAGAAAAACGAAACAATTAATAATTAACAATTATGAAGAAAATAACACTTTCCTTTATTGCATTCTTTCTTGTATTTGGTGCTGCCATAGCACAGAATGCAGACAGTAAGTGGGCAATCGGTCTTGGACCAGGTATTTACCACAATAACCAAAAAGGTAAGATTGGATTTGCACACGAATTCTATATCAGTCGCTATTTGAATCCTTCATTCGATTTAAGAGTTAACTCGAATGGTGGTTATCAAAGCTCTGGTATTGATTTTCAGGATTTAACACTTAACTTAAGGTATAAGCTGTACAATGGTTATATCTTTTCTGAAACTGCTGCCGTTCAACCATATTTATATGGTGGTGGAGGCTATATGTGGGATAATCAGGCAGATGCTTTCGCATGGGGTGCAGGCCTCGGGTTCAAATTCCCGGTTAGTACCAATACCTCATTATTTATTGAGGCAGGTTATAAAAGTGGAATTGAAGGAACAAGAGCAGCAACGGTGCCTAATTATAGCCAGGTTACAGTTACCGATGATATGTTAAAACTTACCGGAATTGTTGAATTTGCTTTTGGCAAAGCAAAAGATTCTGATGGAGACGGCGTGCCGGATAAAAAAGACAAATGCCCGGATACACCTCCCGGTGTAGCTGTTGACGAGAATGGTTGTCCGCTTGACCGCGATGGTGATGGTGTTCCGGATTATAAAGATGATTGCCCGGATCAGGCTGGTGACCCGAAATTTAATGGTTGTCCTGACACCGATGGTGATGGCATACCGGATAAGGATGATGATTGCCCAACTGTAGCTGGTTTAGCTAAATTTAAAGGTTGTCCTGACACCGATGAAGATGGTGTTCCGGATAATAAAGACAAATGTCCTGATACTCCAAAAGGTTGCCCGGTTGATGCAACAGGATGTCCGCTTGATTCGGATGGTGACGGCATTATTGATTGCGAAGATAAATGTCCGAATGAAAAAGGATCAAAAGAAAATAATGGATGTCCGGATTGGGTAAGCATCGATCTTTCAACGTTATATTTCGATCTTGACAAAGCAGATCTGAGACCTGAAACAAAAGCTGAACTTGATAAACTTGTTCAAACATTAAGTGCAAGTAAGGAATATAATATTGTGGTAGGAGGACATGCTTGTAACTTAGGTACAAACAAACACAATATGGAACTTTCTGAAAGACGTGCACAAGCTGTTGTTAAATATCTGCTTTCAAAAGGTGTTAACAATGCTTATGTTGGTTCTCATAATTATGGTGAAGAGAAACCTGCAGTGCCCAATACTTCGGAAAATAACAGACAGAAAAACCGCAGGGTTGAATGGGAAGTAGCAAAAGTTAAAAAGTAATATTATTCAATATTCAATAAAAAGGGCTCTGCCGTTGGCAGGGCCTTTTTTGTGCCTATACCAATCTGAAAATACTATATTTGCAACCTAAAAATTTTATCAGAAATGAACTTGGAAGTTTTAATTCAGCACGCAACCATTGAAGCCTTAAAAAAATTGTACGATTATGATACAGATACAGCTCTTGTTCAGGTACAAAACACAAGAAAAGATCAGATTGGTGATTTTACAATTGTTGTCTTTCCATTTGTCCGTTTCTCAAAAAAGTCACCAGAAGTGACAGGTAAGGAAATCGGTAATTTTGTAACAGAAAAAGTCAATCTTATTGATTCATTCCAGGTGGTAAAGGGCTTTCTTAATTTTATTGTTAAGAATGATTATTGGTTGAAATATCTTCGTGATGCGTTTAATGATAACTCGTTTGGGCTGATAAATCAAGGGGAGAATTGCAAAACTATCATGGTTGAATATTCATCGCCTAATACAAATAAACCACTACACCTTGGGCATATAAGAAACAACCTTTTAGGGTATTCAATTTCAGAGATTCTTAAAGCGAATGGGCATAAAGTTATTAAAACAAATATTGTAAACGACAGGGGAATTCATATCTGTAAATCGATGTATGCCTGGCAAAAATGGGGAAATGGAGAAACACCTGAAAGTACTGGAATAAAGGGTGATCATTTGGTTGGTAAATATTACGTTGAATTTAGTAATCGGTTAAAGTTTGAAATTGCTGAGCTGATGAGTAAAGGATTCTCTGAAGAAGAAGCAGAAAATAATGCACCATCAATGATTGCCGCTAGAGAACTTCTTGTAAAATGGGAAGCAAATGACCCGGAAACAATTAATCTTTGGAAAACCATGAATGAATGGGTTTACAAAGGATTTGATGAAACTTACAGAAAATTAGGTGTTGATTTTGATAAAATATATTATGAATCAGATACTTATATTACTGGAAAAGAAGAGGTTTTGCGGGGAGAAAAAGAAGGTGTTTTTTTCAGAAAAGAAGATCAGTCAGTTTGGGCTGATTTAACAGCCGATGGATTAGATCAGAAATTGTTGCTGCGTAGTGATGGAACATCGGTTTACATAACACAGGATATAGGTACTGCAAAAATGCGGTACAACGATTTTGATATTGACAAAATGATATACGTTGTAGGCAATGAACAAAATTATCATTTTCAGATTCTTGCATTGCTACTTGACAAATTGGGGTATTCCTGGGGTAAAGATTTGTTTCATTTTTCATACGGAATGGTTGAGCTGCCTTCAGGAAAAATGAAATCAAGGGAGGGAACTGTTGTTGACGCAGATGATTTAATTGAAGAAATGACGGACGTAGCCAGAAAAATGTCTCAGGAACTTGGAAAACTGGAGTCGTTAGCTAAGGATGAAGCGGAAGCAACTTATAGAATGATTGCATTAGGAGCCTTGAAATATTTTATTTTGAAAGTTGACCCCCGTAAAAACATGTTGTTTAATCCTGAAGAATCTATCGATTTTAATGGTAATACCGGGCCTTTCATTCAATACACCCATGCCCGGATAAAATCTGTTCTCAGAAAGGCAGAAGAAAAACAGATTAATTTTACCACCGATTTTCTCCTTCCGGAAATTTCGCAAAAAGAAAAAGATTTATTGAAAACAATAACGTTGTTCCCGGATGTGGTAAAGGAAGCGGGAGATAATTACAGTCCAGCGGTTATTGCAAATTACTGTTACGAACTTGTAAAAGAATATAACCAGTTTTATCATGATCATTCAATATTAGCTGAATCTGATGAAGCCAAAAGAAATTTCCGTTTGGTATTATCTTCTACTGTTGCAAAAGTGGCCAAAACCGGAATGGGTTTATTAGGAATTCAAATGCCGGAAAGAATGTAAAAAAAGGAGACAAAAATGTCTCCTTAGTTTCTTTCGTAGTAAAATTGATTTAATAATTAGGGTAAAGCGTCCTTCCTACTTTTAATTCTGTAAATGTAAAAAAAGTAACCCTCGATATTGAGTAAAAATTAATTTTCATTGTGATTTAAAATCAAACTAAATAAAGGCAACTTTGGGGTTTATAATAAAAACAAATGGGAACCAAATTTGACTTTAGCTCCCATTCACTCGACTTAACCGAGGTTATGTCTCGTGTCAGACTACGTTTATTATGGCCGGCTTACTTTTTCTTTGCAGAGTTTTCAGCCCCGAACACTCCGGTTATGCTTTCTACGGCATAACTTTTTGTGTTGTCCACTCGACATTCCGGAAATTATCTTTGTGGACGAAGTGTCATTCAGTGTCCGATCTTTCTCGCCTTTCAGTTTGAAATTTCCTTCCAATCAGTTTTCGGATTGCTCCTCCATCCTGTGCAGTGTGGTAACCGAACCGAAATTCAGTTGCTCCTGCCTGATGACTCAATCTTGAAAGAACCTCTGGATTTGTTGCTTCCGATGATTGAATGAACTTTGACTTTCCAGTTAGTCTTGTTCACACTTCGGCTTTTTCCATGTGCCATCCCGAGAGATGAACCGAGATTTCCGAGTCCCATCTAAGTTACTTTTCAACCTCCACACTTTCAAAGCTGCCTTTTATTGCTCATCTGATGTATCAAATTTATACAAATTAATTGCGGTTGTCAATACTTTCCTTGTTGTTTAAATACACAATGTTTCAACTTGAGTTATTAACAAATGTTGAAAAGTGTATTTGGTTTTAAGAGTCTATCAATCAGTATTTTATTGTGATTTTTATTCGGCCCAAATCCATTGAAATTTCAGGTTGTCATTTTTGGGCGGAATGATTTGCATTTCAATCGTATAAAATCCTGCTTCCGGAAAATGAATTTCACCCATCCGGTTTGAAGAAAAATTGTCGATAATCCAGTTGTCGTTTGGTTCGCCCACTGTTTTGCCGGTTGGTTTGGCAAATACCGATATTTTTTGATTTGCTGTTTCTAAAATAATCTCAGGCGAATGGTTTGAATTATTCTGGTAACTGTAAGAGATATCAAAGCGTTTTATCCCGGGAGTATCCACGAATATTTTCCAGGTAAAAGTTTCGGGCTTCTCAATCAGAAAATATTCAGGTATCGTCCCGAATTTTTCTTTTTTAATAAGATTTTCAGAATTTACCGGTACAATTTGGTTACCGGGTAAAAAAGAATAGCCACCGGATTTATTTTTTGCAACCAATCCTTCCGAAATTTCAGGGTTTGTAACATATTCAGCTGCAATTACCGAAACAAATTGGCCGGGTTGTTCACCAGGTAGTTCAATTTCAGTGTATGCGCCTTTGTGGGTAAATCTCAGCGGATTTTTTTCTTTATCACCCAAAAGCCACATTTTTTCAGGTTTTGAGGAAATTCCGGTTACAAATAGTTTTTTATTGAGTGGCCAATTAAAAACGTGAAAGTATAATGTGGTCTTTTCTCCATTCTTTTTGCAGGTGATTTTCCCCCAATCGTGTTGGTTTTTGGGCAGATCAAAAGCACCTGCACCATAAACCGATTCGCCGTTTACAGTCAGCCAGTTTCCCATCTCAAGCAACCGTTGCTGAATTTCCCACGGAACATTGCCATTAGCACGCGGGCCAATATTCAAAAGCAGATTGCCATTCAGGCTCACGTTATTTATCAGCGATTTTAAAAGTGTGGTGGTTGATTTCCATTCACAGTCGGTGGCATGAAATCCCCAGGAGTGGGCAACTGTTGCCGGCGATTGCCATGGAAAATCTTCCTTTTTGTCACCTAAAGCGTTATCGCCCAATTCTTTGAAATCCACATCCGGGTCTTCTTCAGCCGAAAGCCCTAATCTTGAGTTAATCAAACAGTTTGGCTGCAATTCCCGAATCAGTTTCTTTAATTGAAAAAGCTGCTCTTTCGTTACAACAGTCTGAGAGTGATGAATCCACATATCAAACCAGATCATCGAAATCTCGCCATAATTGGTCAGCAACTCGCGCATTTGTGGTATTACTTTTTCCTGCCAGTATTTGTTGTATTGTTCAGGAGTAATTCCTGTGAGTTCCTTTTTGTGGTCCCAGCCAAACTCGTGCTCCCAATCCACCCAGTGAGAATAATAAAGGCCAAGTTTCAAGCCGTGCTTTTTACAGGCTTCGGCTAATTCTTTTACAATATCGCGTTTGTGATTGGTATAATCTCCTAAATCATATTTACTTGACTGGCTGTCCCAAAGCGCAAATCCATCGTGGTGTTTGGCCGTAAATGTCACATATTTCATTCCGGCATTTTTGGCAAGAATCACCCATTCTTCGGGATTGATTTTATCCCAGTCGAAACGTTCAAGCAGTGTTACATATTCATCTTTTGCAATGCTGTTCCGGTAAAAAATCCATTCAGCATAATCATTATCGTTTCTGATTTTTTCTCCTTTCCAGTAGCCTTCGGCTGCACTGTAAATCCCCCAGTGGATAAACATGCCAAAACGGGCGTCGGTAAACCATTCTGTCCGTTCAGAAGTATGTGACTGGCTGAATGTCGAAGTCCCAAAAAGGCACAATAGCAAAAGTGAAATCAGTTTTTTCATGGTTTGTTAGTTTAAGAATGAATTGTTTTTAAAAAATCACGAAAGCCTTCCTTTGAAATCTTCATATCCAAACTGCCTGACAATCTGTAATTCATCATTTTCTTTCCAGATGGCAATTGCCGGATGGTTTACGCCGTTGAACATGGTGGTTTTCACCATGGTATAATGAATCATATCGAGAAAAACAATTTGCTCACCAATCTGTAATTCGTGCCCAAAATCATAAAAATCCATAAAATCGCCGGCCAGACAGCTTACTCCGCCCAAACGATACAGAAACTTGCTGTTTCCATCAGGTTCTTTAGCGCCAACAATCTTGGGGCGATAGGGCATTTCGAGTGTATCGGGCATGTGTGCGGTGAAAGAAACATCAAGAATGGCTGTTTTTATACCCTTGTGTTCAACCACATCCTGAACAGTGGAAACCAGAACACCCGTTTCCCAGGCAATGGCGCTGCCGGGTTCAAGAATAACATGAACATTGTATTTTGATTTGAATTCTTTTAAAATTCTGATAAGATGTTCGTGGTCATAGCCGGCTTTTGTCATCAGGTGGCCGCCGCCCATGTTTACCCATTTTACCTGGTGAAGATATTTCCCAAAACGATTTTCAAGGTTTTTCAGTACCTCTCCCAGACTATAAGAATTTGACTCGCACAAAACATGAAAATGGATTCCTTCAATTCCTTCGGGCAATTCATCCGGAAATTCATTGCTGCCAACTCCAAGCCGAGAACCCGGAGCACTCGGATTGTATAAATCAGTACCTACATCGGAGAATTCAGGATTCACTCTTATTCCACACGAAATTTTGTGCCTGGCATTTTTTGTTTCCGGATAAAAACGTTTAAACTGACTGAACGAATTGAAAACAATGTGACTTGTATAATTCATCAGTTCGCTGAATTCGTTTTCGAAATAAACCGGAGAATAAACGTGTGCCCGTGTTTTCATCTCTTCGAAACACAGCCTGGCTTCGTTCAACGAACTGGCAGTTGCCCCGCTCAGATATTTCCGGACCAGCGGAAACGCGCTCCACATGGCAAAACCTTTAAAAGCCAGAATAACTTCGATACCCGCTTTCTGCTGAACATCGTTGATCAGTTCGAGATTTTTCCGCAACAATTTTTCGTCTAAAACAAAAGCCGGTGATGGTATTTTTGAGTAGTCCATTTTACTTCCTTTTAAAAAATAAGAAACTCATTCATGTTTTTAATGAATGAGTTTCAGTTTTGTCAAAATTTCTTTTTATCAAACTTCGAGATCGACATTGAAAACCTCCTGCCAGGGCAGTCCATGTTCACCGATTTTTTCCATAAACGGGTCCGGGTCAAACTCTTCGACATTGAACACGCCTTTGCCGCTCCATTTGCCGGTCAGTACCATCATAGCTCCCAACATGGCCGGAACGCCGGTGGTATATGAAACACCCTGCGTGCCGGTTTCCTGGTATGCAACCTGGTGACTGCAGTTGTTCCAAATAATGTAAGTTTGTTCCTTACCATCTTTAATACCGCGGATACGACAACCGATTGAAGTCTCACCTGTATAGTTTTCTCCCAGTTCACCGGGGTCGGGGAGAACTGCTTTCAAAAACTCGAGCGGAATTACATCAACGCCTTTGTATTTCACCGGGTCGATGCGCGACATGCCAATGTTTTGAATCACACGAAGGTGAGTCAGGTATTCGTCGCCAAAGGTCATCCAGAAACGGGCACGTTTCAGTGTGGGGAAATTTTTCACCAGCGATTCAAGTTCTTCGTGGTAAATAACATACGAGTTTTTCGGCCCGATATTCGGGTAAGTAAGCGCTTTTTTTATTTCGTGTGGTTTTGTTTCAATCCACTGTCCGTTTTCCCAATAACGACCGGGCTGGGTAATTTCGCGGATATTAATCTCAGGGTTGAAATTGGTGGCAAAAGCTTTTCCATGATCACCACCATTGCAATCAACAATGTCGAGATACTGAATTTCATCGAAATGATGTTTGGCCGCGTATGCTGTGTAAATACTGGTAACACCAGGATCGAAACCACAACCTAAAACCGCCATGATCCCTTTTTCTTTAAACCTTTCGTGGTAAGCCCACTGCCAGCTGTATTCGAATTTAGCCACATCTTTTGGTTCGTAATTGGCAGTGTCGAGATAATTCACCCCGGTTTCCAGGCAGGCATCCATAATCGGAAGGTCCTGGTAGGGCAACGCAACGTTTATTACCAGTTCGGGTTTGAATTTGTTGATCAGTGCCACCATTTCCTGAACATTGTCGGCATCGACCTGTGCAGTCTGAATCCGGCCTTTTCCCACTTCGCGGGCAATGGTTTCACATTTCGAAAGCGTGCGGCTGGCTAATAGAATTTCTGAAAAAACCTGCGGATTATCAGCACATTTACTTGCCACAACGCGGCCAACTCCACCTGCTCCAACAATCAGTACTTTACTCATTTTTTGTTTCGTTTTTTTGTTTCGTTTTACAATGCCTCTTTCCCCGATTATTCACTTTCCCATAACAGAAATCATTCATCGGAAGGGCAAATTAAACATTTTTTTGTGAATGACACGGTATATAATTTCTGAATTCTGAAGATGGTTGATTGTGTTAAATTGCAGTGTTTCAGGTTTTAATTTTTAGATTGGATAATGTGATAAACCATCAGATAATTAAAGATTTTAATTGCAGAATTAAATTCACATAAAGATGCGGTTATATTCTTTGGAGTTTTATTCTGAATTAATTCAGAAAAAATAGTTTATTTTGCCACACTTATAAATGCTAATAATTTTTTATGATTACGTAGATGAAAAATACCTATTTTGATTTGATCGAGCAAAGCTATTACTTTCCTCAGGAAGGCTTTGATTTAAGAGACGGCGGCCTTACATTTCACGGCATCTCCTTAAAATATCTGATTAAAAAATATGGAACTCCGTTCAGGTTTATATATCTTCCAAAGATCGGCGATCAAATAAAGAAAGCGCGTAATCTGTTCAACAAGGCAATCAAGAAAAATAATTACAAAGGCAATTATCATTATTGTTATTGTACAAAATGTAACCACTTTTCGCATGTGATTTTGGAAGCACTGAAACATAATGTTAATCTGGAAACATCTTCAGCGTATGATATCGATTTGATCCTGAATCTGTTTCGCGATAAAAAGATTGACAAAAACAGGGTGATTGTTCACAACGGGTACAAAACTGATGAATACCTGGCGAAAATTCTGAATCTGCAGGAAATTGGTTTCAAAAACAATATTATTGTTTTAGACAGCATAAATGAACTGAACCGAATTGAGAAACTTGCCAATGGGATTAAGGTGAAAATCGGTATCAGGATGGCTATTAACGAGGAGTCGCAGTCTTCCTATTATACATCGCGTTTGGGAATCAGGCATACAAGCATTCTCCAGTTTTATACCGACAGGATAAAAGATAAAGAGAATATTGAACTGAAAATGCTTCACTTTTTTGTCGATTCGGGAATTAAAGACAGTTTGTATTATTGGGGCGAATTTCAGAAAGCGCTGAAATTGTATGTCGATTTGAAAAAACAATGTACTACGCTTGACTAATTTAACCTCGGCGGTGGTTTCCCGATTCGTAACCACCTCGGATTTGAATACAATTACGAGTACATGATTAACGAGATCGTAACAATAATAAAAGATACCTGCACCAATGAGAAAATCAAAGAACCGGATATTTATACCGAATTCGGGAAATATACGGTGGGAGAGAGTGGTGCTATCATTTTCGAGGTATTGGAACAAAAGCAACAAAATGACACGGAAAGCTGGTATATCATCAACAACAGTCTGATGAATACCATTCCTGACGCCTGGTCTATTTTCGAGAAATTTATCCTTTTGCCCATCAATAAATGGAACAACGAATATAAACGTGTGAACATTGGCGGAATCAGTTGCGACCATTCTGATTATTATAACTCTGAAGACCTGAACCAGGAAGTTCTTTTGCCTGCATACAACGACGATGATGAAGAACCGCTTTATCTTGGGTTTTTTCATACCGGAGCATACCAGGATGCCATCAGTGGTTACGGCGGCATCAAACATTGCCTGATCCCATCGCCGAAGCATGTTATTATCGACCGTGATGACAAAGGAAATATAGTGGATTATGTTTACCGGAACGAACAATCAGCCACCGATATGTTCAAAATTTTAGGTTACGAAAAATAACAGCACTATTTTATTAAAAATGAGGGTGTTTCAGATTGTAGAGACCCCTCATTTTTTTTATCGGAATCGGCTTTGAAATACGATATTCTTGTTACTTTTGAAGTGAAAGAGGAAAAATAAATTTATGGGGGAAAATATCAGCGATATCATCAGGAATCGCAGAGCGACACCGCCCCGTTTTTTCAAGGGCGATAAAATTGAACGGAAAGTCATTGAACTTCTGCTTGAAAATGCAAGCTGGGCGCCCACTCACAAAATAACAGAACCCTGGCGTTTTAAGGTCTATCTCGGTGAGTCGAAAGATCATCTGGCGGGCAGGATTTTCGAAATGCTGAAACAGAACCATGTTTTTTATGCTTCGGTGAATATGCAAAAGGCCGAAAAGTTTACCGAAGGGATGAACAAGGTTCCGGTTGCCATTGCCATCATCCTTCAACGCGACGAAGCTGAAAGAATTCCTGAATGGGAGGAAACCGCAGCGGTTGCAATGGCTGTTCAGAATATGTGGCTTACCGCTACAGAGTTGGGCTTGGGTGGCTTTTGGTCAACTCCTGAATTTTTACCTTTGATTGGAAACCTCATTGATATATTGCCATCGCAAAAATTGCTGGGTTTTTTCTATGTTGGGAAGGTAGGATTGGAAATTCCTTCACCGGGACGAAATGAAATCAGCCTAAAAACCGAGTGGTATGATTAAATCAGGAGTAATGCTGAAACGTAAGTTTTCCTTCATCTGAATTGAATGCTATATCTTAAAGTTATTTACTATTCATTATGTTTTGCAATTCATGATGAAATGTTTCAATCTCCTTTTCATTATTAAAAAAGCTGGCCGAAACACGGATCCCTTCACCACGTGCCGAAACAAAAATGTTTCTTTTCATCAGTTCATCCACAATTGGTTTAGGATTTTGCATTTTGGCAATGATGATTCCAGACCGGTGTTTATCTTCTTTTTGCACAATCACATCGAGCTGGAGTGACCGTAATTTGCGCTCAATTAATTTGTTGAGCTCCAAAACCCGGTTTGTAATATTTTCAGCGCCAATTCTGTTTAGTAAAGCAAGTGCTCCACCCAAAGCAAAAACATTGGGAAAATGAGGGCAGCCCGATTCAATCACCGAGGCTTCGTTTTTCAGGTCGAGCTCCTGGTTATTCATATTTCCAGGGGTTTTTACGCTTCGCCATCCGGCAAACGGAAAATTCTCAGACGAAAGCCATTTTTTGTTCACATAAAGTCCGCCGATACCATATCCTGCGGTTGCCCATTTCAAACCGGTAAACATCAGAAAATCGATATGGTATTTTTTAACGTCAACCGGGAAAATTCCTAGTGCCTGGGTGGCGTTCACCACAAATATAAGGTTGTTTTCACGGCAGAAATTACCCAGTGTTTCCAAATCCTGTCGGAACCCGGTTTTATACTGAACATAACTCGTAACCAAAATCTTAATTTCCGGAGTCAGCGATTTCTTAATGGTTTCAATTGAATACGCATAGTTTTCAGGTTCAGCAAAATAAACCGGAGTTTTCTGGTTGAGCCAGGGAAATGTTGTGGATGGAAATTCATCACGCATTGTCAACACCGAACCTTTATCTTTCAGAAAATGAGCCACCAGGTTCATTCCGTGTGAAGTGTTTGTGGTGAACCCAATTTCTTCACGTTCTGCATGAATGAAATCTGCCAGTCGTGTTCTGATTTCCTCGGTTCGTTGAAGCCACGTATCAAAATAAGTATCACCGTGTTCCAGCATTTCGTCATAAAATCTTTTGGCTTCGGTTGCCGCACTCATCGAAACCGGAGACCCTCCGGCAGGGTTCAGGTAAACCATTTTTTTGCAAACGGGGAATTCTTCGCGTATTTTGTTCCAGTCTATCATGGGTTCAGTTTATTTTGTAAGGTTAAAGATAAAAATCAACATTAAAAAAGGGAACCAATTCTGATTCCCTTTCTACTTAGTTTAGTACGATATTTCTAACTTATAACGAATCTCCGAAATCGGCCTTGAATTTGGCAATCAGTTTTTCAGTCCAATTGCCTACTGGTTTCAGGCGGCCCATAAAGAAACGGAGTAACGGCGGTTCTTCCACCCATTCCAGCCCACCAACCAGTTCACGATTGTCATACAGCCATTTTACACGGTCGATGACAAATTTGGTTTGCGACAGCGTGAAAACCCGGCGAGGGAATGCCAGACGAAGCAATTCAACATCGGCCAGCACATCGTTTCCGTTCTCGTCGCGAACACTGGATATTGTTCCTCTTTCCATTCCGCGGATACCCGATACAATAAATAAAGCGGCTGCCAGCGCACCTGCCGGATATTGTTGTTGAGGTACATGAGGAATAAATCCCATGGCATCGATATGACAGCCAAGTGCCCCGGGAGGTGTAATTACCGGAACTCCCATTGCATCGAGCGATTTAACGGCATATTCAATAAATGAAGGTGACTGGCTGATAACTGTATCATCGCATGTTTCATACATACCAACGGCAAGTGCTTCAATTTCACGGGTTGACATACCGCCATAGGTTGTAAAACCTTCAAACAGAACAAGCAGGTCGCGCATTTTCAGGTAAAGTTCCTTGTTGTTGGTGGCAATTCCTCCGCCGCGGGTAGAACTTACTTTTCGGCTTGAAAAATATACTAAGTCAGCATAACTGCACATTTCCCTGAGAATATCCTTGATTTCAGCATTGGCAAATTCAGGTTCCCGTTTTTTAATCATATAAGCATTCTCACCAATCAAACTGGCGTCGAGAACCATTAATGTGCCGTGTTTATCGCATACTTTTCTTACATCGCGCATGTTTTGCATCGAAAATGGTTGCCCTCCAATCAGGTTGGTCGATGCTTCCATACGTACAAATGCCACGCGTTCTGCTCCATATTCTTCAAAAACCGCATTCAGTTTGTCGATGTCAATTTCTCCTTTAAAAGGTTCGTCACTTTTAATCTTCAGGGCTTTGTCGTTGTAAATCTCCAGAACTGTTCCACCATTTATGGTCATGTGCTCTTTGGTGGTGGTGAAATGGTAATTCATCGGAATTACATCTCCTTTTTTGATAAAAACCTGTGAAATAATATTTTCGGCGGCACGCCCCTGGTGAACAGGCATCACATATTTTTTCCCGAATACTTCCTGTACTGCGGCTTCCATTCTGAAAAAACTCTGAGAACCTGCATAAGCATCATCGGCCTGAAGCATCGATGCCACCTGGTTGTCGCTCATGGCATTGGTTCCCGAGTCGGTGAGCATATCCAGGAAAACGTTGCTCGTATCCAGCAGAAAAGTGTTATATCCCGCTGCTTCCATTGCTTTGGCTCTTTCATCAATTGGCCGCAGGAAAAGTTTTTGTACGATTCTGACTTTATGAAGTTCAACCGGTATTTGTTCTCCCTGGTAGAATTTAATCGTTGTGCTGTTTTGATTTGACATTTTTTATTGAATTTTAGTTTCGATTTTAAAAGTGGCTAAAGATAAATCTTGCAATTTGAAAATCAAGGTGAATTATGAAATTTAGATTTGGTCAAAATAAGAACTAAATTACTTTTGTCAGAGGCAATTTATAGATCGAAAAAGAATGAATTTATTTATTGAGAAACTGGAAAAAGCAGGCGAATTAAAGCGGGTAAAACAATTTGCAGACCCCAAACTTGAAATCACCGAAATTGCCGACAGAATTTCAAAAAAGACAAATGGTGGCGAAGCGCTGCTTTTTGAAAATACTGGTACTGAGTTTCCGGTTTTGATAAATGCCCTGGGGTCTGAAAAAAGAATTGCACTGGCTTTGGGCCGTGATTCGGTCTTTGATATTGAAAAGGAAATTGAAGTGCTTTTTTCCACTTTGTTGAAATCGAAGGACACGGTTTGGGATAAATTAAAACTTTTGCCCAAACTGAAAGAAGTAAGCGCGTGGATGCCGCGAAAATTGGCCCGGCGCGGAACTTGCCAGGAGATAAAAATGCCCGAACCCGATTTAACCAAATTGCCGGTGTTGCATTGCTGGCCGGCCGACGGAGGACCATTTATCACACTTCCCTGTGTCCATACCGTCGATCCCGAAACCGGTGCACCCAACGTGGGAATGTACCGGATGCAGGTTTTTGAAAAAAATCTCACCGGAATGCACTGGCACCGCCATAAAACCGGTGCCGCGCATTTTGAGAAATATAAAAAGCAGGGGAAAAGAATGCCTGTTTCAGTTACACTCGGTGGCGACCCCGTTTACACTTATGCCGCCACAGCCCCGATGCCCGAGAATATGGACGAATACCTGCTTGCCGGTTTTCTCCGGAAGAAGCCTGTTAAGCTGGTAAAATGTGTGACCAACGATTTGTTTGTCCCTGAAGATGCCGATTTTGTTATTGAAGGGTA
>JAJUGS010000108.1 GCA_029265875.1 Prolixibacteraceae bacterium
GAATAAACAAGGTCAGGATGATACAGGTCGATTAATTCGGTGATGCAGGCCAGCCATTTTTTCTGATTTTCAGGATTATTGGTCAGCCATCCTGTATCGTCATCCGCCGTTTTGGGGTGGTAAAGGTCCTGGAATGCAGGATTCGCCCCATCATAAGGTACCCCGGCAAAACTGCCGGTTTTATCGGCACCATGACTGGTTTGAAACCAGGTAAAACTGGCACCCAGATGTTCTGAAACACCAAACCGCAAACCTTCTTTTTGGGCTGCTTTCTGCCACAATCCCACCACATCTTTTTTCGGGCCCATTTGCACCGAGTTCCAGCGGTGAATTTTCGAGTCCCACAAAAAGAAATTGTCGTGATGCGTTCCCATACTTACGAAATACTTCGCCCCCACTCTTTTGTACAAACGCATCAGCGAATCGGGGTCCCAGCGTTCGGCTTTCCATAACGGAATAATATCCTTGTACCCGAATTTCGATGGATGTCCGTAATGTTCAACATGATACAGATATTCACGGCTGGGCTTTCCGGTTGGTTTTTTGGTATTCCAGTCGCGCACATCGCTTTCATACATTTTGCGGGCATACCAGTCGCCTTGTCGCGGTACAGCCTGGGGCCCCCAATGCGACCAGATTCCAAATTTCGCATCACGGAACCATTCGGGGTATTTGTATTGTTTAAAGGTTTCAATATCGGAAGTGAATTTCTGTGCAGAAAGCTGTGACCCAAAATTCAGCATCAAAATAAAAAGAATATAAACCAGCATCCGGATTGTCTGTTTCTTCATGACATTCAATTATTTAATTAGTTATTAGTTTTAGTTCTGATGGGGCATAAAAGTAAGAAATACAGGCAACATAACAACCCGATAAAAGATTATTCTGAATTTATGAGATTCTGATTATCATCGTTTCGCAATCTTTTATAGTTTTAACGCCCATAAACCTAATATCAATTAAATTTAATTTTATGAAAAATGATTCTTCAAGAAGGGATTTTATCAGAAAATCAGTTTCTGCAGTAGCAGGAACGATTCTGATTCCCAGTATTATTCCAGGTTCAGCATTAGGGAAAAACGGTTTTGTGGCAGCCAGCGACCGAATTGTAATGGCGGCTATTGGTACCGGTGCCCAGGGAATGAGCGACATGAAAGATTTTATGAAATTACCACAGGCCCAGTTTGTGGCGGTTTGCGATCTCGACAAAAAACGACTCGAAAATGCCGCCAATGTTGTAAACCAGAAATACGGAACAACCGATTGCCGGAAATACAAAGATTATCGCGAACTGCTGGAAAAAGAAAAGCTGGATGCGGTGAGCATCGCTGTTCCCGATCACTGGCACAGCCTTACCTACATAGCCGCAGCCCAGAAAAAACTCGACATTTATGGCGAAAAACCACTGGCACGCAGTATTGGCGAAAGTCAGCGGATTGTGAAAGCCGTGAAACAAAATAATATCATCTGGCAAACCGGAAGCTGGCAACGTTCGCAAGCCCACTTTCTGAAAGCAGCCGAACTGGTTTTCAATGGCCGTCTCGGGAAAATCGACCATGTGGAAGTCGGATTGCCCAATGCTCCGAAATTAATCGGGATGCCGCCTGTGGTGCCGGTTCCCGAAGAACTCGACTGGGATTTCTGGCTGGGTTCGGCCCCAAAAGTTGAATACAGGGGAATCTGTCACTGGAACTGGCGCTGGATTCTCGATTATTCGGGCGGTCAGTTAACCGACTGGGCTGGTCACCATATTGATATTGCTCACTGGGGATTAGGATTAGACAGAACCGGCCCGATAGAAGTGGCCGGTGAAGGTGTTTATCCGCCAAAAACCGAATTGTACAATGTTCCGCTTGAATTTGATTTTAACTGTAAATACAAAACCGGGGTAAATATCAGGGTAGCCAATTCTGCTCGGTTAAAATACGGAATGGGCGTTACCTGGTATGGCAAAGAAGGCTGGATACATGTTGACCGAGGAAATAAACTGGAAGCATCAAAAGATTCTCTTCTTGAGGACCTTGGCCCCAATAAAAAGGCACTGTATAAAAGCGACAATCATTACGGGAACTTTCTTGATTGTGTAAAAAGCCGCAAGGAAACCATAACACCCGTGGAAGTGGCACACCGCTCCATTTCGGTAGGTTTACTGGGCGAAATTGCCATGACAACGAAACAAACTATTCAGTGGGATCCGGATAAAGAAGTGATTGTAAACAATGCCAAAGCATCGGAAATGCTGATGCGAAAATTCAGGGCCCCCTGGAAACTGCCGGAAGTTTAATAAAATGATTATAAAGTGGTTGCCTTGTGCAGCCACTTTTTGTTTTTACACAATGGGAAATAAGCCAAAGAAAAATGTTCGCATAAAGTTTTTAAAAACTAATATTGCGGCAATTATTTTCTGATAAAATCAAACGTATGGTAAACAGGACTGACTACAATTCGAACTGGCGTAAAGTTGCTTCCACCATTTATAAAAAACCCATCGACTCCAAAATATTCGGAATGGTTGAACTGGATGTGACAGAACTGGAAAGGTACATCGCAGAAAAGCGTAAACAAGGCATAAAAACAACGTTGACCTACCTGATAACACAAATTATCGGGCGGGCAATCAGGCAGGAAGTTCCTGAATTGAATACGTATGTGAGACGCGGAAAGATAATTCAGCGGGAAACCGTGGATGCAACTGTAAGCGTTTTGCTGCCTGGCGGCCAGATGGGGTCTGTGAAAGTTGAAAATGCCGACCAGCTGACTACGGAAGAAATCGCATCATTCATCGGTAAGAAAATTGCAGAATCGCGCAAAGGCAACGAAAACGATACCATGCAGGCAAAATCGATGCTGGCAAAATTACCGTGGCCCTTCAGAAACTGGCTTTTTAAAATTTACCAGACGATAACAATCCACTGGGGAATTTCAATCCCCGGGATCGGGCTCGATTCCACCAGCTTTGGTTCTTACGTGGTTTCCAACATCGGAACTGTAGGGCTCGACACCGGTTATGGCTCACTTTTACCTTCTTCAAACATTTCATTTGTTTTCATTTTAGGCAGCATCAACAAAAAACCGGTGGTAATCGACGATAAAATTGAAATCAGGCGTGTGATGTGGCTTTCTGCCACACTCGACCATCGGGTGGTTGACGGTTCGCATGGAGGCAGTCTTTTCAGGGTTATCAAACAAATAGCCAAAAAACCGGAAATTCTGGATGAAAAACCTGATCCTTCTTCAGCCGCTTTCTGATAGGATTTTTTACGAATTATTGCTTCAAACCTCTTTCTTCCCAAATTTTTAATTTTTCATTTGTCATCTTCAATTTTCTCCGTGTACGAACACGGCATTTTAAAAAAAAAGATTAGTTTTGCAAGGAACAAGTGATTATTAAAGATATTAATTAACTTAAAATCAATTTATTATCAAACCTAATCAGCAAATACGGATTGTCGATATTGCAACACGCGCCAATGTATCCATCGGCACGGTTGACAGGGTGCTTCACAACCGTGGTGAAGTGGCTGAATCGACAAAAAAACGGATCATGGCCATTGTGGAAGAGTTGGGCTATACCCCCAACATTTTTGCGAGCAACCTGGCTTCCAAAAAGCCTGTTATCTTTGCCACCCTGTTCCCTCAACCTGTTTCGGAAGAAGGATACTGGACCAAACCCATGATTGGCGTGGAGCAAAGAATATCAGAATTAAAGCATTACAACGTTGAAATTCAGAATTTTACATTCAGCCAATCAAATCCGGAACAATTTATCGATGCATCGGATAAAATTATTGCATTGAAACCCGACGGGGTTATTCTGGCGCCTTTCTTCAAAAAAGAAGCACTCATTTTTATTGAAAAATTAAAGGAAAATCATATCCCGTTTGTATTTATCGACAGTGAAATTAAGGACGCGGGTCAGATCAGTTATATCGGCCAGTACTCTTACCAAAGCGGCATGGTTTCGGGAAAACTGCTGGATATGATGTTGGCAGAGGGAAATATCCTGGTGGTGCATTTCGCCAAGGAAATGGACAATCAGAACCACCTGGTTGAACGGGAAAAAGGATTTTATGACTGGTATAAATTGAATAATACGGGAACGCACCAACTGCAAACCATCGAAATTGCCGACACATCCAATGATAAATGGATGAAGAAGGTTAAAGATTTTATCATCGAATACCGGATCAAAGGAATTTTTGTCACCAACTCAAAAGTATTTTACATCGGGAGGTTAATTGAAAAATACAATCTCGAAGGTCTTAAAGTAATCGGACACGACCTGCTGAAAGAAAACATCAGTTTTCTGAAGAAAGACATTGTACAGTTCCTGATCTGCCAAAGACCTGAAGAACAAGGTTATAATGCGGTTAACAAACTCTTCAGGCATGTGGTACAGAAGCGTGAAATCGGGAAAGAAAAATATACTTCAATCGATATTCTCACCAAAGAAAATGTTGATTATTACAGCGAATTCTCTAAATCGTAAATAATAATTCATCAATCATCAATCATCATTCATAAATGAATCCAGTATCATTTAACGACCTGAAAGGGAAAGTATGTGTAATTACCGGTGGCGCCGGTGTTTTGGGTACTGCCATGGTAAAAGCGCTGGCATCGGTGGACATGAAAATCGCCATTGCCGATATCAATAAAGAAGTGGCCGACAGTGTGGCTGCTGAAATTGCCAAAGAATTTAACGCCACAGTAATTGGTGTTGAAACCAATGTACTTGACAAAGCATCGCTTGAAAAAGCGAAAGCTGAAATCAACGAAAAGCTGGGCGAAATCGCCGTTTTAATTAATGGCGCCGGGGGAAACAGTCCGCAGGCCACCACCAAAGTGGAACAAATGACCGAAGAAAACATCGACAAACTCGAAGACACTTTTTATGGCCTCGAAATGGAGGGTTTCGACAAGGTTTTTGCACTGAATTTTAAAGGCACCCTGCTGCCAACCATGGTTTTTACCAAAGACATGTTGAAAAACCGCAAAGGTGTGGTACTCAACATCTCGTCGATGAACTCGTACAAACCACTTACAAAAATTCCGGCTTATTCGGCGGCAAAAGCATCCATCAATAATTTAACGCAATGGCTGGCTGTGCATTTTGCCAAAGTCGGAATCCGTGTTAACGCCATTGCTCCCGGATTTTTCATCACCAACCAGAACCGCTTTTTGGTAACCGATGAAAAAACAGGCAATTTCTCACCGCGCGGGCAAAAAATTGTGAACAACACACCCATGGGCAAATTTGGCGAACCCGAAGATTTGCAGGGCGCAACCCTGTTTTTGATTTCTGATATTTCTGCCTTTGTTACCGGTGTCATCATCCCGGTTGACGGTGGTTACAGCGCATTTGGAGGAGTTTGATTCCGGTTACGGGTTGCACGTTACGGGTTGCAGGTTGTAGAGACATTGCATGCAATGTCTCCTTGATTTCAACCAATTAAAAACAATATTAAAGAACAAAACATTCTAACATTCACGCATTAAAGCATTAAAATATGTCAATCGAATTAAAACAAAACTGTAAATATGCTTTGCTTGTGCCAACAAGTATGGGCATCCGCATCACACCCGAAAATGGCCAACCGGTGCATACAAGCGACCGTTTTACCATGTATGCCACCAGCGCCGAAACCAATGTTGCCAGTATTCCGTCGTACCTCGGAATGCCGGTGAAAGTACTCACCACATTTGTAAAAGGCAGTCCGATTGCCCAGTTCATCAAAAACAACCTGCGTTCGCGTGGGATGGATTACGAAGGGCCGGAAGTGGAACAGGGCGACCCGTGGGGTTTCCGTCACCAGATTAATATTGCCGACAGTGGCTACGGCTCGCGTGGCCCGCGGGTTTGGAACGACCGTGCCGGCGAAGTTGGCCGGACACTTAGTGTAAACGATTTTGATTTGGAGCGAATTTTTGGCCAGGAAGGTGTACAAATCGTTCATCTTTCAGGTTTGATTGGCGCGCTTTCGCCCGAAACCAGCCAGTTTTGTCTCGAAATTGCAAGGGCAGCCAAAAAACACGGCACAAAAATCTCTTTCGATTTGAATTACCGTGCTTCGTTCTGGAAAGGCCGCGAAAAGGAACTCCGTGCCAACTTTACAGAAATCGCTTCTGTTGCTGATATTCTGATTGGTAACGAGGAAGATTTCCAGCTTTGTTTTGGCATTGAAGGCCCCGAAGCCGGAGGCGAAGGACTGGCTGCCAAAATTGAAGGATTTAAGGGTTTGATAACCCGTGTTAAGGAAACTTTTCCGAATGCCACTGTTTTTGCCACTACATTACGTGAAGTCGTGAGCGTTAACGAACATTTATGGGGTGCCATCATGCTCGAAGGTGAAAACTGGCATGTGGTTGAACCACGCGCAATCCACGTGCTCGACCGCATTGGCGGCGGCGACGGTTATGTTGGCGGAATGTTGTATGGAATCCTGAAAGGCTGGGAACCTGCAAAATGGCCGCAGTTTGGCTGGGCAACCGGCGCACTGGCCACCACTTTCCTAACCGACTACGCCCAACCCGCCGACGAGGAAATGGTGTGGAGCGTATGGAAAGGCAATGCCCGCGTTAAGCGATAGCAAACAGCGGCAGTAAGAAGTAGGCAGTAATTTTTAAGCAATGATACAGGGTTATAAAAGTTTGAAAGTCTATCAACTGGCTTTTGAAGCAGCAAAGGAAATTTTTAAAATATCAAAATCTTTTCCTGCTGAAGAAAGGTATTCGCTGACCGACCAGATAAAAAGGTCTTCTAGGTCGGTTTGCACCTGTATTGGCGAAGGATATAGAAAAAGAAAATATCCAAAGTACTTTTCATTAAAAATGACAGATGCAGACGGCGAAGCAACTGAGACTTCAATCTGGCTCGATTTTGCGCTTTCATCAGACTACATTGATAATGAAGTACATGAAAGGATGATAAAACAATATGATGAAATTGGCAGGATGCTGAGCAGTATGGCAGAAAATCCTGAAAAGTTTATCCCAAGAAATAATGAATGATAGCAATCAGCATGAGGAACCGGCAATAAAAACTGCCTACTAACTCCTGCCGCTTAAAACTAAAAACTATGATTCTTTACGAAACAGGTTCAAAAGATACAGAACTCACAGCGGAACATCTACGGGTGGGTTTGTACCAGGCACTCAGCAAACTGGGGCCAAGAAACAAAGTGCTGGCAATTCCACCGGATTATACAAGGTTTCCGAGCCGTGCCGGCGAGCTGACCGAAATGGCATGGAATTTTTATGGTGATAAACTGACAGACATTCTGCCGGCGCTGGGAACGCACACGCCCATGACTGACAAGCAGATAGAACACATGTTTGGCGAAACGCCACGTTCGCTTTTCCGCGATCACGACTGGCGCAACGATGTGATAACTTTGGGAACGGTTCCCGGGGAGTTTATCAAAGAAGTTTCTGATGGTGCTGTCGATTATCCGTGGCCGGCGCAGGTAAATAAACTGCTGGTGGAAGGTAATTTTGATTTGATTCTTTCCATTGGTCAGGTAGTGCCGCACGAAGTGGTGGGAATGGCCAACTACAATAAAAATATTTTTGTTGGCACCGGCGGTGCGGAGGGTATCAACAAAAGTCATTTTATCGGCGCTGCCTACGGTATGGAAAAAATGATGGGGCGTGCTGACACGCCCGTCAGAAAGGTGTTTAACTACGCATCTGAAAATTTCTCCGCGCATTTGCCCATCGTTTATGTGCAAACAGTTGTCGGGTTGAACAAAACCACCGGCAAACTGCAAACCTACGGACTGTTTATCGGCGACGATTTCAGTGTGTTTGATAAAGCTGCAAAATTGTCGTTGCAGGTGAATTTTGAAATGGTAGAGAAGCCGCTGAAGAAAGTGGTGGTCTGGCTCGACCCATCGGAGTTTAAAAGTACCTGGCTGGGGAACAAAAGCATTTATCGCACGCGAATGGCACTTGCTGACAATGGTGAATTAATCGTCCTCGCCCCTGCCCTGTCTGAGTTTGGCGAAGATAAACAGATTGACGTGCTGATTCGCAAATATGGCTACTTCGGAACACCTCACACGCTGAAATTGGTGGCAGAAAACGAAGATTTGAGGCAAAATCTGGGAGCAGCAGCTCACCTGATTCATGGTTCATCCGAAGGCCGGTTCAGCATCACCTACTGCCCGGGAAAAGGAGAAAAAAACCTCACCCGTGCTGAAATCGAAAGCGTCGGTTTTCAATGGGCCGACTACGACAAAATAACAGCAAAATACAATCCTGAAAAGCTGAAAGAAGGATTTAATACCATGCCCGACGGTGAAGAGATTTTTTACATCTCCAATCCGGCGCTGGGTTTGTGGGCGTTTAAGGACAGGTTTGAGTACTAAATCAAACCACAGTAGGCACATAGAACGCATAGATTCTATTGTGCCCTATGTGCCTATGTGGTCCAATCAAAAAAGATGAATTTGAAAATTGTTAAATGGGGAATTATCGGGGTTGGAAATGTAACCGAAGTAAAAAGCGGTCCGGCGTTTTATAAAAATGACCATTCAGAACTTGTTGCGGTGATGCGGCGCGATGCTGAAAAAGCAGCCGATTACGCCAAAAGGCACGGTGTAAAGAAATGGTATGCCAACGCCACCGAACTTATCAACGACCCGGAAGTGGATGCGGTTTATGTGGCCACCCCACCCGATTCTCATGCCAGCTATGCCATTCAGGCCATGAAAGCCGGTAAACCGGTTTATGTGGAAAAACCCATGGCGAGAACCTATTCTGAATGCCAGGAAATGCTCCGGGTTTCGGAAGAAACAGGAGTGCCGCTTTTTGTGGCTTACTATCGGAGAACTTTGCCTGCTTTTCTGAAAGTGAAGGAAATGGTTTGGGATGGTACAATTGGCAAACCGCTGATGATAAATGTAAAATTACATAAACCAGCCGGTGAACGGGGAAAAACCCCGGAACAGATGAGCTGGCATGTGTTCCCTGAAATCAGCGGCGCTGGTCATTTTTACGATTTGGCATCACACCAGTTTGACTATTTGGATTTTGTATTTGGGCCAGTTACAGATGTAAAAGGTATGGCTGCAAATCTTGCCGGTTTGTATCCGGCTGAAGATACTGTCACTGCAACCTGGAAACACGAATCGGGAGTGGTTGGAAGTGGAAGCTGGTGTTTTGTGGTCGACAAGGACCAGTTTACCGATGAAATCGAAATCATCGGAGATGCCGGAAAGATTGTTATTCCTGCTTTCACCCACGGGAAAGTCAAAGTTTTCAATAAAAACGGACTGAAAGAGCTTGATTTCATCAACCCCGAAAACATCCAGTTTAATCTTGTAAAACAAGTGATTGAAGAATTGCGTGGAGTTGGAAAATGTGTCAGCACCGGAGTTTCTGCGGCTCGAACAAGTTGGGTTTTAGAGGAAATAGTGAGCGAATATTATAGGAAATTAAAAACCACAGTAGGCACATAGGACACATAAGATTCTATGTGTTCTATGTGCCTATGTGGTTCAAAACAAAAAATTATGACAACACAAAAGCAAATCAACGACTTAACCTACAAAATTTTAGGTTATGCAATCGAAGTTCATAAAGAACTTGGACCGGGTTTGCTGGAAAGTATTTACGAAAAATGTCTGGCTCACCTATTGCAATTAAACGGTCATAAGGTTAGCAGGCAGCAGGTTGTTCCTATAAATTTTCAGGGTTTGTATCTTGATTGCGATTTAAGATATGATTTGCTGGTTGATGAATTGATTGTGGTTGAACTGAAAACTGTTGATGAATTTCACCCGGTACATGAAGCAAAATTGCTGACTTATTTGAAACTTCTTAAAAAACCCAAAGGAGTTCTTATCAATTTCAATTGCACCAACATTTTTAAAGAGGGACAAAAAACACTTGTTACAGAATATTACAGAGATTTACCAAAAGAATAACTCATGTGTCCTATGTGCCTATTGTGGTATTTATAAACCACATAGACACATAGAACACATTAGAAAAGAACTATGAAAATCATCATCGACGATAAAATACCCTATATCCGCGGGGCTTTCGAGCAGGTTGCAGAAGTAGTTTATCTGCCTGGCAGCAAAACAACGCACGAAGTGGTGAAAGATGCCGACGCCATTATCACCCGCACCCGCACCATTTGCAACGAAAAATTATTGAAAGATTCATCCGTAAAATTTATTGCCACCGCCACCATTGGTTTCGACCATATTGATACCGAATATTGCAAAAAAGCCGGAATTCAATGGACAAACGCACCGGGTTGCAACGCCGAGAGCGTGAACCAGTACATTGCCTCTGCCCTCTTTTCGTGGTCGCTGAAAAACAGAACCGAACTGGCTGGCAAAACCATCGGGATTGTGGGTGTTGGTCAGGTGGGCTCGCGCGTGGCAAAAACCTGCGAAACCATTGGCATGAAAGTGTTGCTCAATGACCCGCCCCGCGAAAGAGCTGAAGGTTCAGAAAAATTTGTTTCGCTCAAAACTATTCAGCAGCAAGCCGATATCATCACATTTCACGTTCCACTGAACATGAGTGGTAAAGACGCAACTTTTCACCTTTGTAATGCTGAATTTTTAGCCGGACTGAAAAAACAACCGCTACTCATCAATTCCTGTCGCGGAGAGGTGTTCGATACCGAAGCCATCAAACAGGCCTGGAAATCGGGTTTGGTTTCAGGACTAATAATCGATTGCTGGGAAAACGAACCCGACCTCGATTTGGAGTTGCTGGAAATGGCCGACTTGGGAACACCACATATTGCCGGTTACTCAAAAGACGGAAAAGCCAATGGAACGATGATGAGCGTTCAGGCCGTGAGCCGTTTTTTCAACCTGGGTCTCGACGACTGGAAACCTTCAGGAGTTGAACCGCCTGAAAATCCGGTAATCCGTATCGATGGTAACCAGCGACGCGAATATTCGATTCTCGCCGAGGTAATTTTATCGACTTACGATATCGAAAACGATGATAATGAACTGCGTAACAATGTTGCGAACTTCGAAAAAATACGAGGCGATTATCCGGTCAGGAGAGAATTTGATTCATTCGAAATAAAAGCAATGAATATTAATCGAGAAACTTTGGAGAAATTAAGAAAACTTGGATTTGGAATTATATAAACCACATAGACACATAGAACACATAGAATCTATTGTGCCCTATGTGACTATGTGGTTAAACAGAAATAATCATTAATAAGAATAAATATGAAAAAGTTAGCAGACATTGGCCTTATTGGCCTCGCCGTGATGGGCGAAAACCTGGTGCTCAACATGGAGAGCAAAGGTTACACGGTGGCCGTTTATAACCGTACAGTTTCGAAAGTGGATGAATTTATGAATGCCCGCGGAAAAGGTAAAAATTTCATCGGGACACATTCCATCGAAGAACTTTGTGCTTCGCTCGAACGTCCGCGCAAAGTGATGATGCTCGTAAAAGCAGGAAAACCGGTTGACGATTTCATCGAACTCATCATGCCACACCTCGAACCCGGCGACATCATCATCGATGGTGGCAACTCGCATTTCCCCGATACCATCCGCCGTACAAAATATGTCGAAAGCAAAGGATTTCTGTATATCGGGACTGGTGTTTCGGGTGGCGAGGAAGGCGCTTTACTGGGCCCGTCGATTATGCCCGGTGGTTCGCCTGCAGCATGGCCGGCCGTGAAAGAAATTTTCCAGAGCATTTCGGCAAAAGTTGAAAACGGAGTACCATGCTGCGACTGGGTTGGCGAAGGCGGTGCCGGTCATTTTGTGAAAATGGTGCACAACGGAATCGAGTATGGCGACATGCAGATTATCAACGAAGCCTACCAGTTGATGAAAGACCTGCTGGGCATGAACAACCAGGAAATGCACGAGGTTTTCAAAAAATGGAACACAGGTATTCTCGACAGTTACCTTATTGAAATTACCCGTGACATTCTGGGTTACAAAGACGAAAACGGCGAGGAAACGCTTGATTTTATTCTCGATACAGCCGGACAAAAAGGTACCGGGAAATGGACAGGCGTGGCCGCGCTCGACCTCGGTATTCCGCTTACTTTGATTGGCGAATCGGTATTTGCCCGTTGTCTTTCGGCACAGAAAGACCTGCGTGTGATGGCGTCGAAAGTACTCAGCGGACCAAAAGCCGCTTTTAAAGGCGACAAAAAACAGTTTATCGACGATATTGAAAGTGCATTGCTGGGTGCCAAAATCATTTCGTATGCACAGGGTTACAACCTGATGATGGAAGCCGCCAAAGAATATGGCTGGAACCTGAATTACGGCGGCATTGCGCTGATGTGGCGCGGTGGTTGCATCATCCGCTCGGTATTTTTAGGCGACATCAAAAAAGCATTCGACAAAAATCCTGAATTACCAAACCTGTTGCTTGACCCGTTCTTCAAAGATTTGGTGGAAAAAGCACAGGCAGGCTGGAGAAGAGTTTGCTCTACCGCACTCGAAAATGGTGTTCCGGTTCCGGCGCTCACTTCGGCATTGTGCTATTTCGACGGTTTCCGCAGCGAACGTCTGCCGGCCAACCTGTTGCAGGCCCAGCGCGACTATTTTGGCGCCCACACCTACGAACGTACCGACAAACCGCGTGGCCAGTTCTTCCATACCAACTGGACAGGCCGCGGCGGAAATACGGCTTCGACAACTTATACGGTGTAGAGAAGCCCCCTCCCCGGCCCTCCCCTTGGGGAGGGAGTAAAAAAGAGCCGCTTTCCGGATGGGGAGGCGGCTCTTTCTTTTGCGCCTTATTGAGAATATACACAAACACTTTTGTGCTTGTATAATCACCTGCAGGTGCGAATTTGCTAAATGTGTCTACTTTGAAAAAGCAAAAATTATTTACCCGTGCCAGGTAATTACAAATTGCAAATTTGCGCACGTAAAGACCAGCTTAAAACAATAAAATTAATATTGTAGTAAGTACTGAATTTTAATTAGATATTTTGTAACTTTTACATAAGGCTAAAATTAACTGGCATGAAAAACTATCTCGTCAAGCTGATTGTGTTAATTATTTTTATTGTCATTCACTTTATTGTCTTTTCACAACCAGAGAAAAAACCATTGTTGTTATATGAAATGACATGGGTTGAAGTTCAAAACTATCTGCAGGAAAATGATATGGTAATTATTCCCATGGGTAGCATTGAGCAGCATGGACCTCATCTTCCCTTGGGAACAGATTATTTTATCGCACTGGAGCTTTCAAAGAAAATCTCTGCACAAACCAATGTTATTGTAGCCCCAATTTTAATGGTTGGATACAGTGAATATCATAATGGATTTCCCGGAACTATAAGTATTTCAACAGAAACCGCTGAAAAGATTTTATTTGAGTGTGTAGAATCCCTGATAAAACATGGATTTAAAAAATTTCTCATTCTGAATGGTCATGGTGGAAATAATATCATACAAGATCATCTGATTGACAGGATTGCACAAACCACTTCAGTTAATGCTTTGGCAATTGGAGTTGGAAGCTCATTTGAACTTTCAGCGGGAATTGACAGCTGTGATTGGCATGCAGGAAAACATGAAACTTCAGTTGCGTTAAACCTGATTCCTGATTTGGTGCA
>JAJUGS010000081.1 GCA_029265875.1 Prolixibacteraceae bacterium
AATATAGCGCAATGGGCGGGTTGATGAGGAATCCGAAAATACCGGCGCCGACAAGGTTCCAGAAAGCCACAGCAATAAAACTGTAAACCGGCCATTTGTAGGCCTTAATCCATTCGCTGCCCCGGCTGATTTTCAGGTTTTCAAAAGCTTCGAATCCCATGAGTACCAGCGGAACCACTTCGAGCGCGCTGAAAGTTGCCCCGAGCGCCATCACAGCAGTGGGCGTCCCGGTAAAATACAAGTGGTGAAATGTACCCAGAATACCACCGGCAAGAAACACAATAGTTGAAAAAAGCACTGCTGTTGTTGCCGAAGCAGCTTTGATAATCTGTAACCGCACAAAAAGGAATGCAACCACCACGGCGGCAAAAACTTCGAAAAATCCTTCCACCCAGAGGTGAACCACCCACCAGCGCCAGTATTCGGCAATGGCCAGATTCGTTTGTCTTCCCCACATCAGTCCGGCTCCATAAAAGGCAGCAATCGCAATGGTTGAAATAAGGAACAGCACCAAAAGATTCCGGCTTTCCGATTTTTGTTTCAAAGCAGGGTAAATGGCGCGGCCCATGAGCAGCAACCAGATTACCAGCCCCACAAACAGGAACAACTGCCAGAACCGTCCCAAATCAACATATTCGTAACCCTGGTGGCCGAACCAGAAATTTTGTACAAGACCCAATTTCTGCATTACGCCCATCCACTGGCCCAGCAACGAACCAACTACAATCACAAGCAGCGCCAGGAAAAGAAAGTTGACACCCAATCTTTGAAATTTAGGTTCCACACCCGAAATGGCCGGTGCATAATACAAACCGGTGGCCAGCCACGACGTGGCAATCCAGAAAATGGCAATCTGGACGTGCCAGGTTCGCGAAACCGAATAAGGCAGCCAGTCGGCCAGCGGAATTCCATAAAACGCCTGTCCTTCAACACCATAATGCGCTGTTATAACACCCATAATTACCTGCACAAGCAGCAAAGCTGAAACTGTCCAGAAATATTTTACAGTTGCTTTTTGCGAAGGCGTTTGCTTTTCGCCTTTCAGCGGAAAAACCTGCGGAAAAGTTTCGTCTTCATTTTTCCGGCGGGCATAATACAAAACCATAAGACCAATACCTGCCAGCAGAATTATAACACTGAATCCTGTCCACAAATGCAGCGAACCGGTTGGCTGATTGGCAACCAATTCTTCAGCAGGCCAGTTGTTGGTATAAGTAATCTCCTGTCCAGGGCGTTCGGTCACACAAGCCCACGAAGTCCAGAAGAAAAAAGCATTGAGCAAGCGCACACGTTCCGGGTCTTTCAGCGAATTTTCGGGGATGGCATACGCATCGCGCAAACCAGCCAGCGCGGGGTCGTTTGTAAAAAGTCCGCCATAAAAAACACTGTTCGAAACAATTGCTTCGGCCCTGACATCAGAAACTGTTAATACGCCGGTTGCTTTATCGTACCGGTTTTTACGGATGTCTTTCTGAAGCAGCACTTTCATCGAAGCCTGTTTTTCTTCGCTCAGTTGTGCAAAGGGCATACTGTCAGTCTGCATTGCCAGTTTATCAAGCATAAAAACCGCTTCTTTGTGCAGCCAGTCGGCACTCCAGTCGGGTGCCTGATAAGCGCCGTGCCCCCAGACCGTTCCTACTTCCTGACCACCCAGCGACTGCCAGACATTTTGTCCGTCTCTTATATCCTGACCCGTAAAAAGTACTTCCCCGCTTTCGGTAACCACCTTTTCGGGAATGGGCGGCGCTTCGCGGTAAATTTCCCTTCCGTAATACAGCAGAACGCCAAATGAAACAACCATTACTGCAATAAAGCCAAACCATAAATTTTTCGTTTTCATTTTAGTATCGATTTTATAGGTTAAAATTTAATTTGACAGTCCAAGCGCTTTGGGGAAAAGAATGTTGTTTTCGAGGTGAACGTGCGTGTGTAAATCGTCTTCAAACTGCCCGAGCAACTGAAAAGCAACACGATAGGTATTGCAGGCATCGGCCGGAATTTTGTAGCCGCCGGTAATCTGGTTGATTTTGTCCATTGCCCCACCGGCAAAATCGTGTTCACCAAACATTCTTGTAATTTCAGAAACAACTGTCTTTTTGGCTTCCAACTGATTTTCTTCGATTACCATTTTGATTGCCGGGAAAAGAACTTCCTCTTCATTTTTCAGGTGTTGCAGCAACTCGGCATTTATCTGCTGAAAAAGGTCAGCCACTTCAACCAATTCGGTATGATTGTCGCCATGTACCGAAGCTATCTTTTGTGTGTAAAAAACCAGTTCGGGCAATGTTTTCAGCACGTATTTGTGGTGTGTATTTACAATGTAGTTGCTCAGAAAAACCGGGTCCCAGTTTTTAAAATTCATAAATTCATTCTGAGGCTCGGCGGTTATTTCAATAATTTCCTTTTCGAGGTCAAGGGCATCAATACTGTTTTGTGCACAGGCATCGCTGAATGATTGTTTACCTCCGCAGCAAAAATCGATACCTGCTTTTTTAAAGATAGCTGCGGTCCTGAAATCGTTGGCGACAATCTCTCCTACTGTTAAATTTTTTAATTGAAGCTGTTCCATTATCGTACTTCTTTGATTTGAATCTGCGGCAAAGATATAAAACTTTTTTACTAAAGGACTAAAAGGTCTCTTAGTAATTTCAAATATTATATTATTTTTGTAAAGTCTAATTGAAAAGAGCAAAAGAGATGTTTAAAAAAGAGACCGAATATGCACTCAGGGCACTGGTTTACATTCAGTTACAAAACACCAAAGGACGACGGCCGGGAATTGCCGAAATAGCATCCGAAATTGAAACACCCCAGTCGTTTACCGCCAAAATTCTGCAACGAATGGTAAAACAGGGTTTTGTTGAATCGATGAAAGGCATCAATGGCGGCTTTTTTTTCGATACCTCAAAAGAAGACCTTCCGCTCCGGAAAATTATTATTTCCATTGAAGGCGATGGCTTGTTTCATGGTTGTGGGTTCGGGTTGAAAAAGTGCGACGAAAACAACCCCTGCCCGCTGCACCAAAGTTATGCTCCCATTCGCGACGCCATTGAAAACCTGGTTACCCACGAAACCATTCAAAGTTTGGCCAATAAAAACAGCGATGGTTCCAAAGTGGTTTTGAACCGTCTTGGCAATTAGCTGTCCCATTTTGGACAAATCATTGTAATCTCCTCAAATAAAGCAGGTTTATCATTTTTTAAATCCCAAAAATATCCGTTTTTTGTCATCATTAGTTTGTGTGATATTTATGGTTACAAAAGCGATATTCCTGTCAGTTCTTATTCTTCTGTTTTTTAAAGCAGAAATTGACGCTCAGCAATTAACCATTCTGCATACCAACGATTTACATTCAAAACTCACAGGCTACGGCCCTGAAAGTGATTACACGCCGCTCGAAATCAACAACGATAATACTTTAGGCGGCTTTTCGAGAATGGCTGCAATCATTGGTTTTTATAAACAAAAAGCTCCCGAACAGACTTTAGTTGTTGATGCAGGCGATTTTCTGATGGGCAGCCTTTTTCATATCCCAGAGCAGGAAACCGGTTTTCAGTTAAACCTGATGAAAAAAATGGGGTACGACTACGTTACTTTAGGCAATCATGAATTTGAATTCGGGTCAGGGGTGCTGGCCAAAATAATTAACGCCGCTCAAAAAAGTGGTGGCCACCCCAAAATTGTGGCCTCAAACCTGGTTTTCAGCAAAAGAAACGAAGACGACCAACTCCAGCACCTTTTCGAAAACGGTACAATTCTGCCATACGAAGTGTTTCAGAAAAACGGACTGAAAATCGGGATTTTTGGTTTGATTGGTATTGATGCAGCCAGCGTAGCACCCGCCAGCAAACCGGTGGCATTTGCCGACCCATTTAAAACAGCGGCCAAAACAGCAAAATACCTGAAAAAAGTTGAGAAGGTTGACATTATTATCTTATTATCACATGCAGGAATTGTGAATGATGAAAAAACCGGTGCATTTACCGGCGAAGATTTTAAAATCGCTAAAAAGGCGCCTGAAATCGATATTATTATTGGTGCCCATACACACATCCGCACACCCGAATTTATCAGGCAGGGGAAGACCTACATCGTTCAAACCGGCAGTTATGGTGCGGAGATGGGGAAAATTGAACTCAACTATGCAAATGGTAAAATCAGCGATTTCAAATTTGAATTATTGCCGGTTGACGACAAAATAAAAGGTGACGAAATTGTTCAGCATGAAATTGATAGCTACATTTCGTTTATCAATAAAACCTGCCTTGAACCTGCGCATCTGAAATATACCGAAACCATTGGCAAAACTGCGTTCGACCTTACCATCGATTTTGAAAAGCTCAGGGAAAGCAACCTCGGGCCTTTTATTGCCGACGCAACAAAATATTACCTCGAAGAAACCGGAAATCCGGTTGATGTCAGCCTGGTGGCAGCAGGCACAATCCGCGAGAATATGGTTGCCGGAAAATCGGGATTGATTACGCCGGCTGATGCTTTCAGGGTGATGTCGCTGGGCAGCGGAAAGGATGATTTTCCGGGATACCCGCTGGCTGTAATTTATATAACTGGCCGCGAAATGAAAGATTTGGCCGAAGCTGTTTTAATGTTGCAGAAAAAAGGCGGCGATGGTTATCTCTACAGTTCAGGGCTGGAAATTGTGAGTAACCCCAAAAAAGGATTTCTGAAAAAAGTTCAGCAGGTAAAAATCAACGGGCAGCCAATCGACCTGTCGAAAAAGAACACGCAACTTTATGCTGTTTCGGCCAATACCTACCTGCTGAGTTTTATTGGCCGCATCAAAAAAATGAGTTTCGGTCTGCTGAAAGTGGAACCCAAGGACAAAAGCGGGATTCCGGTAACTGATATTTTTAACCAGTTGGCCGATGCCGATAACAACCGCGATGGTATTCAGGAAACCAAAGAGTGGATTGCATTAATTGAATACATCCGCAGTTTTCAGAAAAACGGCGACGGAATTCCGGAAATACCTTTAGAATATCAGCAATCAAAAATGTAGCATCAAATCTCATTGCCGTTTAGCTAATATTTTGAATACTGAAAAGTTTAAACGTAAAGTACGCTGAGAAAGCGCAAAGTACCGCAAAGTCAATTATAATATCATTTCTTTGCGGTTCTCAGTGATAGGCTTTGCAGTTCTCTGCGGTTAAAACTATATTTATTCTTATTAACTAAACGACATTGTATCGAATTTTGATATTCAATCTAAACAATCTTATTAAATCCTGATTTTAATTCACGCGTTTTACAAATCATCTCACTTTTTACATTGTTTGTAATTGTTTTTTAAAGGAAGCAGCTAAAAAGTGACATCCATTTTTGTACTTTCGGGGGAAATCAATTTAAACCTGAATTTATGAAGGTCAACTTCCATTATCTGCTTACAATTTCGCTGGTTACCGCGCTCGGCGGACTTCTGTTTGGCTACGATATTTCTGTTATTTCTGGAACCATTCCGTTTATTACCGATTTTTTCAGCCTGACAGAACAAATGAAAGGCTGGGTGGTGAGCAGTGCACTGATTGGCTGTATTTTAGGAGCAAGTTATGCAGGCAGGCTGGGCGACAAATTCGGCCGGAAAAAAATTCTGCTGGCAACAAGCATTTTGTTTGCTGTTTCTGCCATTGGCAGCGGGCTGGCCAACTCAATCCCCTCGTTTGTGATTTACCGCATTGTTGGCGGGTTGGCGGTGGGTGGTGCCTCGGTTTTGGCACCCATGTACATTGCCGAAGTTTCGCCGGCACACTTGCGTGGAAGAATGGTCTCGGTCAATCAGCTTACCATTGTGATTGGAATTGCTTTGGCTTATTATGTGAATTACTGGTTGCTGGCCACCGGCGATATTGCCTGGCGTTGGATGCTGGCAGCCGAGGCAGCGCCGGCACTGCTGTTTTTTACGGCCCTATTTATTGTACCCGAAAGTCCGCGCTGGCTGGTGGCCCGCAATCGCGCTGCTGAAGCGGAACAGGTACTTGCCAAAGTTGCAGGCACTGATTTTTCGAAGTTCGAAATCAAAGAAATCAAAGACTCGCTGGCTGGTAACGAAAAAAGGGGAACATTGAAAGATGTTTTCAAAAAGAAATATGGGTTTATCCTGTTCATCGGAATTTTTCTCGCGGTTTTTCAGCAGTGGTCGGGTATCAATGTAATTTTCTTTTATGCCCCCGATATTTTTGCCAAAGCAAACCTGGGTGTGAACGACTCACTTTTTCAAACCACATTGGTTGGACTGACCAACGTTATTTTTACAGTGCTGGCAATGCGCGTAATCGATAAAACAGGACGTAAAAAACTGATGCTGCTTGGGGCAGCCGGGATGGCAATTTGCTACCTGCTGATCGGTTTACTTTTTCAAACCGGAAAAACAGAAAGCTGGCTTTTGCTTTCGTTACTGATCATTACTCCTGCATTTTTTGCTTTTGGCCTTGGCCCGACAGTTTGGGTGGTGCTTTCGGAGATTTTTCCCAATAAAATCAGGGGCGCTGCCATGTCGGTTTCAACTTTTGCGCTTTGGGTGGCCTGCTACTTATTAACGCTGACCTTCCCAATTTTTGTGGAAGCGTTCAATGCAGCCAATACATTCTGGATTTACGCCGCAATCTGCGTAATTGGTTTTGTTGTAATTCTGAAATATTTGCCCGAAACCAAAGGCATTTCGCTTGAACAACTCGAAAAGAAACTGGTAGGGCCCTCTTCCCAGCCTTCCCCAAAAGGGTGAAGGAGAAAAACCTGAGTAACAATAAATAAATTCATACTGAAAATGAAAATATTTCAAACATTAATCGTTATCCTTTCCCTTTCGTCAACACTGTCGGCACGTGAATACCATGTGGCCAAAAATGGCAACGACAAAAATGAAGGAACAAGAGATGCTCCTTTTCTGACCATACAAATGGCATCGAACCTGGGGCTTCCGGGAGATGTGATTATTGTGCACGAAGGAACTTACCGCGAGTGTGTGGTCCCGCCGCGTGGCGGAAAATCAAACGATAAACGAATCACGTATCAGGCTGCACCCGGAGAAAAAGTGATTATCAAGGGTTCGGAAGTAATTAAATACTGGCACCAACATTCCGGAAATGTTTGGGTAGCTGTTATCACCAACGGTTTTTTTGGCGAATATAATCCGTACAAGGACAAAATCCGAGGCGACTGGTTTGATGACAAACGCCGGGTTCACCACACCGGCGAAGTTTACCTGAACGGGAAATCGTTGTGGGAAGTTGAATCGCTGGAAAAAGTACTGAACCCGGTTGTAATGAAAGATAATTTTGATGCAGCAGGATCTGTTTTTACCTGGTATTGCGAAACCGACGACCGCTACACCACCATTTATGCCAATTTCCAGGGTGCTGATCCAAATCGGGAGCTTGTTGAAATTAATGTAAGAAAAAGTTGTTTTTACCCGGCTATCAACAATGTGAATTACCTTACCATCCGCGGGTTTACCATGTGCCATGCCGCCACACAATGGGCACCACCCACCGCCGAACAGGTGGGTTTGATTGGCACCAACTGGAGCAAAGGCTGGATTATTGAAAACAACACCATCAGCGATTCGAAATGTTCGGGAATCACCCTTGGAAAACATGGCGATGAGTTTGATAATACCTCCGAAAACTCGGCCGAAGGATATGTAAAAACCATCGAGCGGGCTTACAAAAGAGGATGGGGCAAAGAAAATATCGGCAGTCATATTGTGCGGGGCAACACCATTTTCAACTGTGAGCAAACCGGCATTTGCGGTAGTTTGGGAGCTGTTTTCAGCACCATCGAAAACAACAATATTTACAACATCTGGACAAAACGCCAGTTTTCGGGTGCTGAAATGGGCGGTATCAAAATTCATGCAGCCATCGACATGGTTATCCGAAAAAACAAACTTAGCAACTGCGGAAGAGGATTGTGGCTCGACTGGATGGCCCAGGGAACGCGCGTTTCGGGCAACCTTTTTTACAACAATTCATCCGACGATATTTTCGTGGAAGTCAACCACGGGCCATTTCTCATCGACAACAATATTCTGCTTTCGCCGCTTGCCATTCGCGACTGGTCGGAGGGCGGCGCCTATGTTCACAACCTGATTGCCGGAAACATAGAACTGCTGCCACAGGACAGGGAAACACCCTTTCATCAGGCGCACAGTACAAAAATGGCCGGGCTCAGCCAAACCAAAGGAGGCGACAACAGGTTTTATAACAACATTTTTGTGGGTGATAAAAACAAAACACTGCCGGGAAAATCCGGGTTAGAAGTTTATTCTTCAGCTAATTTCCCGATGGTGGTTGATGGAAATGTTTATTTAAACGGAGCCGGAAAATTCAGTAAAGAAAGAAACATCCTGGAATTAAATGTTAACCCGGAATTTAAACTGACAGAAACCGAAAAAGGAATCTTCCTGAATTTTGTATTCCCCAAAGAAATTATGGCCATGAAAAACAGGATAGTTACATCTGAGGCACTCGGGCAGGCAAAAGTTTCAGGCCAAAGATATGAAAACCCCGATGAAACTGAGATTATTGTGTCCACAGACTATTTCGGGAAAAAAAGGGATAAAATCAAACCGACTGCAGGCCCGTTCGAGAAGCCCGCAAAGGGTAACAACAAACTAAAAGTGTGGTGAATGATTGACCCGGGAATTGCATTTCTGGAAATTTTCTTTTACAAAAAAACGCATATTTGTAATGACATTTTTACAAAATTGCCGCTTGCAGAAAAAATAAATTAGCTAAATCAAAAAAAAAACCTGTTTTATATGAACTCACGTGAACAATTTCTTAAAACCATCAACCACCGTCAGCCCGACAGAATCGTCTTCGATATGGGCTCGACCGGAGTTACCGGAATACATGTAAATACCGTGGCAAAGCTGCGTAATTATTATGGACTGCAAAACAAACCGGTTCGCGTGATTGAACCTTTCCAGATGCTGGGCGAAGTGGATTGGGAACTGATTGACTCGCTGGGGGTTGACGTGGTTGGTGCTTGGGGCCGCAACAACATGTTCGGGTTTAACAACCACGCACCTTTCAAAGAATGGAAAACTCCCTGGGGGCAAAGAGTGATGGTGCCTAAAAATTTCAATGTTACTTATAATGAAAAAGGTGATGTGCTGATGTATCCGGAAGGCGACACAACGCTGGCACCCTGCGCACGGATGCCAAAAACCGGTTATTTCTTCGACGCCATTATCCGTCAGGACCCGATTGTGGAGGAAGAGCTGGATGTGAAAAACAACCTGGAAGAATTTGGGTTAATTTCGGACAAAGACCTCGAACATTGGAGAATTGAGGTGGACAAAGCTTATTTTTCAGGGAAGGCAGTAATTGCTTCATTTGGCGGAACCGCGCTGGGCGATATTGCACTGGTTCCGGGCATGAACCTCCGTCACCCGAAAGGCATCCGCGATGTGGCCGAATGGTACATGAGCACCGTGATGCGGCCCGATTACATCAAATCGGTTTTCGAAAAACAGGTTGAAATTGCCATCGAAAACCTGACCCGCATTTTCAGTGTGGTGGGAAATAAGGTAAACGCAGTATTTACTTGCGGAACCGACTTCGGAACCCAGGAATCCACTTTTTGTTCGCCGGAACAATTCGACGAAATGTGGTTGCCCTACTACAAAAAAGTAAACGACTGGATTCACGAAAATACACAGTGGAAAACATTCAAACACTCGTGCGGCGCCGTGGAAACTTTTATGGACAACTTTATCCGTGCCGGTTTCGATATCATCAACCCGGTTCAGATTAACGCCGGTGGAATGGACCCGGTGAAACTGAAAAAAAAATATGGCCGCAACCTGGTCTTCTGGGGCGGTGGGATCGACACACAAAAAATACTGCCGTTTGCCAAACCTTCCGAAGTACGCGAACATGTTTTGCGTACCTGCGATATTTTCAATAAAGATGGGGGCTTTGTTTTTAACACCGTTCACAATATTCAGGCTAATGTACCGGTTGAAAACATTGTGGCCATGTTGGATGCTATCCGTGAGTTTAACAGAAAATAATCAGGTCCGCCAGGTACCTGAACATAATAAATTCATCTAAACCTTTTAAAATGAAACAACTGATTACTTTGTTGGCAGCATTGTCTTTTTCTGCCAGCGTTTATGCACAAAAATACGAACCCAACTGGCCATCCATCGACAGCCGTCCGGTTCCGCAATGGTTCGAGGACGTGAAATTTGGCATATTTATTCATTGGGGGGTTTATTCGGTACCCTCCTGGGCACCCGCCAATGCCGACATCGGAGTTTATGCCAAATACGCCGAATGGTACTGGTGGAGAATTAACGACAACAGCGAAGCCGGTAAACTTTTCCGTGACCATCACAACAAAATGTATGGCGAAAAATTTCAGTACCAGGATTTTGCCGGTGATTTTAAAGCCGAATATTTCGATCCGGCGCAATGGGCCGACGTATTCAAAAAAGCAGGGGCAAAATACGTGGTTCTCACCTCGAAACACCACGAAGGGTTTACCTTGTGGCCCAGCGAACAAAGCTGGAACTGGAACAGTGTGGAAATCGGCCCGCACCGCGACCTATGCGGCGACCTTACAAAAGCTGTGAAAGACGCCGGGCTCCGCATGGGATTTTATTATTCCCTTTACGAATGGTACAATCCGCTGTATAAAACAAATCTTGAAAAATATGTGGATGATCACATGATTCCACAGATGAAAGACCTGGTAACCCGTTATCAGCCCGATGTTTTGTGGACCGACGGTGAATGGGACCACCCCAGCGAAAAATGGAAAAGCACCGAATTTCTGGCCTGGCTTTACAACGAATCGCCGGTGAAAGACCGCATTTGTGTAAACGACCGCTGGGGCAAGGAAACCCGCAGCAAACACGGCGGTTATTACACAACCGAATATGACATGGTTCACGAACAAACAGGTGTGGGCGAAGTGGAACGCCCCTGGGAAGAATGCCGTGGGATCGGAACTTCTTTCGGATACAACCGCATCGAAGATCTTGATAACTATATGAGTTCGGATGCTCTGGTAGATCTGCTGATTGCCAAAGTGGCTGCCGGTGGGAACCTGTTGCTCGATATTGGCCCCACCGCCGATGGCCGAATCCCGGTAATCATGCAGCAACGCCTGCTCGACATGGGTAAATGGCTCTCCATCAATGGCGAAGCCATTTACGGAACGCGAAAATGGGAAGGGTCAAAAAACAACAAAACCGAAAATGTATTCTTCACAAAAAAAGGCCATGATTTGTACGTTTTGTGTACACAGATTCCCCAAAAACCAATCGTGGTAAACGGCATTTCAAAATCCGGTAATGTGAGTCTTTTAGGTTGCACAGAAATTGTCAGGACAAAAAAATCAGGAAATGCTTTGACAATTGTACCTCCTGTTATTTCACCGGCGGTTAATCCATCTGAATTTGCCTGGGTATTCAAAATTGAAAATGCTTTTTAAACCAGTGTTCCGATAAAATCTTTATTTTGCAACACAGAAATTCATATTCAAAAAAAATATAATTATGAACAAAACACAACAATTCATTAAAAAACACAAACTGTCAGCCGCAGAACTTGATATCAAAACAATTGCCGATGATTTCATCTCGGAAATGAAAAACGGACTCGAAGGGAAAGGCGGTTCATTACTGATGCTACCAACCTATATCGGGGCTGAAGGAAAAATTAAACCCAACGAACCGGTTGTTGCCATCGATGCCGGCGGCACCAATTTCAGGGCAGTTAAAATGTACTTTGATAATAACCTGCAACTGGTGACCGAAAACCTGCAGCAGCGCAAAATGCCGGCTGTTGACGAAGAACTTTCCAACAAGGAATTCTTTGCCACACTGGCTGCTTACCTTACCAGTTACAAAGAAGTTTCCGAAAAAATCGGGTTCTGTTTTTCTTACGCTGTTGAAATTTTCCCGAACAAAGACGGAAAATTGCTGGAGTGGAGTAAGGAAGTAAAAGCGCCGGAAGTAATTGGCCAGATGGTGGGCAAAAATCTTCTGGAAGCAATGGGAACTCCTGAAAAACAGATTGTGCTGATGAATGACACGGTTTCGACTTTATTAGCCGGGCAGGCTGCCACAGCCGGCCGCGAATTCGATACCTATCTTGGTTTTATCCTCGGAACCGGAACCAATGTCTGCTATATCGAACAAAACAAAAACATTACAAAAACGCAGGGTCTCGACGCCAAAGGAAACCAGATTATCAATATTGAATCGGGGAACTTCAACCTGATGCCACGGACCGATATTGATGTTGCTTTTGATAATACAACCAAACTTCCGGGCCGTTATACATTTGAAAAGATGATTGCCGGTGGTTATTTTGGCGGCCTTTGTACTACTGCTCTCAAAACAGCCGCTGCCGAAGAAGTGTTCAGCGCTGAAAGTACTGTCAGAATGAAGGCAATGGGAGATCTGACTTCGGAAGAAGTGAACAAATTTGTTTGCGGAATTGACCTTCCGTCGAATGTTCTTTCCACAGTGCTGGTTACAAAAGAAGATAAAGAAGCAGCCTGCGAAATTATCAATACGCTCATTCAGAGGGCCGCTAAACTGGTTGCTGCCAGCATGGCTGCCGTAATACTGAAAACCGGAAAAGCAAAAACTCCGGAAAAACCTGTACTGATGACCATTGAAGGTACCACTTTCTACAAACTGCTCAACTTCAGGATTATGTTTGAATCGTTCCTGCAGGGTTTCCTCTCGGGCGACAACCGCAGGTACTACGAAATTGTGGAAGTACCCAATTCAAGCCTCATTGGCGCCGGTATTGCTGCCATTGTAAACTAATATTATTAAATACCGCAAAGGCGCGTAGAAGCAGGGATTTTTCTTTGCATCTCCGCGTCTTTGTGTTTTAAACCTAAACCAATGAAAAACCTGATCATTCTTATTATTATCGTGCTCTTTTCAGTTTCAGCCCTTGCCCAGAACGAAGGAAAAACCATCGACCTGAACGGAACCTGGGATTTTGAGCAGACAAAAGATGCTTTTCCACCACAGAAATTTACCCGTAAATGTCCGGTTCCCGGTCTGATTCATTTGGCCAAACCAAAAATCGAATCTTACGACAAACTCTTTAAACGCCCCGACCAGGTTCTGGCCGATGAAGCTTACGATTACCGGAAACTGCAATACGAACCGCGTTACAGTTGGTACAAAAAGGTGGTCAGCATTCCGGCTGATTTAAGCGGTTGTGAAGTGATGCTTTCGATTCTGAAAAGCCAGTTTGTAACACAGGTTTACATCAACGGGAAAGATGTCGGGCAATCGATTTCGTGCTACACGCCTATCGATTTAAAAGTAACAAACGCCCTGAAATTTGGCGCCGAAAATGAAATCCTCATCCGGGTGGGCGAACGGATTTGGTTACCACCGCAAGCTGCCGGCAGCACCGACAAGGAAAAGGTGAATTACATTCCCGGTATCTGGGACAATGTTTTTCTTTCGTTTTCCGGGAAACAAAAAATCAGAAATAACCTGATTCTGCCTTCTGTAAAAAACAAAAAAGTGACGGTAAAAATGTTGGTTCGCAGTTTCTATCCGCAACAGGTGATGTATGGCGACCCGATGACTGACCAGGTAAAAGCCGAAGTTATAATCCGTGAAAAAGTATCGGGGAAAGTGGTTGCAAAAGGGCAAACCGAAGGTATTGTTACCCGCGACAACGAAACACAGCTTGCGTTCGATATTCCGATGAATGATTTTAAAAACTGGTCACCTGAAAATCCGTTTTTATACACTGCCGAAATCAGATTGTGGGATGGGGAAAAACTTTCGGATAAGGTAACTGAAAATTTTGGGATGCGCGATTTTGAGCGCCGTGGAAAATTCTTTTACCTGAATGGCGAAAAATATTACCTGCGTGGCAGCAACATCACGCTGCACAGGTTTTTCGAAGACCCCGATTGCCAGGCGCTGCCCTGGGACCGCGATTGGGTAAAGAAAATGCTGATTGACGACCCGAAAGCCATCGACTGGAATGCCATGCGTATTTGTGTGGGGCTGGTGCCCGATTTCTGGTACGATTTGGCCGATGAATGCGGAATGATTTTTCAGAATGAATGGCTTTATTGGCAAAACCACGGCTGGGACGAACAAATCAGAAAAGAATATACCGACTGGGTTTGGAGCGACGGGAACCACCCCAGCATTGCCATTTGGGATGCCATCAACGAAAACACCAACAACTATATTGGAAACACGTTGATTCCTGAATTGCAGCAACTCGACCCGACCCGAATCTGGGATGCCGGTTATATGATGGAAAGCGACCTGGCTGGCACCGACCCGATGGATGAACCCCATTTATACAGGGCTGGCTGGAATATAATGCAGCAAAAATCGCCGGAACAATACCTCAAAGAACATTCTTACAAGCTTGGGAAAATGGACGACTGGGAGCCTGACCAACTGAGATACCTGGAAGCCTCGGCAACGCAGCTTGTAAACGAATATGGCTGGAACTGGCTTTGGCGCGATGGTCAGCCGGCAAAACTCACAAAAAATATTTACGACAGTTTTCTGGGCGAAAATGCCACACCTGAACAACGCCGTGAAATGCAGGCTTACTGGCTGGCCTGCGAAACCGAATGGATTCGCGGAGAAAGAACGATGGCGGGGGTTCTGGCATTTTGCCACCTCACCAACAATTATGGTTACACCGGCGATTGGTACATCAACAACATCAAAGACCTGGAACAGGGCCCGACATTGAAGTGGCTGAAACACGCCTTTGCCCCGGCTGCCGTTTTTATCGACCTGGCCGACCAGCGCTACTTCCCCAACGGGAACTATCAACCTGGTGAAGAACTGGCATTTAACCTGGTTGGCGTAAACGATTTAAAAGAAAAATCCACAGGAACAATTACCGTAAAATTGATGGATTCAAAAGGCAAAATTGTGGCACAACAACAACGGAAAATCGAAATTCCGGCGTACCAGCGGGTAAACATCCCCGCGTTTTTCAACGTGCCGCAACAAACCGGCGGCTACCTTATTTTAGCTGAATTTGTAAAAGACGGATCAGCAGAAATCCTGAAAAGCCGGAGGTACATAAAAGTCGGGGAAATTGGGACAACTTCATTTTGGGAGGAGAGACCTTAAAAGCAGATTTTTTACCGTTGACAAGAAAAAAGCTCACGCAAAGGCGCGAAGACGCAAAGATTTTTCAACCGCGACTTTGCGTCTTCGCGAGAGACAAAATTACGGCATGGCCGGCAGACTCCAGCCTTCGCGGTATTCGTGTTTGATGTAACCCGAAGCAGCTTCGAGTGCATTAAATTTGGCATATTTTGTATCGAAATGCGGGTGCCCGTCAATTACTTTGAAATCGTCGGAAGTAACAATATTCAGTTCTTCATTGGCGGAAATATTGGTAAACTGCATATTCTCAGCATCCCAAATCAGCGTTTTGTTCAGACTTTGCAACCGGATAGCCAGAACTCCCAACAACACCATTTCGTTAAACGGCCCGGAGTAACCAAAATGCGATGTTCCTTCCACCCTGTTTTCAGGAGATTCCTTGCAGGCCCTGATCCAGTCCTGTTCGTGTGGCCCATCCACATAACCCACCGCACCGGGAATTCTTCTCAATGTTTGCGGCACTTCGGGTTTTCTGCCTGACAAAAGCCGCGGGTTAAAACCTCCACAACCTGTAATCAATGTATCTTTCGAACCCACAAAAATACAGCCTCCCAGTCCGTCGCCCATCAGGTTTTCACCCTCGGGGAGTAAATCGGGCCGGGCAGGTAAAATACCGCCATCGTACCAATGAACTTTAACTGCGGGCATTTCAACTTTTGCCATTTTTTCGCGTGCCGGAAAGTTAAAAACCACGGTTTCGGCCTGCGGAGCGCTTTCG
>JAJUGS010000209.1 GCA_029265875.1 Prolixibacteraceae bacterium
ACCTCAAATAATGGCTTTCTGCTTGTTCATCAGTGTTAAATAAATGCTGATATTTCTTTATATGAAACGAACATGTTTGCAGAAAGACACAAATAACGATGAACAAATTACATGTGAGTTCCATCGGGTGAAAATGCAGATGAAAGAGAACAAGCACAACCGACAACTAATCAGAAACTTCAATAATTTGTTCAGATGAAATGAAATGTAATGTAATGGTAAAAATGAATACTGTTTATTTACGACCACTATAAAAATTAATCGATATTTAATAGTTAATCCAGTATTTATAAGACAAATCGACCTAAATTGCCATATTAATTTAAACGTCATTAGCCATGAAAACCAAATCGAAATTAATCTATCGATCCGAAAATACCTGCTTTCAAACATTATTGCCGGTTTATTTTTACGGAATGCCCGATGGTAAAATGCTGGTTCTATATACCCGGTTTAAATCAGAAAACCCGCTGGACACAACCCAGGAATGGATTGTTGCCCAGCACCTTGATTTTACTTACAACTTCGAAAGCGGAAGAATATACACAATGACAGGGCAAGAGGTTAGTTTTGAAGAGTTTATGGAGCTTGCTGATAATCTTGAACAGCGGATAAGGCCTCTTGAATGGTTTGGCAGTTTTTATAACAACCGCGAAGCACAAAGCTACTTTAACCACCACAAATACAACATGTTAAATAAAACAAAAACCATTAAAATTGAGGCCGACGAGTATTTGTCTGCCATTGAAATCTGAGATTTTTCGTAGTTAACTTTCCGAGTGTACCCGGCAATTCATCAGGCTATTTGTTCCAAATTTTAGCTACAAATATTTTCTGAACCTTGATTCCAATTCCTCTGCAATTCGCAATTATATAAATGAATGCAATTACCTTCAACCATCATTTATGGTTTTACCATTTAAACTGAGTTGATTCTGCAATTTCAATCTACCAAATTCGTTCGTTGTGATGCCCTGAATATTACAAGTCAAAATCACAACTTTTACAGTTTTGTAACAAAAATGAAACAGGCATAACTTGCTGTTAAAAAATTCTTTACATAGTGTAAATTACAAAATTTAATCGTTTTGTAATATTTTAGTAACAGGGCTGTAATGCATATATTTCATTTTTGCAACATAAAATTATTCATATTGAAATAAATGAAAAAACCATTATCACTTCTTTTGCTGGCAATTGTGGCAGCACTGAGTACCTGGAGTCAAACCACAAACGTAACTTTTAAACCGGGAGGGAAACCGTCAGCTTTGATCTTTACAAACTTCAATACTGCAATTTCGGATGGCGAAACCACACCGGCTTTTGAAATTACACGCGCCTATCTGGGATACGAATACAATTTCAGTCAAAACTGGTATGGACGATTATCCGTTGATGTGGGTGACCCCAAAGTAGGCAACCTGCAATACACGGCATTTTTGAAATTAGCTTTCATGCAGTATAAAAATGAAAACTTTAAAGCACTCTTCGGAATGATCCCAACCACACAGTTTAAATATTCAGAAGATATCTGGGGTTTGCGTTATATTGAAAAAGTATTCATGGATGCTTACTCTTTCTACTCCAGTGCCGACCTGGGGGCAACCGCTGACTACACCTTTACAAAAAATATAAGTGCCGATATTTCTGTTTTCAACGGCGAAGGTTACAAATCGCTTCAGCGTGACGAATTCCTGCGACCGGCTTTAGGAATTACTGTAAAAGAAATTGGAAATTTTACAGCCCGTGTTTATGCCGACTATATGGGCAAGGAAGTTAAACAAACCTCTTTTGCAGGTTTTGCGGGTTATACAGGTAAAAAGTTTGTAGCTGCTGCCGAGTATAATTACCAGTGGAATACCAAAATGACCGAAGGGCAGGACATGTACGGAACATCGGTTTATGCTACCTGGAAACCCGGAGAAAAAATTAAATACTTCGCCCGTTTCGATGATTTACAATCAATACCGCTGGAAGGACAAACCATCCCGTGGCAACTTGCCAAAGACGGCCAGTTACTGATGGGCGGACTTGAATTCAGCCCGGTAAAAGGTATCAGGATTTCACCAAATATCAGGTACTGGAATCCGGCCGACGAAGCTCAAAAAACAACAACCTACGCATTTGTCAATGTAGAAATAAAATATTAAGCATAATAATTCTTGAATTTAAAAATTAAAAAAATGAAACAATTGGTAATTATCATGATGGCTGTATTTGCACTTTATTCGTGTGGAAACAAGCCGAACAAAAACGAATCAGCCCAGCCTGCGTCAAAAATCACTCTCACTGCTGCAGGTGCCACTTTCCCGATGCCTTACTATAATATGGTGTTTTCACAATATACCCAATCAACTGGCACACAGTTAACTTACGGTGGAATTGGCTCGGGTGGCGGTATCCGTTCTTTGACCGATAAAGTAATAGATTTTGGGGCAACCGATGCATTTCTGGATGATACAGCCATGATTAAAATGCCGGCGGAAATTGTTCATATTCCAACCGTATTGGGTGCTGTGGTTATTGCCTACAATCTTCCGGGTGTTGACAGTCTGAGACTCTCGAACCAACTGCTCGAAGACATTTTTATGGGGAATGTGAAGAAATGGAACGATCCGAAAATCAAAAGCAACAATCCGGGTTTGAATCTGCCTGATCTGTCCATCACTGTTGTTGTAAGATCTGATGGAAGCGGAACAACACACATTTTCAGTGATTATATGACCAAAATAAGCAAAGTTTGGGCTGAAAAAGTTGGCGTGGGAAAATCGCTCCAGTGGCCTGTTGGAATGGGGGCAAAAGGTAACCCGGGTGTTGCCGGAACGATTTCGCAAACCCAGGGTGCCATTGGTTATATTGGATCTGAATATGCATTTGCACAGAAAATACAAACAGCAAAAGTACAGAACAGTGCCGGCAACTACATTGCACCCACAATTGCCTCGGTAAGCGCAGCTGCGCAGGCAGAAATCCCGGCAGACACACGCATAATGCTCACCAATCCGGCAGCGGCTGATGCATACCCGATCAGTGGTTTTACCTGGATTATTTTATACAAAGAACAAAACTATAACAACCGTTCAAAAGACCAGGCGCTGGCTACCGTTAAATTCCTCGATTGGCTGGTAAGTGCCCAGGCACAGGCAGAAGCTGAAAAAGTTCATTATTCGCCGCTGCCCGCCGAAACTGCCGAAAAAGCCAAAGCCATTCTCCGGACAGTTACCTATGATGGACAGCCATTGTTAAATCAGTAATTCAATTAAATAATATTTGTTCTGAATATTCAAAATCTCATTGTCTGAATCATGAACAGCGATAAAATCACAAAGATAATTTTGCTATTCTCCTCTTTCATAATTTTGTTTGTGGCAGGTGGAATGGTTTTTTCGCTGGTAAAAGGGGCTATTCCGGCATTTAAATCCTTTGGGGCAGGCTTTGTTTTCAGCAACACCTGGAATCCAACACAGGGAAGCGAAAACTACGGGGCACTGCCATTTATTGCCGGAACTGTAATAACTTCGGTAACGGCACTGCTGATAAGTTTGCCATTGTCGTTTTCGGCTTCGCTTTTTCTGGGTGAATATTACCGGGGTACACGAATGGCAAAAGTACTCGGAACCATGGTCGATTTATTGGCCGGAATTCCTTCGATTGTTTATGGATTATGGGGCTTTTATGTGCTTCGCCCGTTTCTGGTCGGACTTGGCCTCCCCAACCAGGGTTTTGGCGTATTTACCGCCAGCATAATACTGGCTATCATGATTATTCCTTATGCCACTTCGCTGAGTAATGAGATTATCATGATGGTGCCGAACGAACTGAAAGAGGCAGCCTATTCGCTGGGTGCCACCAAATCGGAAGTTATATTTAATGTAATTGTACCTTCTGCACGATCGGGAATCATTGCCGGATACATCCTTTCGTTTGGCCGTGCTTTGGGCGAAACAATGGCAGTTACCATGCTGATAGGAAATGCCAACGTCATCCCCGATGGATTTTTCAGCACCGGAAATACTATGGCCAGTGTAATCGCCAACCAGTTTGGCGAAGCCGACGGATTAAAGTTGAGTTCGCTTATTGCTATCGGGTTACTGCTTTTCCTCATTACCGGAGTTATAAATGCGGCGGGTAAATTCATCATCAAAAAACTGAACTGATTTACCATGAAATATCAGCATAAACAAATCGCAAAATCAAAGCTGAAAAGCCGCGCCTTAAAGGATAAAGCCATTCGGGTACTGGTTGTCCTGCTCTCGGTGGTAACCATCTCTCCCATTGTGCTAATTATTTTCAAGCTGATTGAAAAAGGGTACAAACAAATCAGTTTGGATTTTATCCTGAAAACCCCGCCTAATTCATACGAAGCAATGACAGCGCTCGCCAACGGAGAACTGATACCGGGAGGAATTGCCAACGGAATCACAGGAACGTTGCTGATGATGGTTGTCGCAGCTGTGATGGCTATACCAGTCGGAGTGGTTACAGGAATCTACCTTTACGAAAATCCCGGTAAATTCATGGCCAACCTCACGCGTAACATTTCAGATATTTTACAGGGAGTGCCTTCAATTGTGCTTGGTCTGATCGCCTACATTTGGGTGGTGAAAGGTATCACAAATGGATATTCTGCGCTGGCGGGGAGTGTTTCATTAGCGATTATGATGTTGCCGATGATTGTACGTTCGACCGAAGAAACGCTGAAAATGATTCCTGTTACCATCAAAGAAGCCGCACTGGCACTGGGAGTTCCTTATTACAAAGTAATACTGAAGGTATTGATTCCGACAGGGTTCAGCGGATTGCTCACAGGTATTCTACTCGGCATTTCAAGGGTTTTGGGCGAAACAGCTCCACTGATGCTCACAGCGCTCGGAAGTACCATTATCAACCTGAATATTACAAAACCCACCAGTGCGGTTCCGCTGCTCATTTGGGAGTTTTATAACGATCCCAATATGGTGGGATTAATCTGGAGTTCATCCCTTCTGCTCATGGCGATTGTATTATCTTTAAACCTGATTTCGAAACAAATTGCTGCCCGCACCAAGTAAAAACATGAACGATAACATTAAACAAATAAAAGATCCGGTTTTATCCATCCGTAACCTGTCGGTTTCGTATGATAAAGGCAAATACGCTGTAAAAGACGTTTCGGTTGACATCAAACGAAACAGCGTCACAGCCATCATGGGGCCTTCGGGTTGTGGAAAAAGCACGTTGCTGAGAGCCATCAACCGCATGCACGAATTGTACGAAAACATTGAAACCACCGGAACACTGATCCTCAACGGAAAAGACATTAAAAACATGCCCACCATACAATTACGGCGCATGGCTGGCATGGTTTTTCAGCGTCCCAACCCTTTCCCGACAATGAGCATTTATGACAATGTGATTGCGGGGTATAAACTGAATGGCATCAGCCTGAAACGCAGTGAAAAAGATGAGATTGTGGAACGCTCGCTGCGCGATGTTACCTTGTGGGACGAAGTAAAAGACACACTTTATAAAAAGGGCACATTCCTTTCGGGCGGACAGCAACAGCGGCTTTGCATCGCACGGGCGCTTGCGTTCGACCCTGAGGTAATCCTGCTCGATGAACCCACTTCGGCCCTCGACCCCATTGCCACAGCAAAAATAGAAGACTTGCTGGTGACACTGAAGGAGAACTACACCATTATCCTGGTGACACACAATATGTCGCAGGCAGCCCGTATTTCCGATTATTCGCTTTTTATGTACCTGGGCGAACTGGTTGAATACGGCAAAACCAATGACATGTTTACCAAACCCCGCGACCGCCGTACCGAAGAATACCTCACCGGCAAATTCGGGTAGAAAAATTAACTTCACACAAAATTGAACATACCATGTCAACAAGAAAAGATGAAGCACTCAAAAACATTTTCACCGAATTTGGTGAATTTGCCAATCTGGTGTTGCACCAGCTCGATTTACTGGGTAAAATCGTAACCTCAGGGAACACGACATTGTCAAAAGATGTTGTAAAGGAAATTCAGGAAAACGAAAAGAAAATAGACAAACTGGAAGTAAAACTGAGTGATAAAATAACCGATTACATCGTTTTGTACCAGCCACTGGCTACCGACCTGCGCAAAATTATCGCCTGTTTCCGCATCATCATCAATCTCGAGCGTATTGGCGACCTGGTAATCAGCATTATCAGGTTTATCGAAAAAATAAAAACACCCGAGGTTTATGTCAGTCTTACCGATGTAATTGCAAACATGCACATGCAAAGTTCAATCATGGTGAATAAAGCGCTGCTTTCGTTTACCAACGACGACCGCGAATTTGCCATCTGGACCATTAAAAACGACAGCGTGGTGGACGAAATCAACCAGAAAATGCTGAACAAAGCCATTAAAAAAAGTAACATATCTGAAGAGAACAAAGAACTGCTGATTACTTTTATCAATATGAACGGTGTGGTCAGCAACATTGAACGCATTGCCGATTATGCCACCAACATTGCAGAAGCGGCGATTTACTCTATTGAAGGGAAAGACATCAGACATAAACCGATTGAATAAATACTATGAGTTCAATACCAAAAATATTGATTGTTGACGATGAAAAGGATTTGTGCGAAATTCTGGAGTTCAACCTGTCAAGCGAAGGATTTAAAACCGAAGTGGCCCATTCAGCCGAAGCAGCCCTGCGCAAACCGCTTGATACTTTTGATCTGTTGTTACTCGATGTGATGATGAACGAAATGTCGGGGTACAAAATGGCTTCGGTAATCAGAAAAGACCTGAAACTGGCAATACCCATCATTTTTCTTACAGCCCGTACCTCTGAAAATGACCTGCTTACCGGGTTCAATGTTGGGGCTGACGACTATATTTCGAAACCATTTTCAATTAAAGAAGTAATTGCCCGTGTAAAAGCTGTATTAAAAAGAAGTGCCGGTGAACAGACTGCCATCAATATTCTGAAAGTTGAAAACCTCGAAATTAATACCCAAAATAAAACAGTTAATATTGACAATTCCGATGTAAACCTCACCCGGAAAGAATACGAAATCCTTGTATTGCTGATGAAGCACCAGGGGCAATATATCAGCCGCGAGGATATTTTGAGCCGTGTTTGGAGCGATGATATCATTATTACCGAACGCAATGTGGATGTAAATATCGCCCGTCTGCGCAAAAAAATAGGCAGATACGGCGACTATGTTAAAGGAAAATCGGGTTACGGTTACTGCTTCAGTGTGTAAAAGTCTCTTGTAAAAAAAAGAAATTAATAACATTTTAAAACATCAAAAAGTGCCACTGCAACATTCATTCAGAAGGACAATTTTTATCTACTTTATTGCTGTTTTTGTGCTGTTTACAGCCGCAATTCTGATATTTCAACTCAATCGGGAGAAAAGGTACAAAACTGCGCAACTTGAAAACACGCTTGAAAATGTGAGTGAAATGACCCACAATTTCATTGA
>JAJUGS010000340.1 GCA_029265875.1 Prolixibacteraceae bacterium
ATTTCAACAGGTTTTCGTCTGTGATAATTTCTTTAAGAAAATAAGAAGATTATGATTTCGTATTTTAACTCACACTCACCCCCTGCCCGACAATGCTGGTCAGGCGGGCAATCCACCTAAAGGTGTCTTTTCCCCTCTCTCCGTGAGAGAGGGGCAGAGTTTTCCAGATGTAAATCGGGAAAATTCGGGGTGAGTGAGGAAATAAAAATATGACATATATCTTTCTTATTTCTTAGTTTTGAGAATCAGCCTGATTTTTAAAGGGGGTGTTCATGAATTTTAAAAGAATTTTTGGTAAAAACCATTTTGGTTGGCACAGTTGCGCGCAAAAGGGGGCGATTTTCATTATTTTTGGTGAATAAAATAAAAGCCCGGATGGAAAACGAAAAGGTTTTGGATTTACTAAACCAGACAGATTCAAAAAAGATAAAAATTGCCATCACCGATATTGACGGCATATTGCGCGGGAAATATATCCACAAACGAAAACTGCTGGAATCAAACAATCAGCAGCTGGGTATTTGTGATGTGGTTTTTGGCTGGGATTCGGGCGATGTTTGTTACGATAATGGCAAAGTTACCGGCTGGCACACCGGTTATCCTGACGGAAAGGCAAAAATCGATCTCTCCACCTTCCGGAAAATTCCCTGGGAAAATAACACCCCGTTTTTTCTGGCCGATTTTGGCGAAGATCCGAAATACGCCGGTGTTTCATGCAGCCGCAGTTTGCTGAAAAAGGTGGCTGCCGAATGCCGGAACATGGGTTTCACCACGCGGTTTGCCCAGGAGTTTGAGTGGTTTTGTTTCAGGGGAACACCCTCCGAAATCAGCAATTCCGGTTTTCAACAGCTACAACCGATTACACCGGGAATGTTTGGCTATTCCGAACTCAGAACTTCGATGAACCAGGGTTTTGTGAACGAGGTGATCGATTTTATGGAGGCATTCAATGTGCCGCTGGAAGGGATGCACACCGAAACGGGGCCCGGTGTTTTTGAAGCGGCCGTTTATTACGACGAAATCGTGGCGGCTGCCGACAAAGCCATTCTGTTTAAAAACGGGGTGAAGGAAATTGCTTACCGCCACAACATGGTCGCCAGTTTTATGGCCAAATGGAATAAAAACCTGCCGGGTTGTGGCGGGCACATTCACCAGAGTTTGTGGGATGCCGAAGGGAAAACAAACCTTTTCTGGGATGAAAAGGGTGGATTGACCGAAATACTGGAACATTACATTGCCGGCCAACTGCTTTGTTTACCTGAAATTCTGCCGATGTTTGCACCCACGGTGAATAGTTACAAACGGATCGGGCATGGCGACTGGGCACCTGCCAACGTAACCTGGGGTTTTGACAACCGCACCGCTGCTGTTCGGGTGATTGACGGAAGAATGGAATCGGCCCGCATCGAATCACGGGTTCCGGGAGCCGACACAAACGCCTATCTGGCGCTGGCTGCGGCTTTGGCTTCGGGTTTATACGGAATAAAACACAAACTCAAACTGCAGGAGGGCCCGGTTACCGGGAACAGTTACAGCAGCAATGCCCAAAAACTGCCGGTAAACCTGATGGAAGCCACGGAAAGAATGGCCGGATCGGCGTTGGCACGCGAGCTTTTCGGCGAAGGTTTTACCGATCATTTCACCCGAACGAGAGAGTGGGAGTGGAGGCAATTCGGGCACCAGGTTACCGATTGGGAGTTAAAACGCTATTTTGAAATTATTTAAACAGAAACATGCATCAACCTGATTATATTGAAATTGTAAAACACGCGTGGCGCGAGTTCGACGACCGGCACGAAATAAAGGGTGTTTACGATGTAAGCGCCTATGTTTCCACCAACCAGGTTTACAAAATCTCGTTTTACAAACGCGAACCCGTGTTTGCAAAACTTTCGGATTATGGCAAATACGACGATTTCAGGGAAGATCACATCATTATTAATAACCTGGCCAACAATCTGGAAGCGCCCTACCAGGCATTTCTGGCGCAGTCGCTGGTAAAGAAAAACGAATTGTTTATTTACCGGTATCACCATGAACACGGCAGCGCGTGGGTGGTTTTTTACAACCCCATTCAAACCAAACTGAAACTGCCGCGCCGGCTGGATGAAAAGCTGATCAGAAAGCTGGGCCGCGAACTTGCCCGTTTTCACCAGGCCTGCACCAACATTTGCAACCAGTTGCCCAACGCGTCGAAAACCGTGGTGACCGATATTCACAAACTGATGAAATCGGTGAATAACAACGAAATGAAAATGTGTCCCGAACACAAATCGATGGTGCTGAAACACTGTGATATTTTTCTGGAAAATGCGGACAAGGTAAATTATATCACCGATTTTGAGGTAATCCCGGTTTTTATCGACTGGAACATCGGCAATTTTTCGATCGATACCAACGGGAAGTTCTTTTCACGCTGGGATTACGACTGGTTCCGGATGTCGTCGCGCGTGATGGATTTTTACTTCTTCAGCCGTGTTTGTTCCGATGTGGGCGACCGCACGGTTTTCAGCTATCTTGTCGATCCGCTGATGGAAGACCGTTTTATAATGTTTCTAAAGGAATATCACCGTATTTTTCCGCTCACCGAGCCGGAGGTGAGGCTGATTAAAGAAGCTTACCGGTTTTTTATCCTGAATTACGTGATCAAGGACGGTCCTTATTTCTTCCGCAAAAATTACTCCCACAAACTGGCCAAAGAAGCTTACGATATTTATTTGCCGGCCATTGAAACCAATTACGATGTGGATAAAATCCTCAGGGCTTTAAAAATTTAAAGGATGGAATTAATTTGTTATCAGGTTAATTCACCCCCACCCCAAAAAGGGGGCAATGCCAGCAGGCAGACGGGCAGATTGATTTTTCCTGCTCCCTCCAGGGGCGGGGTATTCAGGAAAAATCAATCTGCGGGTTAATAAATTTTATCAGCAATCATCAAATTTAGAGAATATGATCAGGACAAAAAGTTTCAGGAGTGTTGTGAGGAATTACAAAGCCGTGTTTTTCGATGCATTTGGTGTGCTGAAAAACCACCAGGGGCTGATTCCGGGAATTGTCAACACGTTCGAATACCTCGATCAGAAAGGGATTAAATATTACCTGCTGACCAACGATTCGTCGCGCAGTCCCGAAATGCTGGCCAAATGGTACCAGGACCGCGGTGTTCACCAGGTAACTGCCGACAAAATCCTGTCGTCGGGGATGCTGGCCATGGAATATTTCAAAGTCAAGGTCTCCAACGGAAATGCGGTTGCCTATCTCGGTACGGAAAATTCGGCGCATTATATCGAAACCGCGGGTTTGAAAACGGTGGCGGTGAAAAATATCGACCTGAACCACATCGACCACATTGAATCTTTTGCCTTTCTGGATGACGAGGGTTTTAACTGGAACGAAGACATCAACAAAGCCATCAACCTGCTGCGGAAAAAGAACATGACGGTGGTGGTGGCCAATACCGACATCAATTACCCGGTGAGCCAGAATGATATTTCGGTGGCTGTGGGCAGCCTGGCCGATATGGTGGAGAAAATTATCGGCAAGTCGTTTATCCGTTTTGGCAAGCCCGATGCGCAAATGTTCCTGCTGGCTTACGAACGCGCTTTGCAGGATATTGATGTGAAACGTAACGAAATCCCGATGGTGGGCGAC